>DATKIB010000133.1:0-8216 GCA_035509915.1 Acidimicrobiales bacterium | reverse complement strand
TCGCCGAGAAGCAGCTCGCGGCAGCGGCATTAGCCTTTCTCCGATGCAGACGCCCTTCACAGGCGCGCTGGAAGACCCGGGAGGTCGCGAGGCGCTTGCGCACGCGCAGGGTGCGCCGAGTCCGGACGAGGGCCCGGTAGGTGCGACCCTCCTGCCCATCACCGCCAGCGTCGGCGCGGGCGGAAGGCTGTCGGTGGGGGGCGTGGACCTGGTGGCCCTCGCCGACGAGCTCGGGACTCCGCTCTTCGTCTACGACGAGGCACACCTGCGTAATCGCTGCCGGGAGGCGGTGGGTGCCTGGGGCGAGGGGGTCGCCTACGCCACCAAGGCCTTTCTGTGCAGGGCCGTGGCCGCTCTCGCGCACGAGGAAGGCATGTGGCTCGACGTTTCCACCGCCGGGGAGATGCATGTGGCGCTCGCCGCCGGTGTGCCCGCCTCCCGTCTCGTCCTCCACGGCAACAACAAGTCCGACGTCGAGCTCTCCGGGGCCGTCGAGTCGGGGGTCGGCCGCATCGTCGTGGACTCCTTCGACGAGATCGACCGTCTTGCTGGACTCGTCAACGACGCCCGCGCGGCCACGGTCCTGGTCCGCGTGACGCCCGGCGTCGAGGCCCACACCCACGAGTTCGTCAGGACTGGACAGGAGGATTCCAAATTCGGTTTCGGCCTCTCGTCCGGGGCGGCCGCCGAAGCGGTCGAGCGGCTGCGCGCCGTCCGGGGGGTGCGTCTCGTCGGCATCCACGCCCATATAGGCAGCCAGGTGTTCAGGGTGGAGTCCTTCGCAGAGGAAGTCGAGGTGTTGGCCAAGTTCTTCACCCCTCTCGGGCTGCCCGAGCTCTGCGTCGGCGGGGGGCTCGGCGTCCCGTACGTGGCAAGGGAGAAGGCGCCCTCGATCGCCGAGTGGGCACGTTCGGTGCACGACGCCTGCGGGGCAGCCGGGATCGCAGGCTCGACGCGAGTCACCGCGGAGCCCGGCCGCGCGATCGTCGCGACCGCCGGACTGACCCTCTACCGGGTCGGCACGGTGAAGGAGCTGCGAGGCATCCGCACCTACTTGGCGGTGGACGGAGGCATGAGCGACAACCCCCGCCCCGTGCTGTACGGGAGCGGTTACGAGGCGTTTCTCCCTCGCGCCACGGACGCCCCGCGACCTCGCGCCGTGCGGGTGGTGGGAAAGCACTGCGAGGCGGGCGACGTCGTGGTGGCGGACGCCCGGGTCCCGGAGGACGTAGCAGTTGGCGACGTGCTGGCCACGCCGGTCACCGGCGCCTACGGGTACGCGATGGCCTCCAATTACAACAAGGTGCCCCGCCCCGCCGTCGTGTTCGTGGCCGACGGGCGGTACCGGGTGGTCGTGCGCAGGGAGGACGAGGACGACCTGCTGCGTCTGGACGCGTGAACTGCCTCCGCCCCCGTCACAGGTCGAGCCGCAGGAGTCATGCCTGCTGGCGGTAGCGTGATCGCGATGGACAAGGAGCGCGCGGTGCGTGTCGGCGTGCTCGGCGCGGGCAACGTGGGCAAGGCGCTCGTGTCGCTCCTCCTCGGCGATGCCGAGGCCGTCGAAGAGCGCTCCGGGGTGCGATTCGAGTTGGTGGGCGTGGCGGTGGCCGATCCTTCGCGGGCTCGCCCAGGCATACCCGCGGAGCTGCTGACCGGCGACGCCAAGGGCCTGGTCAGCAGCCCCTCCGTGGACGTCGTCGTCGAGCTGATCGGAGGGATCGACCCGGCACGAGGCCTGCTCGAGGCGGCGATCGCGGCGGGCAAGCCGGTGGTGACCGCGAACAAGGAGCTGATCGCAGCCCACGGCGCGGCGCTCGCCGAGTCGGCCTCCTCAGCGGGCGTCGACCTCCTCTACGAGGCGGCCGTGGCGGGAGCCATCCCGATCATCCGGCCCCTTCGCCAGTCTCTCGCAGGCGAAGAGGTGCGGCGGGTAATGGGGATCGTGAACGGCACGACCAACTTCATCCTCACCACGATGTCCGAGCAGGGACTCTCCTATTCGGACGCGCTCGAAGAGGCCCAGAGGCTCGGGCTGGCCGAACGTGACCCGAGTGCGGATGTGGACGGCCACGACGCCGCGGCCAAGGCGGCGATCCTGGCCAGCCTGGCGTTCCGCTGCGAGGTCGTCGCATCCGACGTGGCGCGCGAGGGAATCTCGTCGGTGGACCCGGTGGACGTCGACTTCGCCGGCCGGCTCGGCTTCGTCGTGAAACTGCTGGCCGTAGCAGAGCGCACCGGCACGGCGGTGGGGAGCGACGGCACGGCGGCGGGGAGCGACGGCACCTCCGGCGACTCGCCGGAGGTATCGGTGCGCGTGCACCCTGCGATGTTGCCCCGCACCCACCCTCTCGCCTCGGTCCGTGGTGCGTTCAACGCCGTGTTCGTCGAGGGCGAGGCAGCCGGGGAGCTGATGCTCTACGGCCGCGGGGCGGGGGGACGGCCCACGGCCTCGGCCGTGCTGGGAGACCTCATCGACGCTGCCCGTCATCTGAGGGCGGGCTTCTCGGCTCCGGCAGAGCGAAGACCCAGGGCCCGGATACATCGCGCCGACGACCTGCGCAGCGCCTGGTACCTCAACATCGACGTAGCCGACCGGCCAGGCGTGCTCGCCTCGGTGGCGTCGGTGTTCGGGGAGAACGAGGTCTCGATCCGCTCCATGGAGCAGGTGGGCATGGGCGACGAGGCGAGGCTCATATTCGTTACGCACGTTGCTCGCCAGGGCGACCTCATGCAGACCCTCGACGGGCTCAGGAGCCTCGATGCAGTGGACCACATAGGAGGGGTGCTGCGCATAGTGGGTGACGAGGACTCCGATCGATGAGCTCGTGGCCGGGAGTAGTCGATGCCTACCGCGACTTCCTGCCCGTCAGCGACGCGACGCCCGTTGTCACATTGCTGGAGGGAGACACCCCGCTCCTCGAAGCGCCGCGCCTGTCCGCGCGCGTTGGTGCTCGTGTCCTGCTGAAGCTGGAAGGGTTGAACCCGACGGGCTCGTTCAAGGACCGGGGCATGACCCTCGCGATCTCGAAGGCGCTCGAGGAGGGGGCGAAAGCTGTGGTCTGCGCCTCGACGGGTAACACGTCAGCTTCGGCCGCCGCCTACGCGTCGCGCGCCGGGCTCACCTGCGCCGTGCTCATCCCGGAGGGTCACATCGCGCTGGGCAAGCTGGCACAAGGTCTGGTGCACGGCGCGAAGGTCCTCCAAGTGCGCGGGAACTTCGACGAGGCTCTGTCCATCGTGCGAGTCCTGGGGGACCGAGCGCCGGTGACGGTGGTCAACTCGATCAATCCCTTTCGCATCGAAGGCCAGAAGTCTGCTGCCTTCGAGATAGTGGACGCGCTCGGCGAGGCCCCCGACATCCACTGCATCCCGGTCGGCAACGCCGGGAACATCACCGCCTATTGGCGCGGCTACTGCGAATACCGCAACGCGGGTAGGTCGAAGAAGCTACCGAAGATGTTCGGCTTCCAGGCCGCTGGTGCGGCACCGATCGTCGAAGGTCACCCGATCGAGCATCCCGAGACGGTCGCGACCGCGATCCGCATCGGCAACCCGGCCTCGTGGTACGGGGCGACGGCTGCCGCGAGCGAGTCCGGGGGGGCGATCACAGCGGTCACCGACAACGAGATACTGGCCGCCTACCGGTTCCTCGCTTCGGAGGAGTCGGTGTTCTGCGAGGCGGCTTCCGCGGCCTCGGTGGCCGGGTTGCTCAAGACGGGGGCTCCGGCTGCTTCGACGGTGGTCTGCGTGCTCACCGGCCACGGACTCAAGGACCCCGACCTCGCCATCAGCCAGATCTCGGTCCCGACGACGGTTCCGGCGGACTACGCCGCGGTACTCGACGCCATGGGCCTCTAGAGGTCCGCTGGGCCGGTGATCACCGCGAGTCTTGGGGGACCAAGAGCTGGGGAAGAAAAGGTCAGGCGGCGGTGTTGTTGCCCGTGAGCGTCGGTGTCGGGTAGAGTTGTGGCACCGCCGCCCCCCTACAACGGTAGGAGCGTTTCAGGCGACGAGTCCGCTCGGAGTCATCGTCCGGAGGCGGTACTCCACTAAGGTCGGGGGAAGGTGGCGGAGCCGGTACACATATCCGTCCGGCGTCGTAACCCTCTGTCCAGTGTCCCGGGCGAGCGGGCAATTACACAACCCTGTGCGCCCGAGGGACGCAACCTAGCGAGGTGCTGAATGGCTGCAGAGCAACAGCTCGAGCGGTCCGTACTCGAACGCAAAGAGCGCGACGAGCTCCGAGCCATCGCCGAGGCGATGTCGTTGGAGATGAGCTCGCGCACGAAGAAGGCCGACATCATCGACGAGATCCTGCGCGCAGCGGGGGTCGACGTCGTGCGCGCGGGCTCCGCCAACGGCGACGGCTCGCCCGGGGCGCGCCGGCGCGCCGCGGCTGCCCAGGACGACCAGGACGCGCCGGCTGACCAAGGTAGGTCCGACGGCGAGCGGACCTCGCACGCGAACGGCGAGTCCGTCGATGGAGCTCCCGAGGCAGCTGCGCAGCCCAGCGCCGGTGCATCGGACGTCGACGTCGCGTCAGGTGGCGCCGACTCGGTGACGGCCAACGGTCAGCTCGATCACGTCGCCACGGGCCCTCGGCAAGGAGCAGCGCCAGTGCAAAACCGTCAGCAGTCCTCCCAGGCACAGACCCAGGCAGGTGGTGGGGAGCCGGGCAACCGGCGCAGTCGTCGCCGGCGCGGCCGCCAGCCCGGCGGCCACAGTGCCGAGCGGGAGCCGCAGAGCGGCGGCTCCGAGGCGCAGTACTCCGGCGAGCTGGTCCCAGTGCGAGGACTGCTCGACCTGCGCGACGAGGGCTACGGCTTCCTGCGCGCCGAGGGCTACCTGCCGAGCTCGAAGGACGTCTACATCTCGATCAGCCAAGCCCGCCGATTCGCCCTTCGCAAGGGTGACTACGTGGAAGGTGCGAGCCGCCCGGCAGCCTCCAACGAGAAGTTCCCGGCTCTCATCAGGATCGACTCCATCTGCGGCCTCACACCCGACGAAGCGCGCAACCGGCCTCGGTTCGAGGACCTCACGCCGCTGTTCCCCGACGAGAAGCTGCGCCTCGAGACCACCGGCTCGGCGGAGGTCACGACTCGCATCATCGACCTGCTGTCTCCCGTGGGCAAGGGCCAGCGCGGCATGATCGTCTCGCCGCCCAAGGCCGGCAAGACGACCGTCCTCAAGCAGATCGCGCACTCGATAGAAGCAAACAATCCCGAAGTGCACCTGATCGTGCTGCTCGTCGACGAGCGCCCCGAAGAGGTCACGGATATGCGCCGCTCGGTGAAGGGCGAGGTGATCGCCTCGACATTCGACCGTCCTTCCGACGAGCACACAGCGATCTCCGAGCTGACCATCGATCGGGCCAAGCGGCTGGTCGAGCTCGGCAAGGACGTCGTGATCGTCCTCGACGGGATCACGCGCCTGTCGCGGGCCTACAACCTCGCCCAACCGGCCACCGGCCGGATCATGTCCGGTGGGGTCGACTCAGGGGCCCTCTACCCGCCGAAGAGGTTCTTCGGTGCAGCACGCAACATCGAGGAGGGTGGGTCACTCACGATCCTCGCCACGGCGCTCGTCGAGACGGGATCGAAGATGGACGAGGTCATCTTCGAGGAGTTCAAGGGTACGGGCAACATGGAGCTGCGGCTCGACCGGCGGCTGGCCGAGCGCCGGCTGTATCCGGCGATCGACGTCAACGCCAGCCAGACCCGCCACGAGGAGCTCCTCTTCGAGAGGGGACAGCTCCAGCAGGTGTGGAAGCTTCGCCGGGTGCTCAACGCCCTCGCCGCCGATGGGAGCGCCGCCGCCGGACTGGAGCTGCTCATCGACAAGATCCGCTCCACCAAGAGCAACGACGAGTTCCTGGCCGAGATCGCCAAGGGCCCGGCCCCGCCGGTCTGAGGCCGGCGTCCGCAGACTGCCCACAAGGCGTCAAGGGACCCAGGGGCCCATGAGGCTGCACGCCCTGCACGCGCCCGCGAGAAGGCCCCTTAAGATGGAGGCACCATGAAGCCCGAGATCCACCCCTCCTATGTAGAGGCCAACGTCCGCTGCTCCTGCGGCAACACCTTCACGACGCGCTCGACCAAGCCCGAGCTCCACGTGGAGCTGTGCAACGAATGCCACCCCTTCTTCACGGGGAAGCAGAAGCTCGTCGACTCGGGCGGCCGGGTGGAGCGTTTCCAGCGCCGCTACGGGCAGCGTGGGACGCGCGGCCGCAAGAGTGGCCCGGCTCCCGCAGCCCCGTCCACGCGCCGCTGAGCCCCACCCCAGGACCGGGCTCCGGTCGCTCGGCCGGCCGTAACTCGGACGAGCCATGGACCCTGAGCGCCTGAGCGCCTGGGAGGCCGAGCACCAGTCGGTACTCGAGCAGCTCGCCGACCCCGTGATCGTCTCCGATCGGACGCGTCTCGAGCAGGTGTCTCGCCGTGAGAAGGAGCTCGACGAGCTCGTCACCGTGGGCCGCCGTCTGCGCAACGCGGAGGCCGACCTTTCGACGGCACGCCAGATGCTGGCCGAAGCTTCGGCGGAGGACCGCGAATTGGTACGCGGCGAGCTCGACACGGCGCAGTCGGCGCTGGAGGCGCTGGAGGAGCAGCTACACCTTCTCCTGGTGCCTCGTGACCCCAACGACGGTCGCAACGTGATCGTCGAGATCCGCGGCGCCGAGGGGGGCGAGGAAGCGAACCTGTTCGCCCGGGACCTGTTCGAGATGTACCGGCGCTTCGCCGAGCGACACGGCTGGCGAATGGAGGTGCTCTCTTCGAGCCCCTCCGAGCGCGACGGTCTCAACGAGGCGACGTTCATGCTGAAGGGCACCGATGCCTGGCAGCGGATGAAGCACGAGGGCGGCACCCACCGTGTCCAGCGCGTTCCGGTGACCGAGTCCCAGGGACGCATCCACACGTCGGCAGCCACCGTGACCGTGCTCCCCGAGGCGGAGGAGGTCGACGTCCACATCGACCCCGCCGACCTGCGCGTGGACGTCTTCCGATCGACCGGGCCGGGCGGGCAGTCGGTCAACACCACCGATTCGGCCGTGAGGGTGACCCACGTGCCGACCGGGATCGTGGTCTCGATGCAGGACGAGAAGAGCCAGATCCAGAACCGAGCCAGGGCCATGGTGGTCCTGCGGGCGCGCCTTCTGAGGCTCGAGACCGACCGCCAGCAGGCCGAGCAGTCCGAGCAGAGACGCAACCAAGTGGGCGGTGGCGGGAGGTCCGAGAAGGTCCGCACCTACAATTTCAAGGAGAACCGCGTCACCGACCATCGTATAAAGCTGACTCTCCACAAGCTCGATCGCGTGCTCGACGGCGACCTAGACGAGCTTTCCGACGCTCTCCTCGAGGACGAGCGCGAGCGCCAGCTCGCTGCCGGCGCACAGGTGGAGTCGAGCGCGTGAGCAAAGCTGCGCAGCTCTACCGCGAGACCGCAGACCTACTCGGCTCGGGCGCGGAGGCCCGGTGGATGCTCGACGCAGCCATGCCGCATCTCGGAATCGCCGGCCAGGAAGTGCCCGACGACGTCGCACAGGAGCTCCGGCGCATGGTCGCTCGCCGGCGGGCGGGGGAGCCCTTGCAGTACGTGCTCGGTACATGGGCCTTCCGGACCCTGGAGCTGCGAGTCGACCGCCGGGTGCTGATCCCGCGGCCCGAGACCGAACAGGTGGTCTCGTGCGCGCTCGAGGAGCTGCGCAGTGCCGCACTACGCCCTGGGCCGACGCGAACGCGAACCCGAACGCTGCACGCGGTGGATCTCGGCACCGGCTCCGGAGCGATCGCGCTCTCGCTCGCCGCGGAGGCAGGGCTGGACGGATCGCCCCCGCTCGAGGTGTGGGCGACCGACGACAGCGCGGACGCGCTCGCAGTCGCCGGCGACAACCTGAGCCTCCTCGCGTGCACCGACCCGCAGAGCGCCGGGCGCGTTCGCCTGGCGCAGGGATCGTGGTTCGATGCCCTGCACCCCGGGCTCGCCGGCAATTTGGACCTCGTCGTGTCCAACCCGCCCTACGTCTCGGCGGCGGAGTGGCAGGTCCTCGATCCCGTGGTACGCGACCACGAGCCGCGCGAGGCGTTGGTAGCCGGCGACACGGGTCGAGAGGCGCTAGAGACCATCGTCTCGCTCGCACCGCACTGGCTCGCGCCGCACGGATCGCTCGTGGTGGAGCTCGCGCCGCACCAGGCCGAGGCGGTGGCCGGCCTGGCGGC
>DATKIB010000132.1:0-15297 GCA_035509915.1 Acidimicrobiales bacterium | reverse complement strand
ATTACCACTCGCTACGGTGGGTAGGAGACCTGCTCGTCCTGCGCCTCCAGGTGCTTCCCACGCGAGCACAGCTCTCGGAGCTCAACCAGCGCTTTGCCGACATCGTGAGCGGGAGCATCCGGCCGACCAAGCCGCTCTCGCCCGAGCGCTCGGGAGGCGACCACCTCGAGTTGCCGCGTTTGGCCCTTCGTTTCGACCGGATGCACTACGGACGTCTGCGCCAGTTGATCGACGCGCTCAATGCCTTGGTCTAAGCGGGCGAGCCGTCCGGCCTTGGCGCACCGAGGAGGTCCGCCGCCTTCTCCACGGCTCGCCGGGCCCGGGTCAGCCTTCGCTCCTCGGCCATGAGAGCGGGGTCCGGTCCACCGCGGTCCGCCACGGCGGCCGCCGCCTCCCGCAGGCGGTCGTAAGCCAGGTCGGCGAGCTCCTCGGCGATCGCCGAGAGACGCTCCGCAAGCTCCTCGGCGGGCACCGCCCTCAGCCGTCGTGGGCCGGAAGGTCGGCCTGCTCGACCTCCAGGCTGCCGTCGGCGGCCCGCACGCGCAGGACCTTCTTGTCGAACTTGCCGACCGACGTCTTCGGGAGCTCGTCCACGAACGCCCAGCGCTCGGGGAGCCACCAACGAGCCACCCTCGAGGACAGGAAAGACAGGATCTCGGAGGGACTAGGGCTCTCGCCCTCCGCGGGCACCACCACCACGAGCGGGCGCTCGTCCCAGCGGGGATCGGGCACCCCGATCACCGCCGCCTCGAACACCGCCGGGTGCGCCATGACCTCGTTCTCGAGCTCCACCGACGAGATCCACTCGCCTCCAGACTTGATCACGTCCTTCGTGCGGTCGGAGATCTGCATGAAGCCCTTGCGGTCGAGACTGCCGACGTCGCCGGTGCGAAGCCAGCCGCCGTCGAAGCGCTCGCGACTCTCGTCGCCGTAGTACGAGGCGGTGATCCAGGGCCCTCGCACCTCGAACTCCCCCACCGCCACGCCGTCGTTGGGGAGCACCCGCCCCTCTTCGTCGACCACGCGCAGCTCCACGCCTGCGACCACCCGGCCCGTCTTCGCCCGCCAGTCCATCTCCTCCTCCACCGGAACCCCCTTCGGGGGGAAGCCGATGGCGCAGAGAGGGCTGGTCTCGGTCATCCCCCACCCCTGGACCATCCGGACCCCGAAGCGCTCGTCGTAGGCCTCCATCAGGGACCTGGGCACCGCAGAGCCGCCCGCCGTCACGAGCCTCAACGAGGACAGGTTGACGTCGTGGGTCTGGCTGTAGCGCAGCACGTCGTTCCAGATCGTCGGCACGCCCAGCGACAGCGTCGGGCGCTGCTCATGGATCACCCTGCACAGGGGCTCTGCTTGGAGGAAGCGCTCGGGCATCACGAGATCGGATCCGGCGAAGAAGCCTGTGTAGGGGATCCCCCAGGCGTTGGCGTGGAACATCGGCACGATGACGAGCACGCGGTCGCGTTCGGAAGCGCCGATGCAGTTAGCGGACATCCCGGCGAACGAGTGCAGCACCGTGGAGCGATGGCTGTAGACGACGCCTTTCGGGTTGCCCGTGGTGCCGCTCGTGTAGCACATCGCCGCGGCCTCGGTCTCGTCGAGCACGGGCCACTCGAAGCCCGGTTCCTCTCCTGCGAGCAGCTCGTCATAGGCGACGACCTCTCCAAGCCCCGAGGTGTCGCCTTCACCCACCATCACGACGGTCTCGACCGTCTTGCACTCGTCGCGCACCCTGGCGAAGAGCGGAGCGATCGAGCCGTCCACGATGACGACCTTGTCCTCGGCGTGGTTGACCACGTACGACAGCTGCTCGGGGAAGAGCCTGACGTTCAAGGTGTGGAGGACCGCCCCCATGGAGGGGACCGCCAGGTACGCCTCGAGGTGCTCCTGGTCGTTCCAAGCGAAGGTCCCGACGCGGTCTCCCCTGCCCACGCCGATCCTCGAGAGGGCCTTCGAAAGGCGCTCGGCCCTTGAGGCGACCTCCGAGAAGCTCGCCTTCCGGTACCCGTCCGCCTGGACCGTGACGACTTCGCTGTCGCCGTGCACCTGCTGGCCGTGGCGGAGGATGCCGCTGATCAGGAGGGGCCCATGCTGCATGGTGCTTCTCATGCCCGGAGCTTAGAGGTCCAGCCGATGGGCAGGCTCGACCAGGTAGCCGGACTCGCACTCCGGCGGCGCCCGCGCGAGCCCTTGACACGACGCCGCGCTGCGGTGTCCAATCTCTCGACGCCACCGCCACCGCCTCCGCTCGAGCAGGTGGACTCTTCACTCTGAGCTCCGGCTCACCTCGCACGAACTCGCAGCGAGCGCACCGGACGTCGCGCCCTCCGCCCACGTCCAGCGCCGAACCGCACGACGGGAGCCGAGGCTGCTCAGATCACCGTTGCGACTCCTGGTCCTCGCGACCGCGCTCGCCTGCGCAGCCGTCATGTTGCTGTCTCTCGGGGTCGGTGTGCTGGCGGGATCCGGCCCGCTCGCCGGGATGGGCCTCGGAGCCATGGGCGGGGCGCTCGTGCCGAGCGCTTCGCCGGGCCCGGCAGCCTTGCGCCTCCCGCCTCAGATGCTCGATCTCTACCGTCGTGCCGCTACCAGCTGTCCGGGGTTGCCCTGGTCGGTGTTGGCGGGGATCGGGACGGTCGAGTCCTCCAATGGCACCTCGGACCTACCAGGAGTCCACTCCGGGGCCAACTACGCCGGCGCCGAGGGCCCCATGCAGTTCGAACCAGGGACCTTCGCCGAGTACGACGAGCCCGTGCCGCCCGGTGGCTCGAGCCCCCCGAGTCCCTACGACCCGGTGGATGCGGTTTACGCCGCAGCGCGCCTGCTCTGTGCCAACGGCGCTGCAAACGGCAAGGACATCGGGGCGGCCGTCTTCACCTACAACCACTCGCAGTCCTACGTCGACGAGGTCCTCTCGCTTGCCCGGAGCTACTCCGGAGGCACAGGATGACGGGGCCGAAAGGGAGGGCCAATGGGTCTCATCAACACCGTACGCGGTCCGGTCGACGCTGCCTCGCTGGGTACCACGCTCATGCACGAGCACGTATTCGTGCTCTCCCCCGAGGTAGCCGCCAACTGGCCGACGGGCTGGGATCGCAAGGCTCGCGTGGTGCAAGCGGTCGAGCGGCTCCAGGAGCTCGCGGCGGCGGGCGTGTCGACGATCGTCGACCTGACCGTGGTCGGCCTCGGGCGCGACATCGAGCTGGTGCAGGAGATCGCGGCGCAGGTCGACCTCAACATCGTGGTCGCCACGGGCCTGTACACCTACGACGAGCTGCCGCATTACTTCGACTTCCGAACTGCAGCCTTCAACTCGAGCGGGGTCGACGCGCTGGAAGAGTTCTTCCTCCACGATATCGAAGATGGTATTGCCGGCTCCGGGGTGAGGCCCGGGATCCTCAAGTGCGCCACAGACCACAAGGGCCTGACTCCTGGTGTCGAGCGGGTGCTGCGCACGGTGGCCAGTGTCCATCGTCGCACCGGCCTGCCGATCTCCACGCATACCGACGCCCGCAGCGAGCGCGGGCTCGACCAGCAGCGGGTGCTGGGCGAGGAGGGAGTGGACCTCTCACGCGTTGTCATAGGCCACAGTGGGGACTCCACCGACCTCGAGTATCTGCGAAAGCTGGTCGACGCCGGCTCGCTCCTCGGGATGGACCGCTTCGGAGTCGAGGCTTACTGCCCCACCGCCTCTCGCGTGGACACCGTGGCCCGCATGTGCGAGCTGGGTCTCGCCGAGAAGATGGTGCTATCGCACGACGCGGCGTGCCACATGGACTGGTTCGACGAGGACTTCATCCGTCAGGCGCAGCCGAATTGGAACTTCCTCCACATAAGCCACGACGTGATCCCCATGCTCACCGAGCGCGGCGTCACAGACGAGCAGCTGCGCACGATGCTCGTCGACAACCCCCGCCGGGTCCTCGACCACCCCCCCGGCTACTGAGCCCTCCGGGGTCAGCGAAGCGCCAGCTGGCCCGGCACGAGAGGGGCCGGCAACGCCGTCTGCCCCACGAGCCACCTGTCGACCGAAGCGGCGCACGAGCGCCCCTCGGCGATCGCCCACACGATCAGGCTCTGGCCCCGCGCCATGTCGCCGCAGACGAACACGCCCTCGCGCCCCGTCTGCCAGCTCGAGTCGCAGGCGACGTTGCCTCTCGAATCGAGCTCCAAACCGAGCTCGGCGACGACCCCGTGGCGCTCGGGCCCGAGAAATCCCATCGCCAGCAGGGCCAGCTCGCAGTCGAGCTCGAATTCGCTGTCGGGGACCGGCTCGAAGGACACGCGGCCGGAGCTCGTCACCATCTCCACCTCGTGACAGCGAAGAGCGCGGACATTCCCCGAGGAATCACCGACCAGCTCGTTGGCATTGACGCCGTACACCCTCTCGCCGCCCTCCTCGTGCGCCGAGGAGGTCCTGAAGATCAACGGCCAGGTAGGCCATGGGTTGTCCGACGGCCTCGTGTCGGGGGGATGCGGCAGGATCTCCAGCTGGTGCACGCTGAGCGCTCCCTGGCGGTGCACCGTGCCGAGGCAGTCGGCCCCGGTGTCTCCACCGCCGATGATCACGACGTGCTTGCCCTTCGCGCTGATCGGCGAGGCCTCGAGCACTCCTTCTCGCACGAGGTTCGAGGGTTTCAGGTAGTCCATCGCGAAGTGGACTCCTCCCAAGTGGCTTCCGGCCACCTCCAACGGACGCGGCAGCGTCGCACCTCCGGCGAGCACCAGCGCGTCGAAGCTCGCTGCCAGCTCCTCGGCGCTCACCACCTCCACGTCAGGGGCGCACGCGGAGCCGAGCCCGCGCTTTTCGCCCGGTCCGACAGAGGTCGCGCAGCGGAACTCCACTCCCTCCGCACTGAGCTGGCGCAGGCGCCTGTCCAGCACCGCCTTCTCCATCTTGAACTCGGGGATCCCGTAGCGGAGCAGCCCGCCCGGCCTCTCGCCCCGCTCGAACACCACCACCCTGTGCCCGGCGCGCGCCAGCTGCTGCGCCGCCGCGAGCCCGGCCGGGCCCGAGCCGACCACCGCCACCGACTTGCCGGTGCGGTTGGCGGCGACCTGCGGAGTCACCCAACCCTCCGAGAAGGCGCGCTCCGCGATCTCGTACTCGATCCGCTCGATCGTGACCGGATCGGAGTTGATCCCGAGCACGCAAGCCCCTTCGCACGGTGCCGGGCACAGCCGCCCGGTGAACTCGGGGAAGTTGTTGGTGGCGTGCAGCCGCTCGATCGCGTCGTACCAGTCCCCGCGGTAGACGAGGTCGTTCCACTCGGGGATCAGGTTCCCGAGCGGGCAGCCTTCGTGGCAGAATGGAATGCCGCAGTCCATGCAACGCGCCCCCTGCCTGCGTGACTCGGACTCTTCGAACGGCTCGTAGACCTCGTGCCAGTCGCGCAAGCGCACCTTTACCGGCCGGCGCACGGGTGTGCGCCGCGGGTACTCGACGAACCCGGTGGGCTTACCCATCTGCTCGCACGCCCTGGTCAGCCGTGGGCAGCGGCCATGACCGCCTCGTCCACGGAGGTGCCCTGCTCGATCGCACGCTGGGTGGCCTCGAGCACCCTTCGGTAGTCACGGGGCATCACCTTCACGAAGTCCGACACCGCGCTGGCCCAGGCACCGAGCAGCTTCGCCGCGACCAGAGAACCGGTCTCGGCTTGATGGCGCTCGACCGTGTCGAAGAGCCAGCCTCGGTCGGTCTCGTCCGTGGGCTCGAGCTCCACCATCTCGTGGTTGACGTTCTGCGTGAACAGGCGCTCGGGGTCGTAGACGTAGGCGATCCCGCCCGACATCCCCGCTCCGAAGTTGCGCCCGGTCGGACCGAGCACGACCACGCGGCCACCGGTCATGTACTCGCAGCCGTGGTCGCCCACTCCCTCCACCACGGCGACGGCACCGGAATTGCGCACGCAGAAGCGCTCCCCCACCCGTCCCGACACGTAGCACTCGCCGGCCGTGGCTCCGTAGAGGATCACGTTGCCCGCGATGATCTGCTCCTCGGCCGCGAACGGCGAGGCGGTGGGCGGGCGCACCACGACTCGGCCGCCCGAAAGCCCCTTGGCGAGGTAGTCGTTGGCGTCGCCGAACAGGCGCAGGGTGACACCGCGCGGCACGAAGGCTCCGAAGCTCTGTCCCGCAGAGCCCCTGAACGTGAGGACGATCGTGTCGTCCTCGAGTCCTGCCGCCCCGCGTGCAGAGGTCACCTCGTATCCGAGCAGCGTCCCCACCGTGCGGTCCACGTTGGTGATGTCGAGCTCCATCGTGACCTTCTCGCCGCGTTCGATCGCGGGCCTGCAAGCTTCCAGGAACCGGTGGTCGAGTGCTTTGGAGAGGCCGTGGTCCTGGGCCTTCGTGCAGAGCCTGTCGGTCGGAGGACCCTGGTGCGGGTAGACCAGCACCGGTGAGAGGTCGAGCCCCCTCGCCTTCCAGTGCTCGACCGCCCCGAGGGTGTCGAGCAGATCGACCCGGCCGACCGCCTCCTCCAGGGAACGCAGGCCCAGCGACGCCAGGAGCTCTCGCACCTCCTCGGCCACGAACTGGAAGAAGTGCTCGACGAACTCGGGCTTGCCGGTGAACCGCTTTCGCAGCTCGGGGTTCTGGGTGGCTATCCCGACGGGGCAGGTGTCGAGGTGGCAGACGCGCATCATCACGCACCCCGACACGACCAGTGGTGCGGTTGCGAAGCCGAACTCCTCGGCCCCGAGCAGAGCGGCGATGACCACGTCGCGCCCGGTCTTGAGCTGCCCGTCGACCTGCACCACGATCCGGTCGCGCAGCCCGTTCGCCACGAGGGTCTGCTGGGTCTCTGCGAGGCCGAGCTCCCAGGGGATCCCGGCGTGCTTGATGGAGCTGAGCGGGCTGGCTCCCGTGCCCCCGTCGTGGCCGGATATGAGCACCACGTCCGAACGTGCCTTGGCCACCCCGGCCGCGACGGTACCCACCCCCACCTCGGCCACCAGCTTCACGTGCACGCGCGCCGCCGGGTTGGAGCTCTTCAAATCGTGGATCAGCTGCGCGATGTCCTCGATCGAGTAGATGTCGTGGTGGGGCGGAGGCGAGATGAGCCCGACACCCGGGGTGGAGAACCGTGTCTTGGCGATCCAGGGGTAGACCTTGTGACCCCCAAGCTGCCCGCCCTCGCCGGGCTTGGCCCCTTGTGCGATCTTGATCTGCAGGTCGTCGGCGTTGACGAGGTACTCGCTCGTGACCCCGAAGCGCGCAGAGGCCACCTGCTTGATGGCGCTGCGCCGCAGGTCGCCGTTGGGGTCGGGCACGTAACGCTCGGCGTCCTCGCCGCCCTCGCCCGTGTTGGACTTGCCGCCGAGGCGGTTCATTGCAATGGCGAGGGTCTCGTGAGCCTCCGCCGAGATCGACCCGTAGCTCATTGCGCCGGTAGCGAAGCGCTTGACGATCTCGGTCACCGGCTCGACCTCGTCCAATGCGACGGGCGGGAGCACCCCGTCGCGCAGACGCAGCAGGCCGCGAAGGGTGGCCAGCCGTCCCGCCTGGTCGTCTACGAGGCGCGTGTACTCCTTGAAGATGTCGTAGCGCTTGGACCTGGTGGCGTGCTGGAGCTTGAAGACCGTGCGGGGGTTGAACAGGTGCAGCTCACCCTCGCGACGCCACTGATACTCCCCTCCCACCTCGAGCTCCCGGTGGGCGCGCTCGGTGGGCCTGTCGAGGTACGCCAACCGGTGCCGCGCCGCCACCTCCTCGGCGAGCACGTCGAGGCCGACGCCCTCGATCCGGCTAGTCGTGCCGGTGAAGTACTCGTCGACCATGTCGCTCGCGAGGCCCACGGCCTCGAATATCTGCGCACCGGTGTAGGACGCCACCGTGGACACGCCCATCTTCGACATCGTCTTGATGACGCCCTTGGCCAGAGCCTTGAGATAGTTGGTGCGCGCCTGGCGCGGGGTTACACCTTCGAGCAGTCCGGTGGCGATCATGTCGTTGACGGTCTCGAGCGCGAGGTACGGGTTGACCGCCGAGGCGCCGAACCCGATGAGGAGGGCGACGTGGTGCACCTCACGGGCATCGCCGGCTTCGACCACCAGGCCCACCCTCGTCCGGGTCTTCTCGCGCACCAGGTGCTCGTGCACGGCGGCGGTGAGCAGCAGGGACGGGATCGGCGCCACGTGCTCGTTGGAATTTCGGTCCGAGAGGATGATGATGTTGGAGCCGAGGGCGATCGCGATGCTCACCCTGCGCCGCACGTCCTCGATCGCCGCGGCGAGCGCCGCACCACCCCCCGCTGGTTCGAAGAGCCCGTCGATCGCGAACGCCTTGAAACCGGGTGTCTCGCCGTGCTCGTTCACGTAGAGGAGCTTGGCCAGGTCGTCGTTGTCGACCACGGGATAGGGCAGGATGATCTGCTTGCACGACTCGGCGGTGGGCTCGAGCAGGTTCTGCTCGGGGCCGAGCTTCGAGCGGGTCGAGGTGACGAGCTCCTCTCGGATTGCATCCAGAGGCGGGTTCGTGACCTGTGCGAAGAGCTGGGTGAAGTAGTCGTAGAGGAGCCGCGGCTTGTCGGATATCGCCGCGACCGCAGCGTCGTTGCCCATCGAGCCGAGCGGTTCGGCTCCCGTCCTCGCCATCGGCGAGAGGATGACCTGGCGCTCCTCGTTCGTGTAGCCGAAGAGGCGCTGATGGTTGACCACCGACGCGTGTTGAGGGGTGAGCATCACCCTCGGGGGGAGCTGCTCGAGGGGGACCTGGCCGTCCTCCAACCAGTGCGCGTAGGGGTGCTCGCGCGCGAGGCGCGCCTTGATCTCGTCGTCGTCGACGATGCGACCCTGTGCGGTGTCCACGAGGAACATCCGTCCCGGCGCGAGGCGTCCCTTGCGCACAACCTTCTGCGGGTCGATGTCGAGCACACCCACCTCCGACGCCAGCACCACGAGCCCGTCCTCGGTCACCCAGTACCGGGCCGGTCGCAGGCCGTTGCGGTCGAGGACGCCCCCTGCCACCGTCCCGTCGGTGAAGACGACAGCCGCAGGCCCGTCCCACGGCTCCATGAGCGACGCATGGAAGCGGTAGAAGGCCCGGCGGGCCGGGTCCATCGATGTGTGGTTCTCCCAGGCCTCGGGGATCATCATGAGCACCGCGTGTGCCAGCGGTCTGCCGCCGAGGTGAAGCAGCTCGAGCACCTCGTCGAAGCAGGCGGAGTCCGACGCCGTCGGCTCGCAGACCGGGAAGAGGCGTTCGAGGTCGCCCGGGAGCAGGGCACTGCGCAACAGCGCCTCGCGTGCGCGCATCCAGTTGCGATTGCCGCGCAAGGTGTTGATCTCACCGTTGTGCGCCAAGAAGCGGTAGGGGTGTGCCAACGGCCACGAGGGGAACGTGTTGGTGGAGAAGCGTGAGTGCACGAGCGCGAGGCCGCTGTCGAAGGACGGGTGCGAGAGGTCCGGATAGAACTCGCGCAGCTGATGGCCGGTGAGCATCCCCTTGTAGACGATGGTGCGTGCCGAAAGAGACGGCACGTAAACGCCTTCTAGCTCGTGCTCGATCCGCTTTCGCAGGCAGAAGGCCAGTCGGTCGATCGCGATCGGCTCGAGCTCTGCTTCCCCCCGGGGTGCGACCACCACCTGGCGTATCCGGGGCATGCAGGCGATCGCGCTCGCGCCCAGCCCTGAGGGCTCGGTGCGCACGTCGCGCCAGCCGAGGACCACGAGCTGCTCCTCCTCGGCCAGCTCCTCGATCCTGCGTCCCGCTTTCGCAGCGTCGTCAGGGTCGACCGGCAGGAACACGATCCCGGGCGCGTAGCGGCCCTCGCCCGGCAGGTCGAAGTCGAGGACCTCTCGCAGGAAGCCGTGGGGTATCTGGGTCAGGATCCCCGCTCCGTCCCCGGTCGCCACCTCCGCCCCGGTCGCCCCCCGGTGGGCGAGGTGCTCGAGCGCCTCGAGCGCCTGGTGGACGAGGGTGTGGCTGCGCCGACCCCGGAGGTCGGCCACGAGCGCAATGCCGCAGGCATCGTGCTCGAACGCAGGGTCGTAGAGGCCCTTGTCTGGATGGTGCTGTGTCGTCACTCGGGTCGCCTTAGCGGTCGGACAAGATTGCAGAAGTTGCACGAGGTGAGCTGCTGCCCGGGACGACGTTGGCCCTGCACCCCTGGGCACCGCTGGGATGCCGCTTCCTTAGGATACAGGGCGTGGACGACCTTCTCGTGCACCGCCGTCCGGGGCCCGCAGAGGCGGCCCGGGCACGGGGCGGCACCCAGACGACGCCCCCTGCCCCAGGTGCTTCCTTCGACGTCGTGGTGGTGGGTGCGGGAGTCATCGGGCTCTCGATCGCGTGGAAGTCCGCTTCCTCCGGGATGCGGGTGGCAGTGGTGGACCCGA
The DNA here is from genome assembly GCA_035509915.1 of Acidimicrobiales bacterium. Taxonomy (GTDB): domain Bacteria; phylum Actinomycetota; class Acidimicrobiia; order Acidimicrobiales; family UBA8190; genus Bog-564. The sequence goes on along the minus strand of DATKIB010000132.1, from coordinate 4,957 downwards.
GCCCCGGGAGCGGCTCCTCGTGGGCTGCGGCGGGGATGCTGGCCCCGGTCACGGAGGTGCACTACGGCGAGGAGCCCCTGCTCGCGCTCAACCGCTCGTCGGCCGCTCTGTGGCCGGAGTTCGCCCGGCAACTCGAAGCCGCCTCGGGCCTGCCCGTCGGCTACCTGGCGTGCGGCACCCTTCTCGTCGCCGCGGAGGAGGCCGACCTGGCGCTGCTCGAGGAGCTCCACGGGTTCCAGCAGGAGCTCGGGTTGGAGGTCGAGTGGCTGAGCGCTCGGCGGGCGCGACTGCTCGAGCCGAACCTGGCTCCGGGGATCCGCGCCGCGATGTTCGCGGCCGGGGACCACCAGGTCGACAACAGGCTCCTCGTGGCCGCGCTGATCGCGGCAGCGCAGCGCTCGGGCTGCTCCTTTCACGCCGTGCGCGCCGTCGCGGTGGAGCGGGCGGGAAACTCCGTCGAGGGGGTGAGCCTCGAGGGTGGATCGATCGTCCGTGCGCCTGTCGTCGTCCTCGCCGCCGGAGCCTGGTCGGGCGACATCGGAGGGGTCCCCGAGGCCCTTCTCCCGCCGGTGAGGCCGGTGAAGGGACAGATCATGCGAACGACGTCCGCGCCCGGTCCTCCCGTGCTCGAGCGAACGCTTCGCGGTTTCGTGAACGGGCGTCACGTGTACCTCGTGCCGCGATCAAACGGCACGGTCGTCATCGGCGGCACCGTCGAAGAGCAGGGCTTCGACACCTCGGTGACCGCCGGGGCCGTCTACGAGATCCTGCGCGACGCGCACCGGCTCGTGCCCGCGGTGACAGAGCTCCAGCTCGACGAGGCGATCGCGGGCCTGCGACCCGGATCTCCCGACAACGCGCCCATCGTCGGCGCGCCGGCGCCCTCCGAGCTGACCGGCTTCTTGGTGGCGACCGGCCACTACCGCAACGGGGTCCTCCTCGCTCCGCTCACGACCGACGCCGTTTGCGCCTTGTTGGAGGGAAAGGACCTTCCCTCGCAGCTGGCGCCGTTTTCGCCGTGCCGCTTCCAGGTGTCGGGGGCGGCCTGAGCACACCGCCGCAGGGGTGAAGCACGGGACAGGCTCCAGCACGGAAATCTCCGCGCGCGCGGTGGGCTTAGGCTGGTCACGTTGAGCTCGACCGCCACCGACCGCAACGGCACATCAATCGACCCGCAGGTCGTGCCGGGCGCGCTCGCCCTCACTGTGAACGGAGAGCGCCACGGGCTCGCACCCGGCAGCAGCGTCGCCGACCTCGTCGCATCCTGGTGCGCGTCTCGCGAGGGGGTTGCAGTGGCCCGTAACCGTGAGGTCGTCCCGAGGAGCGGTTGGGCGGAAGAGATCCTAGAGGCCGGCGACGAGGTGGAGATCGTCACGGCCGCCGCGGGGGGCTGAGAGATGACCGAGCCCGCCATCGACGACCCGCTCGTCATCGCGGGGCGCGCGATGCGGTCTCGGCTCGTCCTCGGTACTGGCGGGATCCAGAGCCCGCAGGCACTGGACGGGGTCCTCGCGGCTTCGGGGGCCGAGATGGCGACCGTGGCGGTCCGCCGGGTGGAGCGCGCCGCCCGAGGCGGGATCCTCGAGGTGCTGGGCGCACGCGGCGTCACGGTGCTGCCCAACACCGCTGGCTGCTTCACCGCAGCCGAGGCTGTGCTCACCGCCAAGCTCGCTCGCGAAGCCTTCGACACCGAATGGGTGAAGCTCGAGGTGATCGGGGACGAGGACACCCTCCTGCCGGACGCGCTCGAGTTGCTCGAGGCGGCGCAGCAGCTGTGCGACGACGGGTTCGTGGTGCTCCCCTACACGAACGACGACCCCGTCCTGGCCCGCCGACTCGAGCAGGCCGGTTGCGCGGCGGTGATGCCGCTGGGCGCGCCCATCGGCAGCGGGCTCGGCATCCGCAACCCGCACAACATCTCACTGATCGCCCAGACCTGCGGCGTCCCGGTGATCCTCGACGCGGGCATCGGCACGGCTTCGGAGGCGGCCGAGGCAATGGAGCTAGGTTGCGACGGGGTCCTGGTGGCGTCGGCGATCACGAGAGCGCGTCATCCGGCTCGAATGGCCGCCGCCGTGAGCCTCGCAGTGGAGGCGGGCCGCCTGGCGCGCCTCGCGGGTCGCATCCCGCGCCGCTTCCTGGGTAGCGCCTCCTCGCCCACGCAGGGCATCGCCGAGCTCTCACCGACGCGGGGATCAAGAGTGCGCAATGGCGAGATCGGGTCCGAGGTCTCACCCACTCGCACTCGCAGATCGGCGGAGCGCTGAACCCAACCGTCGCGATGACGATCGCCGGCTCCGACTCCGGGGGCGGCGCCGGCCTCCAGGCGGATCTGAAGACCTTCGCGGCCCTCGGGGTTTTCGGCACGAGCGTCGTGACCGCGGTCACGGCCCAGAACACCTACGAGGTGCGAGGGGTGGTATGCCTCGACCCCGAGTTCGTGGACCTCCAGATCAGCACCGTGCTCGGGGACCTGCCCGTGGCGGCGGTCAAGACCGGGATGCTCGCGAGCGCTGCCAACGTGTCGGCGGTCGCCGCCAGGGCGGCCGACGGCGAGCTCCCCCACCTCGTGGTGGACCCCGTCCTCGTGACCTCGACGGGCCACTCGTTGCTCGACGCGGACGGCGTGAAGGCCTACCTTGACCTGCTCGTCCCGTTGGCCGAGGTCCTCACCCCCAACGTCCACGAAGCCGCGATGCTCACCGGGTCCGAAGTGAGAGACCTCGAGGACATGGTGTCGGCGGGGCACGCGCTTCGCGACAGCGGCGCGCGCACCGTGCTCGTCAAAGGTGGCCATCTCGAAGGCGCGCACGCCCCCGACGTCCTCGTCTGGGCGGACGGCACCACGGTCCTCGAAGCCGAAAGGGTGCCCTCGCCCAACGACCACGGGACCGGTTGCACCCTGTCCGCCGCCATCGCGGCTCTCCTGGCGCGCGGCACCCCGCTCCTCGAGGCCGTGAGCAGCGCCAAGTCCTTCGTCAACTCCGCGATACGCGGCGGATCGAGATGGCAGCTCGGCGCCGGCCACGGGCCACTGGACCACTTCGGTTGGGAAGCCGCCCCCGGACCCTGAGCGCCCTCACGCCTGACGCGGGACGGGGGCGACGAGCGCTCTGGTTCGTCGCCCCCGCACCTCTCCTCACGGGCTCGGTTGAACGAGCCCGGGCCCCCCGGCCACGCGTCCAGGGGACGTGGCACCCCCCTCGGGTCGGCGGTGGCGCCGAGCCCTCGTGCCACCACTGTAAGCGTGGTCTGTCACAAGGTCAACGCGCTTTGTAGATGACTACTCACTTTCAGTGACTTCGACACGGACACGTACCGTCGACGCGGTCCTCGTACACTTTGCGCGCGTGGAACCAGGCCGCGGAGTCGCCGACACTCGCTCCCCCAACGGAAGCCTGGTCCGAGGCGGCTCGGGCCGGCAGGGAGCGGACGGTGGCGAGCTCCCCGGGCCCACGGAGATCAGGCGCTCCGCAGACCCCCCGCGCAGGCCTCCCGGTCCGAGCACCCACCTGGCTCTCATCGTCCTGGCGATCGCGGCCGGGCTCATGGTCGTCGGCACGGTGGCCGCGGGCCTCACCGGCGGCACCCCGGCCCCGGTGCGCACCTCGACCCCGACGGCGCGCGGTTCACCGCTTCGCGCCGTCGCCTCGGGCCCGCAGCTCTCCGCGATCGTCGCCGGCGGCCTGCCTCCGAAGGACATCGTCGCAGCCCTGGCGCTGCCGAATGGGACGACGGCGGTGCCGGGCTCGGCGGTCAACGAGGGAGTCGGCAGCTACGACCGGCAGATCGGCCTGTCGGTGCCGGCGTCTGAGCAGGATGTCATCGACTTCTTCCGCCTCGAGCTGCCGGCCGAGCGCTGGAGCGTGGAGAGCCGCGGCCCGGTCTCGGCCGGTGGGTACCGGTTGCTCGGCCAGCACCCCGGCAGCAACGGCTACGAGTGGGAGGTCGGTGTGACTGTGATGCCGGAGACCTTCACGGGCGGGGCCGCCGGCTCCGGCACGACTGCGTCTGCTGGACCAACGTCGGCCGGGACGACCCCGGTGACGCTCAGGATCTTCGAGATCACAAACGACCAGTGAGGCTGACCATTCGCTCGGCCTCTTAGCTCGATCAGGTTCGCGTGAAGGCCGCCGGCTCGCGTGAAGGCTCTCCGATCTCGAAACGCTCGACCCTTTCGAGCTCCTCGCTCGTCGTCTCGGCGATCTTGCCCGACGCGTCCTCCGCGGACAGCAGCCACGACCACGCGAAGAAGTTGATCGGGTAGAGCAGGTACCCGATGCGCGTCGCCGGAGCCAGCAGGATCGCGAGCAACATCACCCATCCGACAAGCCGCGACAGCGCTGCAGGAGTCCGCGGCGTGCGGCGGACGAGGACCCAGACGAGCGCCACGGCCCCAGCCCCCGCTACACAGATCGTGAATACGCGGTGGATGCCCGGGAACAGCGACACGACCAGGTGACCGATCAACGGGCTCTGGGCCGGCGAGCTGATCCCCGCGAGGCCCAGTGGAAAGCGCACGACGTTGTCCAAGAAGGCGGGGACGTTCTCGAGCATCGTGGGGACGATGGCCGGGATCATCACGGCGGCCATCCCCCCGATCAGCCAGAGAGCCGGACGTCTACCGGTCCGTCCGTCGCGATCGCGTGCGGCGAGGAAGGCGATACCGGCCAGAGGCCACGCGGTGATCTTCATCGACGCGGCAATGCCGAGCGCTATCCCGGCCCCGAGCGGTCTTCGCCTCTGCATCAGCACCAGTCCCAAGAGGATGAACGCCGCCACCGGGAGATCGTCTCCCCCTGTGGCCAGGGGGAGCGCGGCCGTCGGTAGCACCGTCATGCTCTGTAGGGCGAGCACCCTCGGGCCAGTCGGCCCCCTGCACATCGAGAGGGCAGCGATGACGACGATCACCGTTATGAGCGAGAAGGCGACCCTTGCGTCGGTCAGGCGCGGAGGG
>DATKIB010000131.1:0-6452 GCA_035509915.1 Acidimicrobiales bacterium | reverse complement strand
CTGGCCCAAGCCTTCGCCTCGCGCTCGCCCAGCTTCCTGCCGAGGACTCGCTCGAGGTTCCGCGCGTACATCGCACGCGCGTCGCGACGTCCGACGGTGAGCGCGAGCCCCACTGCGTTCGCGCTCGCCTCGGCGGCGGCTTCGGGCAAAAGCTCCATCCCTGCTCCGAGCCCCCGGTACGCCAGGTAGACGGCCTGCGCGCGCGCAGCAGAAGCGAGCGAGGCGCCTTTGGCCACCTGGTCGCGCAGGCGAGGCTCAGATACCGTCGGAGCTGCCGTCGCCGCGGTCGCCAGCGGAGTGGCGCGACGCGCGAGCGTGCAGCCTTCGCGAAGGATCGGCGAGACGCGCTTGACGACGCTCACGCCAGGTCCTCACCGGCCGACCGGTGGACTCGGCCTCTCGCCTTGCCCACCACCGGTTGAGCGGCTCGGCCGACCTCCGGTGCAGCGCTGCTCTCACACCGTTGCCGTCGCGCTGGGCGAGGGCCTCGCGCCATGCCTTCCAGCGCGAGTCGGCGCGCAGGTCGCGCCAACGCGCCACCCGCCGGCGGCGCAGCTCGGGCGCACCCACCCCGGGCCCCGCCGAAGCACGGGCGAGCCGCTCGGCCCCGACGGGTGAGCGACGCGCCGGGCCCTCGGCCTCCTGCCAGATCCTCACGAAGCGGCCCAAGGCGGTGGCCGTCACGAGCCCGAAGAACACCCACAGAGCCGGCACGAAGGCGGCGGAGGCGACAGCCCCAGCGAGGAAACAGACCCCTATGAGGATGAAGCGCTCGGCTCGCTCCATGAGCCCGCCACGAGCGGACAACCCGAGCAGCTCGGCCTTGGCGCGCTCGTAGGAGACGAGCGACACCACCGCGAGGATCGCGAAGGGGAGCAACGCCATCGTGCCGTGATGGCGCGAGGCGAGGTACCAACAGATGCCGCCGTACAAGAACGCATCGGAGACTCGGTCCGCCACGGAGTCGAAGAACGAGCCGCGCGCCGAGGCCGTACCGGAAGCCTTCGCCACGGGACCGTCGAACAGGTCCGGGAGACCCGTCGCGAACAGCATGGCTATGGCGATCACGAGGTGGCCGGAGCCCACGACGAACGCCGTGACAACCGACATGGCAAGCCCGAAGACCGTGAGCACGTCGGCGTTTACGTGGGCTCGTACCAGCGCCTCGCCCACCGGGTGCGTCGTGCGGTCCACGGCGTGGCGCCAACGACCATCGAACATTCTCTTGGGCTTCCTCCCGACGACTTTCCCCAGCTTATCTCGGGCCCCCGGGCACCCCGAGGGTGCCCTGCACGACGCCGGGCGGCTACTCACGGACACGACCGCCGCCAGTAGGCTCCCCCCCAACGGCGCCCGACTCATGATGTGGGGCGCCGGCACGAGGCCGCCGCCGGCGCAGAAGTGTTCCGGGCAGAGCTGCGGTCCGGGCAAGGCCAAGTGACTGTCCAGGGGCAACTCTCAAGGGGCAACTTTCAAGGGGGAGGTCAGCGGGTGGCGAGCTATCCACCGTCCCGCATTCGCAACGTGGCCCTCGTGGGCCACAACGGAGCCGGCAAGACGACCGTGCTCGAGGCACTGCTCTACGCCACCGGGGCACTGTCGCGCCAGGGCAAGGTGGACGACGGCAACACGGTCAGCGACTTCGAGCCGGAGGAGATCAAGCGCCACATGTCGTTGTCGATGGCGCTCGCTCCGATCACCGTCGGGGACGTGAAGGTCAACCTTCTCGACACCCCCGGCTACGCCGATTTCTTCTCCGAGGTGCGCGCCGCGTGCTCGGTGGCGGACCTCGCCGTCGTGGTCGTGAGCGCCGTCGAGGGACCCGAGGCGCAGACCGAGGCGGCCTGGCAGCTCGCAGCCGAGCTGGGCCTGCCACGCCTGCTGCTCGTCAACAAGCTCGACCGCGAACGCGCGAGCTTCGATCGCACCCTCGCCCAGCTGCGTGAGACCTTCGGGGCCGGGGTCGCTCCGCTCGAGCTGCCGGTGGGCTCGGAGGCCGATCTGCGCGGCATCGCCGATCTCCTCACCGACACCGCTATCACCTACGACGGCGGCAAGGCGAGCTCGGGGCCGATCCCCGACGACCTCGCAGACACCGAGCACCAGGTGCGCGAGCAGCTCGTCGAGGGCATCGTCGTCGGGGACGACGCCCTGATGGAGCGCTACCTGGAGGGCGACGTGCCTTCCACCGAGGAGCTCGAGGCCACGCTCGCCACCGGGATGGCTCAAGGGGTCGTGTTCCCGGTGGTGTGCGCGTCGGCGACGACCGGGGTGGGCATAGACCGCCTCGCCAGCCTTCTAGCCGAGCTGGCCCCTTCCCCGGCCAACCGCCCACCGGTGACCGTGCTCGCTGGGGACACCGAGCAGCAGGTGGCCGCCGACCCCTCCGCGCAACCGCTGGCGCGCGTCTTCAAGACCATCTCCGATCCCTACGTCGGGAAGATCTCCCTGCTGCGCGTGCTCTCGGGCACGATCCGTCCCGACACGGTGCTCACCAACCCACGCACCCACAGCGACGAGAGGCTCCACGTCCTCCAGGTACTGCGCGGCCGCGAGGTCGAGCCGGCGAGCGAGGCGCAGGCCGGCGACATCGTCGCTGTGCCGAAGCTCTCCGACACCGCCACCGGCGACACCCTGGCGCCCAAGGGGACCCCCGTGCGCTTGCCGGCCGCGGAGCCAGACCCTCCCCTGCTCGCAATCGCGATCCGGCCCAAGTCCAAGGGCGACGAGGACAAGCTCATGACCGGCCTCCACCGGCTACAGGACGAAGACCCCGCTCTCTTCGTCATACGCGTCGACGAGACGCACCAGACGATCCTGCGAGGAACCGGCGAGACCCACCTCGCGGTCTCCGCCGAGCGGCTACAGCGCAAGTTCGGCGTGCAAATCGAGACCGAGGAGGTGCTCGTCCCCTACCGCGAGACGATCGCCAAGCAGGCCGAGGCGGAGGGCAAGTACAAGAAGCAGACCGGCGGCCACGGGCAGTACGGCGTGGCGTCGGTCCGGATCGAGCCGCTGGAACGCGGCGAGGGCTTCCACTTCGTGGACCAGGTCGTCGGAGGGGCCATCCCCAAGCAGTACATCCCCGCGGTGGAGAAGGGGGTGATAGAGGCCATGACCCAGGGAGGGGTGCACGGGTACCCGGTCGTCGACGTGCAGGTGACCTGTTTCGACGGCAAGTACCACCCGGTCGACTCCTCCGAGATGAGCTTCAAGATGGCGGGCTCGCTCGCGTTCAAGGAGGCCATGGCCCTCGCCTCGCCCGTGCTGCTCGAGCCCATCTCGCGCCTCGAGGTCACGGTCCCGGCCGCCATGCAGGGCGACATCCTCGGCGACCTGAATTCCCGGCGCGGGCGCGTGCAGGGCACCGACACGCTCGAAGGCGGCTACCAGCAGATCACCGTGCTCGTACCCTCCTCGGAGATCCAGCGCTACGCCGTCGACCTGCGCTCGCTCACCGGCGGGCGAGGGCGCTTCCGCGTCGAGCACGACCACTACGACGTGGTGCCCGCCAACATCGCGGACAAGCTCGCCAAAGCCAAGGCGAGCGGCTGACCGAGGACCCGACCGGGCGTCTCGCTCGATCCTTCGGAAGCGTGGGCAACCTGCGGATCTATCGAGACACCCGTCCGAGCCTCCGGCCGTTCGGAAATCGAGTGGGCTAGGCGGGCCAGGCGGCGTGCAGCCGGCGCCAGCTCTCTGGCAGTGACTCCGGCATCACGCGCACCCCGGCGACAGAGGTCATGAAGTTGGTGTCACCGGCCCAGCGCGGGAGCACGTGCAGGTGCACGTGCCGAGGGATCCCCGCCCCCGCCGCGCGGCCGAGGTTCGCCCCCATGTTGATCCCGTCCGGCGAGTAGGCGCTCGTGATCGCGCCGAGAGCTGCAAGGGTCGCGCTCCACAGCCCCGCCGACTCGTCGGCTGTGAGCTCCTCCAGGTCCGACACGTGCCGGACCGGCATGACGAGCAGGTGCCCGCTCGCGTACGGGTAGGCGTTGAGCACCGCGAAGCTGAGCTCGTCGCGCCAGACGATGCCGTTGCGCTCGTCGGGCTCGCCGCACGCGGCGATCCGGCAGAACACGCAGGGATCCTCCTCGCCGCCTGCAGGTGGCGAGACCACCGAGGCGACGTACTCGCTGCGCCAACCGGCCCACAGCTGCTCGAGGCTCATCGGCGCTACGTCGCCCTCGGCGGCGGCGAGACCGTCGGGTGAGCGAGGCGGTCCAATCCACTCAGCTCCGTTCGGAGGTAGACGCTCCCCCACCCTTCTCCGGGGTCCCGCGCGCCTCGACCTCCGCCGCGACCGCGTCGACGAAGACCTCGAGCGCGACGCCGCGGTCGGGGCGCTCTGACCCCCTCGCGTTCACCCCCACGGTGCCGTTCGCGGTGTCGTCGTCCCCCACGACCAGCACGTAGGGGACCTTCTCGAGCTTCCACTTGCGTATGCGGCCGCCCAGCGGCTCGTCTGCGGGCTCCACCTCGGCGCGCAGGCCCGCGCGCCGGCAGGTGTCCGCGACGTGGATGGCGTAGGAGTCGTGGTCGTCACGCACCGGCAGCACCGCCACCTGGGTCGGCATGAGCCAGGTCGGCAGCGCCCCGGCGTAGTGCTCGAGGAGGATCGCGAAGAAGCGCTCGACAGAGCCGAAGAGCGCCCGGTGGATCATCACCGGACGGTGCCGGGAGTTGTCGGCGCCGACGTACTCGAGCCCGAAGCGCAACGGCTCCTGGAAGTCCAGTTGGATCGTCGACACCTGCCAATACCGGCCTATGGCGTCGCGGGCCTGCACCGAGATCTTCGGTCCGTAGAAGGCGCCGCCGCCCTCGTCGATCGTGAGCTCGAGCCCCATCGCCGTCGCCGCGTCGCGCAGGGCCTCGGTCGCCAGGTCCCACTCCTCGTCGGTGCCGGCGGCCTTGCCCTCCGGGCGCGTGGACAGCTCCAAGTAGAAGTCCTCGAGGCCGAAGTCGCGAAGCACCTCGAGCACGAACGCGAGCAACGAGGCGAGCTCGGCGGGCATCTGCTCGAAGGTGCAGAAGATGTGCGAGTCGTCCTGGGTCATGCCGCGCACCCGGGTCAGGCCGTGCACCACCCCCGACTTCTCGTAGCGGTAGACCGTCCCGAACTCGAAGAGCCGGATCGGCAGCTCGCGGTACGAGCGCTGGCGCGAGCGGAAGATGAGTATGTGAAACGGGCAGTTCATCGGCTTTAGCCGGTACTCGTGGCCCTCCTCCAGCTGCATCGGAGGGAACATGGACTCGGCGAACCACTGGAGGTGGCCCGAGACCTCGAACAGCTCGGCCTTCGTGATGTGAGGGGAGTACGCGAACTGGTAGCCGGCGTCGAGGTGTCGCCGGCGCGAGTAGTCCTCCATGAGCTGGCGGATCATCGCACCCTTGGGATGGAAGACCGCCAGCCCCGATCCGATCTCGGAAGGGAAGGAGAACAGGTCCAGCTCCGCTCCGATCCGCCTGTGGTCGCGCCTCTCGGCCTCCTCGAGACGGTGAAGGTGCTCGGCCAGGGCCTGCTCGGACTGCCAGGCCGTGCCGTAGATCCGCTGGAGCTGGGGCCGGTGCTCGTCGCCGCGCCAGTAGGCGCCCGCGACGCGAAGCAACCGGAAATGCCCGAGCCTTCCCGTCGAGGGCACGTGCGGCCCGCGGCAGAGGTCGACGAATCCAGCTTCGCGACCGCCGTCGCTGTGCTTGTGATCGCGGCGCGGGTTGCGGTAAGTGCTCACCTGGGCGGCGCCCGCCGCGATATCCCCGGCCGCTTCGGCCGCCAGGTCGGCCTGCGAGCCCACCCCTTCGATGATCTCTCGCTTGTACGGCTGGTCGGCGAACAGCTCCAGACCCTCGGCGATCGTGTGCTCCTCGCGCACGAAGAGCTGGTCCTCGGCCACGATCTCGCGCATGCGCGCCTCGATGCGCCCGATGTCCTCGTCGCTGAAGGTCGCCCCGCCCGGCAGCTCGAAGTCGTAGTAGAAGCCGTCGGTGATGGCCGGGCCGATCGCGTAGCGGGCGCCGGGCCACAGGTCGGTCACCGCCTGGGCGAGGACGTGGGCGGTCGAGTGACGCAGCACACAGCGACCCTCCTCGGAGCCGGCGGTGATGATCGCAACCTCGGCGCCGTCGGGGAGCAGCGTTGCGAGGTCCGCCTCCTCCCCGTCGATGCTCGCTGCCACCGCGTCCTTGGCGAGGCGCTTGCCGATCGTCTGGGCCAGGTCGAGAGGGGTGGACCCCGCCGGGAGCTGCTTGGTGGAGCCGTCGGGCAAACGAACGGTGAGTTCGCTCACGGTGCGAGTCCCAGCAGCATGTGGAGCTCGTTCACGGCGTCACCCACTGCAGCGTGTGGAGCTCGTTCAGCTGGTTCATCGTGTTCACAGCGTGACCCCCAGCAGCCCGCACGCCTCGCTCACGTCCTCACCCGAGGCGGCGGCCTCGTCGATCGCCACGAGAGC
>DATKIB010000130.1:0-7458 GCA_035509915.1 Acidimicrobiales bacterium | reverse complement strand
GAGCCGTAGGTCAGCGTGACCCGCACGTCCACCGTCGGGTAGCCGGCGAGCACGCCCGCGGTGAGCGTGGTCTTGCCGTGGTCGATGTGACCCATCGTCCCGATGTTGATATGAGGCTTGTTGCGCTCGAACTTCTTCTTGGCCATGTCTTGTCTCTCTCCTCCTACTCGCCGCGTGCCCGGGCGATGATCTCGCGGGCAATTGAGTCCGGCACCTCGTGGTACGCGCTGAATTGCATCGTGTACGTGGCCCGACCCTGGGTCCGCGAGCGCAGGTCGGTAGCGTAGCCGAACATGTCGGCCAGGGGCACAAGGGCCTTCACCACCTGGGTCGTGCCCCGCTGCTCCATCCCCTCCACCTTGCCCCTCCGGGAGGACAGGTCGCCTATCACGTCGCCCATGTTCTCCTCGGGGGTCACTACCTCCACGGCCATCACAGGCTCCAGGAGCACCGGGCTCGCCTTGCGGGCGGCCTCCTTCACCGCCAAAGAACCGGCGATCTTGAAGGCCATCTCCGAGGAGTCCACCTCGTGGTACGAGCCGTAGGTAAGGGTGACTCGCACATCGACTACCGGGTAGCCGGCGAGCACGCCGTTGGTGATCGCCTCCTGGATTCCCGCGTCGACCGCGGGGATGTACTCCTTTGGGATCACCCCGCCGGTGATCTTGTCCACGAACTCGTAGCCCCCGCCGGGACCGGTCGGCTCCAGGGAGATGACGACGTGGCCGTACTGGCCGCGCCCACCCGTCTGGCGTACGTAGCGGCCCTCGACCTTGTCCACGTGCTTGCGAATCGTCTCTCGGTACGCGACCTGCGGCTTGCCCACATTGGCGTCCACGCTGAACTCGCGCAGCATGCGGTCCACCAGCACCTCGAGATGGAGCTCCCCCATGCCCGAGATCACGGTCTGGCCGGTCTCCTCGTCGGTGCGGACGCGGAAGGTCGGGTCCTCCTCGCTGAGCGCGTATAGAGCCTTGCCCAGCTTGTCCTGGTCGGCCTTGGTCTTGGGCTCGACCGCCACGTGGATGACGGGCTCGGGGAACGTGAGAGCCTCGAGGAGGACCGGGTGCGCGGGGTCGCACAGGGTGTCGCCGGTGGTGGTGTCCTTGAGCCCGACCGCCGCGACGATGTCGCCGGTGAAGACGGCGTCCTTGTCCTCGCGGTGGTTGGCGTGCATCTGGAGGATCCGCCCTACGCGCTCTTTACGGGAACCCTTGGTCACGTTCACCACGGTCGCGCCCTTGGCGAGCGTGCCCGAGTAGACGCGCAGGTACGTGAGCTTTCCGACGTAGGGGTCGGTCATGATCTTGAAGGCGAGCGCCGCGAAGGGCTCGGAGTCGTCGGCCTTTCGCTCGACGACCTCTCCCTTCGGAGTGGTGCCGGACGGGGTCGGGACGTCGAGTGGACTCGGAAGGTAGTCGACGACTGCGTCGAGGAGGGGCTGCACCGCCTTGTTCTTGAACGCCGATCCGCAGAGCACCGGGACGATCTCGCTTGCGATGGTCCCCTTGCGAAGCGCCTTGCGCAGGTCGTCGGCGGTGATCTTCTCGTCCGCCACGTAGCGCTCCATGATCGTGTCGTCGTAGTTGGACAGCACGTCGACCAGCTCATGACGTGCCTCGTCGGCTGCGGCCACGAGAGCGTCGGGGACCGGCTCGGTCCTCCACTTCTCGCCCATGTCGTCGTCCCACACGAGCGCTTCCATGCGCAGCAGGTCGACGACGCCGCTGAAGCTGCCTTCGACCCCGATCGGCAGCTGCACTACCGCGGGTCTGCCGTCCAGGCGGTCGCGGATCATCGAGACGGTGCGCGGGAAGTCCGCGCCTACGCGGTCCATCTTGTTGATGAAGCAGATCCTCGGCACCGAGTACTTGTCGGCCTGTCGCCACACGGTCTCGGTCTGGGGCTCGACGCCTGCGACCGCGTCGAACACAGCCACGGCTCCGTCGAGAACCCGAAGGGAGCGCTCGACCTCGACGGTGAAGTCGACGTGCCCGGGAGTGTCGATGATGTTGATCCAGCAGTCACGCCACTTGCAGGTGGTGGCAGCGGAGGTGATGGTGATCCCGCGCTCCTGCTCCTGGACCATCCAGTCCATCGTGGCGGCGCCCTCGTGGACCTCGCCGATCTTGTAGTTCTTTCCGGTGTAGTAGAGGATCCGCTCGGTCGTCGTGGTCTTGCCCGCGTCGATGTGGGCCATGATCCCGATGTTGCGGGTCCTGGCGAGTGGGAATTCTCGGATGGGGCGTGCGTCGGCCATTCTCAGACTCTCGGATGAATTAGGTGGGGACGGATCGAAAACTTCTCTCGCCGGGCTGCCCCTCGACGCCGGACGCCGGCGCTCGGAGACGGCCCCGTCGGCCGCGGCAGACGGACGGCCTACCAGCGGTAGTGGGCGAAGGCCTTGTTGGACTCGGCCATCTTGTGCATGTCCTCACGGCGCTTTACCGCCGCCCCGGTGCCGTTGGCGGCGTCGAGCACCTCGTTCGCCAAGCGTTGGGCCATCGTCTTCTCCCGCCGCTGGCGGGAGAAAGACACGAGCCAGCGTATCGAGAGGGTGGTGGCCCTGCGGGGCCTCACCTCGACCGGCACCTGGTAGGTGGCACCGCCGACGCGGCGGCTCTTCACCTCGAGCTCCGGTCTCGCGTTCTCCACCGCCCTCTTGAGCACCGGCACAGGGTCTGCCCCGGTCTTCTCGCGCACCGTCGAGAGCGCGTCGTACACGATGCGCTCGGCGAGCGTCCGCTTGCCGCGCGAGAGGACCTTGTTGACCACCTGGGTGACGAGCACCGAACGGTAGACGGGGTCCGGTAGCAGCTCGCGGCGGGTGGCCGGGCCGTTTCGAGGCATCTCAGGCCTCCTTCTTGGCGCCGTAGCGAGAACGCGCCTGGTTGCGCTCGCGCACTCCGGCTGCGTCGAGCGCTCCGCGGATCACCTTGTAGCGCACGCCCGGGAGGTCCTTCACCCGGCCACCGCGCACGAGGACGATCGAGTGCTCCTGGAGGTTGTGCCCGACGCCGGGAATGTAAGCGCTCACCTCGACCCCGCTCGTGAGCCTCACGCGGGCGACCTTGCGCAGCGCCGAGTTCGGCTTCTTGGGCGTGGTCGTGAAGACGCGCGTGCACACTCCCCGTCGCTGGGGGGCACCCTTCAGCGCGGGGGTCTTGGTCTTGGTCTGCTTCGTCGCTCGGCCCTTGCGGACGAGCTGCTCGATGGTGGGCACGCGTGACCTCTCGGAAGTGAACTGCCGGGACTTTAGAGACTACCTGCTGTGTGCAGGGCCGTAGGCGGCTGCTTTGTGCGGGGCCGCAGTCGGCTCGGCGCACGCACTGTGCGAAGGCCGGACGTTCGGGCGCTGCGGCACGAGCGGGTCAGGTGCCGGTGTCGAGGTGCCCCTCGCCCTCGCCTTCGGCGGGCTCGGCTTCCGAGGCCGCGTCGGACGCCGCGCCGTTGCCGGCGACGCCCTCGCCCGCCGCACTCGCCAGCGCTGCGCCCGGTGCCCCTGCCCCGTCTCCGTCCCCACCCGCACCGTCACCGGTGCGCCAGGTGGCGGTCGCGCCGGAGCCCTCGGGCTCCGAGGCTCCGAAGCCGTAGCCGGGCTCGCCGCCGATGCCGCCGGGCTCGTCCAAGTACCCGACGGCCCCCTCGACCCCGGAGGCCTGCCGGGCCTGCGACCCGGGTCCGCCAACGTCTCGCAGCCACGCAGCGAGGTCCTCGGTCTCCTCCTCGTACCCGTAGCTGCGCAACGACAGACCCGCCGCCTCGGGCAGGTCGACCTCGATATCGCGGTAGCGCCCCATGCCGGAACCCGCGGGGATGAGCTTGCCGATGATGATGTTCTCCTTCAACCCGAGCAGGTGGTCCGAACGGCCCTCGATGGCCGCCTCGGTTAGCACACGCGTCGTCTCCTGGAACGAGGCCGCCGAGAGCCAGGAGTCCGTGGCGAGAGAGGCCTTGGTGATCCCCATGAGCTCGGGGCGGCCCTCGGCCGGCCGGTTCTGCTCTTGCACGAGCCTGCGGTTCACCTCCGCGAACAGCCTGGCGTCGACCCGCTCACCCGGCAGGAACGGTGCGTCGCCGGGCTCCGCCACGAGCACGCGCCGCAGCATCTGGCGCACGATCAGCTCGATGTGCTTGTCGTGGATCGACACTCCCTGGTCCCGGTAGACCTTCTGGACCTCCTCCACCAGGTACTGCTGGGTGTCTCGGATGCCCTTCACTTCGAGGAGCTCCTTCGGGTCCTTCGGGCCCTCCACCAGCGCGTCGCCGGCGGCGACCTCCTGGCCCGCGGTCACCTCGAGGTGCGCGCGTGCGGGCACGAGCACCGATTCCTCGCTCCCGTCGTCGGCGACGACCGTAAGGCGCCGCCCGCCCTCCTCCTCCTCGATGCGCACGACACCCGAGTCGCGCGCGAGCACCGCCGCGCCCTTGGGGGTGCGTGCCTCGAAGAGCTCCACCACTCGCGGCAGCCCGTGGGTGATGTCCTCGCCCACCACACCTCCGGTGTGGAAGGTCCGCATGGTGAGCTGAGTGCCGGGCTCGCCGATCGACTGGGCGGCGATGACCCCCACCGCCTCGCCGAGCTCGATGAGCTGCCCGGTGGCGAGGGACTGCCCGTAACACATGGCGCAGACCCCGTGCTCGGATTCGCACGTGAGCACCGACCTGACCCTGACGCGGCTCACACTCGCGTCGTCGCGCAGCTTCGCCACGAGGTCGTCGTCGAGCACCGTACCGGCGAGGAGGGTCTCTCCGCTCGAGAGCGAGACGTCCTCGGCGAGCACGCGTCCGTACGCTCGCGTCTCCAGGTACGAGCGCTTGCCGGCCTCGTCGGGCACCATGTCGTCCAGCCATATGCCGCGGGTCGTGCCGCAGTCCTCGATGCGCACGATCAGCTCCTGGGCCACGTCCACCAGCCGCCGGGTGAGGTAGCCCGAGTCAGCGGTGCGCAGGGCGGTGTCGGCAAGGCCCTTTCGGGCGCCGTGGGTGGAGATGAAGTACTCGAGCACCGAAAGGCCCTCGCGGAACGAGGACTTGATGGGCCTCGGGATCATCTCGCCGCGGGGGTTGGACACGAGTCCCTTCATCCCGGCGATCTGGCGGATCTGCTGGGTGTTACCCCGAGCGCCGGAGTCGACCATCATGTCGAGCGGGTTGAAGGCCATCGAGGAAAGGGTCTTCTCCATCGCCCGGCCGACTTCGGAGGTAGCCGAGGTCCAGATCTCGATCTCCTTCTGACGGCGCTCGTCGTCGGTGATGATGCCGCGCTTGAACTGTGTCTCGGCCTTCTCCGCCTCCCGCTCGTAGCGATCGAGGATCGACCGCTTCTCCGAGGGCGTGCGCACATCGTCGATGGAGATCGTGAGCCCCGACTGCGCCGCGTAGCGGAACCCGAGCGCCTTCACCCGGTCGAGGCTCTCGGCCACCACGTGCTTGGGCTCGTTGGCGCAGATCTCCTCGACGATCACCCCGATGGGCACGGAGCGCTTGCCTACGACGTCGTTCACGAACCGGAAGCCCTTCGGCATGGCGCTGTTGAACAGGACCCTGCCGGGAGTGGTCACCATCGAGATCCCGTCCCCGTCGGACGAGCCGGCCGCGCCTTCGGCACCGTCCGCGCCTGCCGTCGCCGCCGCGGCGGCTCCGTCCCCCGCTTCGGGAGGCGGCGACTCCTCGAGTGCCTTCGCCACGGCGCTGTGCAGGGAGGTACCCGCGAGCGGGCGCAGGACGATCTTGGAGTGGAGGTCCACCTCCCGCTCGTCGAGGGCGCGCTCGACCTCGTAGGCGTGGCGGAACGTGAGGCCCTCGCCCTTCGCCCCGTCCACCTCGAGTGTGAGGTAGTAGGCCCCGAACACCATGTCCTGAGTGGGCACGGTGATGGGTCTGCCGGTGGCCGGCGAGAGGATGTTGTTGGCCGAGAGCATGAGCACCCGCGCCTCGGACTGGGCCTCGGAAGACAGCGGCAGGTGCACGGCCATCTGGTCGCCGTCGAAGTCGGCGTTGAACGCGGTGCACACGAGGGGGTGCACCTGCACCGCCTTCCCCTCGACCAGCACTGGCTCGAAGGCCTGGATCCCGAGGCGGTGCAGGGTCGGGGCACGGTTGAGCAGCACCGGGTGCTCCTGGATGACCCCTTCGAGCACGTCCCACACCTGGGGCCTGCGGCGCTCGACCATCCGCTTGGCGGACTTGATGTTCTGGGCGAGCTCGAGATCCACGAGCCGCTTCATGACGAAGGGCTTGAAGAGCTCGAGCGCCATGAGCTTGGGCAACCCGCACTGGTGCAGCTGGAGGGTCGGCCCGATGACGATCACCGAGCGGCCCGAGTAGTCGACGCGCTTTCCGAGCAGGTTCTGGCGGAACCGGCCCTGCTTGCCCTTCAGCATGTCGGACAGGCTCTTGAGCGGCCTGTTGCCGGGGCCCGTGACGGGCCGGCCCCTTCGGCCGTTGTCGAAGAGCGCGTCGACCGCCTCCTGGAGCATGCGCTTCTCGTTGTTGATGATGATCTCGGGGGCGCCGAGGTCGAGGAGCCTCTTCAGCCGGTTGTTGCGGTTGATCACCCGGCGATAGAGGTCGTTCAAGTCCGAGGTGGCGAAGCGCCCGCCGTCGAGCTGCACCATGGGCCTCAGGTCGGGCGGGATCACCGGCACGACACCGAGGATCATCGCCCGGGGGTCGTTGACCCGGCGGCCGTGGTCGTCGCGCCGGTTGAAGGCGGTGACGATCTTGAGCCGCTTGATCGCCTTCTGCCGGCGCTGGGCCGACAGCGGACGACGCCCGTCGGCTGCGTCGATCGCCTCGCGCAGCTTGATCTCCTCTACGTCGAAGTCGATGCGGTCTATGAGGCCCGAGATGGCTTCGGCCCCCATCCCGCCCTCGAAGTAGTCGTCGTAGCGGATCTTGATCTCCCGCCACAGCAGCTCGTCCTCGATGATCTTGCGGGCATAGAGGTCGCGGAACTCGTCGAAGGCCCGCTTGGCGAGGTCGATCTCTGCCTCGGTGCGCTCGCGCAGGGCTCCTATCTCCTTCTCCACCTGCCGCTGGCGAGCCTTGATCTCGGCCTCTTTGGCGCCCTGGGACTCGAGCTCGGCGAGCTCGGCTTCGAGCGCCTTGAACCGCCGGTCGATCTCGAGGTCGCGCTGGCGCTCGAGCTGGGTGACCTCCTCGGCGAGCTCGGACTCGAGCGAGGGCAGGTCCTCGTGCCGGCGCTCCTCGTCCACCCAGGTGACGAGGTTGGCGGCGAAGTAGATGACCTTCTCGAGCTGCTTGGCCTTGAGCTCCTCGCGGGCCTCGGTGCCCATGAGGAGGTACGCGAGCCAGCTACGGGTGCCGCGCAGGTACCAGATGTGGACGACCGGAGCCGCCAGCTCTATGTGTCCCATGCGCTCGCGCAGGGCTCCTATCTCCTTCTCCACCTGCCGCTGGCGAGCCTTGATCTCGGCCTCTTTGGCGCCCTGG
>DATKIB010000129.1:0-19004 GCA_035509915.1 Acidimicrobiales bacterium | reverse complement strand
GTTGGGCTGGCGGATCTCCTGGCCTTCAGCGTCCTTGAAGCCGGCGTTGGTCGGGCCCAGTGCATACTTGGCCAAGGCCCGCTCGAAGGAAGGGAAGGAGGTGCTGTCGCTCTCGCTAGTCATCCGGCCTGTCACGATCTTCATCCCGTCGGTCTCGGCATTGCCGTCGAGCAACCGCACGGTCGGCGATTCTCCCTGTTGACTGGTGTAGATCTGCGTGGTGATGCCCGCCGTTCGGATCGCGGACAGCGCCTTCGCGATGAAGAGATCGCTGCCCCATAGGGCGATCCCGCACGGCTTGGCCACCGCTACCTCCTGGACCTCGGCGTCGATGTTCGGCGCCGCGGTGGGCACCTCGATCACCGGACTCGGGGTGATGTCGGTGTTCTCCAGTGACGAGGTGAGTCCCATGGCGCCATCCTTGCCGTTGTCGGTGTCGTCATGGAGGATCGCGACGTGCTGGCAGGTCTTGGAGATGTAAGTGGCCAGCACGTCCGAGGCGGCAGAGTTGGGGATGCGCGCCCCGAACAGGCTCGGCAGAGGCCCGCTCGGCGTGGTGAGAAGACCGGCGTTGCCATCGGCGACGATGATCTCCGGCACCCCGGCCGCTGCACTCTTTGGGGCGCTGATGCTGGCTCCGATGCCGTCCTCGATGACCGCGACAGCGCCGTCGTGAATGGCGGTCTCGACGTTGTCAGCGGCCTGCTGAGGGTCGCTGTGATCGTCATACGTCTTGAGGGCCAGCTGGTACCGGGATCCGCCGATCGCCACGCCCCCGGCGGCGTTCTCCTGATCGACAGCCAACTTTGCGCCGCGGGTGATCACGCCGGCCACATAGGGGTCGGTGCTCGAGGGGACGTTGAGCCCGAACAGAATCGTGTGGTTGCGGCCTACTGCACCCGATGGGCTGCCGCACGCCGCCAGCAGGCAGGCCCCGACCAAGCCCGTCGCCACAAAGGATTTTCGCCCGCTACCCACGAATGTGCCCCTCTTCTCTTCCCCATGCAAGACGGACTAAGCCTGAGGTACCGGACCATAGATGATCACCATGTACGTGCTTTGCGATCCGCAGGGATCCTTCAACAACTGAACCTGGCCCGCGTTCTGCCCGTACTGGAAGACGAACTCGGAGTCCTTGGGATCCTGCTGATCGTATGCAAATTGAATGTTGTCGGCGGGCCACGTGCTGAGGATGTAGGCGTCCAACGCGTGAATCTCCACAGGCACCACTAACGAGGCGGCATGATAAGCCGTGTCCTTGGGGTAGTACTCCGTGGTGGGATAGCTGCCCGCAGGCAGTGCAACCGCCGCTGGCAGCCACCCCAGAGACCGCCCCAACCGGGACATGTCAGAGGTGCACGTCTCGGATGCGAGGCGGGCGGGCCGCTTCCCGAGAAGGGTGACGGCAGGCTTCGACGTAGCCGGAGACCTCGACACCGCTCCGTCGAAGACCGCGACGATGGCAGCGATCACGACGAGCCACGCGACCAGGCGCAGGCCATTGACCCACCGCCGCCCTGAGTCCCGCCAGAAGACGATCAGGCCGAGCGAGCCCGCGGCGCCGGCCAAGATTCTCTTGACTTTGGCCGGTACTCGAGCACTCACCCAATCTCTTCCGGAACCCACGCGCCACGTGCCCCGTCGTCGGGACACCTGGCGCGCACGGTCATCGCAGAACTTGCGGTCACTTGGACGAAGGGAACCACAGTCTCCCGACTGTCTCCGCCTCCACCGGGTTGTCCGGGCTGCCAAGCGGCGCTGTTGAGAATTGAGCGGCTGCAGCGCACGCAGGATCGAGGTAAACGCCCGAGGCGCTCTGCTCACAGGCCGAGTAGAACGAACCCCACCCGCTACCGTCGGGGCCCATGTCCGACCAGAGCCAGTCGTCTCCGGCCCCCGGGTCTCCCGCGGTCATCAACGGCAGGTTGGGCGGATTGACCGTGGCCGCGTAGAAGACCGGATTGGCGCCGACTGCGTCATGGCTGGTGGTCAAGTAGGCGTCGTACCAGCCGCCGGGGTTGCCGCTGGCCGAGCCCAGCCCCCCGGGAACGCTGGTCCCGCCGGCACTGGATTTCTTCACGAAGTAGGCCGCCGTCACCTGTCCCGACACGTAGCCAACCGAGACCTGCCACTGGAACACCGACTCACCCCTGGCGGCCGGGGCGGTCATGTTGTACCAGGGGCTCCACGTCTGCCCGCCGTTGCGAGAGATCTCCACTTCGATGGCGGTGCCGTCGAGCTGGAAGGCGTAGATGTTGCCGGCAGAGTCCACCCGGATCTCCGTGGGCGATCCAGGCACCACGACCGGGTTGCCCTTTGCGTTCGTGACCAACGGCCAGGTCGTGCCCTCGTCGGTGCTGCGTGCCAGATAGGTCGCCGTGCTGCCACAGCTCACCAGGTCGTAGACAGCACCTTGCGGCCCTCCCACGGGATAGGCGAAGTTGGGAGCGCTGCCGCTCGCGCATTGACCCGTCAGCGGGGAGTCGAGGATCGAGGCGAATTCCCAGGTCTGACCGCCATCGAGGGTGCGGTAGCACTCCCGCGTCTGGCGGCCCGGCCCGTTGCCACACCAATAGGTCACGTCCTGGCCGGCAACTGCAGGCGCCCCGCCCGCAGGGACCGACGCCGAGGTGAAGCGAGGGTTCTCGGAGACCATGCCGTACATCGTCGACGGCGCGGTCCAGTTGGTGTAGTCGGTGGCGCCATTCGCATCGTACGTGGCGGCCTCGATCTCGGCCGCAGGCAACGTGATCGGTTCTGCCTGGTCGAGCGGAGCCGGTGGGGTGTCGAATATGGACGAGTAGTAGAGCGTCCCGGTCTTTCGGTCGATGTACAGGGCGGTGTCGCAGCAATCGTGCTCCTGACCGGCGGGTCGGGTGAACTGCCAACTGCTGTCTTTGCCTCCGTCCTTGCTGACCACCAGACCCGAGGTGGAGGCGAAGGCCCAGTCGTCGCGTGGCACGGTGGCCGACCCGGCGGGAGTGCCGGTGGGCACCGTGCCCGGGGCGTCAGCGACGGCGCCAGTGCCGAGCAGGCCGGGCGCGGTCATGGCCGGCTCCTCGACCACGTCTCCGTTGGGGGCCACCTGGACCGTTGACTCTGCTCCCCCGTAGTTGGTGTTGTTGGCGCACACGTACGGTGCACCCGCCGAGGGTGCCGCGCTGCCATTGGAGTAGAAGGCGCTCGCCTCGCGCGGGGAGGTGTAGGTGAACCCCTGCTCTGGGTCGCCCAAGCATCCCGGCGGCAAAGACGTCGAGCTGAGAGTCACCCGAGACGTGGGCGAAACCGCTCGGAGAGCAAGCGGCATCACTAGGGCCATCAGCACGCACAAGAGGACCATCGGTCGCGTGCGCTTGAACAGCGTCGATCGTAGGAGCATCCGCCCACCCCTTTTTCTCGTGCGTGCCGCCCGTGCACACAGAACCCACCCAATTCGGGTTGCTTGCGAAATGCTATGAACACGCGCCGATGCTGTCAAGTAGGTGCTCACTTAGTTCCTGCGAATGGGCTTCTGCGACCGCTGCTCGGCAGCGCGAAAGCGCAGCTCAGCCCGGCCTATTGGACGATCAGGTCACGGAAGTTCGGTCTTCGCAACCTATGCCACATCTCGGTCCCGGGGAACGGGCAGTTCGTCGCCGAGCGGCCGTGCTCGTTCTGGTAGTAGCTCTTCGCCCGCGGGTCCATGTAGATCCTGGACTTCTCGCGCTCGTCGAGCTCGGCGTTCCATCGCCAATACGCCTCGTCGGTGACCTCGACAGCGCGCTTGCCGTTCACGATCAGGTGCTCGGTGCACTCCAGCGCGAACCGCGTGGCCATCTCCTCGAGGTTGATGACACCAAGGCCACCGTAAGCGTTCATGTTGGGGCCGTAGATCATGAAGAGGTTCGGGAATGCCGGCGCCATTACCCCGATGTAGGCGCGTGGACCGTCCTTGGCCCAGAGCTCCTCGACGGACCTGCCGCCACGCCCGCGGACCTCCATCGGCCAGAGGCACTCGTTGGCCTTGAAGCCCGTGGCATAGACGATCACGTCGAGCTCGTGCTCGACCCCTTCGCTCGTCCGGATTCCGCTGGGTGTGATCCTCTCGATCCCGTCCGTGACCAGCGTGACGTTGTCGCGCAGGAGCGCGTCGTAATAGGAGTAGTCGGCGTCCACCTGCACCGGTCGTCTGCCGTATGGGGGGTAGGACGGGATCATCTTGTCGATCAAGTCGGGGCGGCTCGCGAACTTCTTCTCGATGAAGGCGATGCGCTGGTCGCGCATCCGCTTGTTGACGGCGCTGCGAGCGTGAGGGTCGTCGAAGGTTGGGTCGACCTCCCGGAGCGGACCAGATAGGTACGGGCTCATGAGCCAATGTGTGCGGAACCGCATGAAGTTCGTGTGATAGGGCAAGTTGCGGTCGAGCCAGGGGACCTCCGGCGGGTATGGCGCCAAGTAGCCCTGGCGGTCGAAGAGCCACTCCGGGCTCCGCTGGAAGACATAGACGTGCCCGGTCAGCAAGGCCAACTCGGGGACCAGCTGGACGCCGGAGCACCCGGTGCCGATGACCCCGACGCGCTTGCCTGCCAGGTCCAGCCCCCCAGGCCACTGCGCTGTGTGGAACGACGGGCCTTCGAAGTCGCTAATGCCCTCGATCCTCGGCAGGCTCGGGCGCGACAGGAGGCCGACCGCGCTGATCACCACGTTGGGGCGCCATACGCTTTGGCCTTCGGGCCCTTTGGAGATGACCTCCCACCTCGAGGTGTCGTCGTCCCAGTGCAGAGAGACGACCTCGGTGTCGAAGACGATGTGGTCGCGCACCCCGAAGGCGTCTGCCACCTGGTTGAAATATCGCTGGTTCTCGTCCCGGATGCAGAAGGGGTACGAGAAGCCGAAATCGACGCCGAAGATGTGCGAGTACGCACGGCTCGGCGAGTCGACGCGTGAGCCGGGGTACACGTTCTCGAACCAGGTGCCGCCGACACCAGAGTTCTTCTCGATCACCGTGAAATCTATGCCCGCCTGCTTGAGGAGGACGGCGGCGTTGAGCCCACCCATGCCGGCGCCGATGACGACCACCGAGAACGAGTGCAATCGCTCCGGGAGCGGAGGCACCTCCCACTCGAGCCCTCGCGCGTAGGGGTCGAGCGCCAACTCCTCCAACCAGAGCTCTAGGTCCTGGGGCGGGACCTGCTCCACGCCCGCCGCCAGTGCCAGGCTGAGGGGCAGCCGTTGACGCGGCCCGATATCGATCGGGCCGGCACCGGCGTCTCGGTAGACCCGCAGGAATTCGGCGCCCTTGGCCCGCACGAGCGCCACGTCGGAGTCGCTGACGAACTTGGCCGGGTCGATCCCTGCTTGTGGCGTCAACTCGATCGAGGCGAGCGCCTCCTCGCCGGTGAGCTGGTAGAGCAGACCGCGCAGCGCCATCGGGTCGGCGTAGGACAAGGCTTCGTCGATGTCTGCGTCCGTGGCCTCGAGCAACTCAGGACGAGCCGGCACCTTGGCCCCTTCCGGGCTTATCGCCCTCTGCACCTCCATCACCTTGCGCCCTCAGTCGCCGGCGCGGGAACTGCTCTCAGGTGCGGGGCCATCATCAACGGCGTTACGGACGTGACGCCGGCGTCGACAGGAAGCGTCACTCCCGTGATCCAGCGGGCCTCGTCGCTTGCCAGGAAGGCAGCGGCCCACGCCACGTCCCAACCGTTGCCGTCCGTGCCGAGCATCCCGGACGCGTTCGCCAGCCGTTGACGAAAGTCCGTCTCGGGGGTGGCGCCCAGGTTCGAGAACAGCAACGGGGTCGTGATGTGGCCGGGCGCAATCGCATTGACTCTGATGCCCTGGCGGCCGTGCGAGTACGCCATGTCGACCGTGAGGGCGTGGACGGCGCCTTTTGCCGCTGCGTACCCGACGTAGTTGCCCCCTCGGGACCCCGAGATCGACCCTATGTTCACGATGGCGCCGGAGCCCTTGGTCGCCATCACCGGCACGGCGTACTTGCAGGCGAGGAAGGTCGTACGGAGAGAGACGTCGAGGATCCGGTCGAAGTCGTCCTCGCTCGTGTCCACGACGTTGCCGGCGATCGCCAATCCGATGTTGTTCACGAGGATGTCGAGCGAGCCAAACGCACCGACGGCGGCGCTGACCATCGCTTCACTGTCCGCCGCCTTCGTCAGATCACCCACGAACACCACCGCGCTGCCGCCATCGTCTTCGATGATCGCTTGAGTCTCTTGGGCGCGGTCGGGACGGATGTCGGCCACGAGGACATGGGCTCCTTCGCGTGCGAGCACGATTGCGGTCGCCCTGCCGGTAGCGATTCCGGGTCCTGGTGTGGACCCCGCACCGGTCACGATCGCAACCTTGCCGTCGACCCGACCTCGGCGCTCGGCCATCGTCCTCCCTCTGGGATCAGAGATCCCCGACACGAGGTTAGCAAATGCTCACTCCGCTATGTTTGGGATGTGGACGACACCTACCCGCCACCGCCGTTCGACGCCGAGTTGACCCCCGTGCTGACCAAGATCAACGAGACGATCCCGCCCACGATGGATCTGGAACGGATGATCAGGAGCCGAACGGCACCGAGGCCCGCGTCGGCGGTGGACCTGCGGCTCGCGACAGGCACCCTGGTGAGCCAGGACCATGCTGCACCCGGCCTCGACGATGACCCCGCGGTCGCACTGAGCGCCTTCGAGCGGCCGACGCGCGTTCGCGGAGGTCCAGCGGTCTACTTCATCCACGGCGGCGGGATGATAAGCGGTGACCGCCATTCGATCGATGCCATCGAGCCGCTCATCGACCTGCTCGATTTCTTGGTGGTCAGTGTCGAGTACCGGCTCGCACCCGAACATCCCGACCCGGCCCCCGTGAACGACTGTTACGCCGGCCTCGTATGGACAGCCGCCCACGCCGACGACTTGGGATTCGACGCATCACAGCTGGTCATCGCAGGAGTCAGCGCGGGCGGTGGCCTCGCTGCCGGCACCGCCCTCATGGCCCGCGACCTGCGAGGTCCCCGGCTGGCTGCCCAGGTCCTGATGTGCCCGATGATCGATGACCGCAACGAGACGGTGTCCAGCCGACAGATGCGAGGAATCGGTGTCTGGGACAGCACGTCCAACGCGACGGGTTGGTCAGCTCTGCTCGGTGACAGATACGGGACGGACAGCGTGTCGGTCTACGCGGCTCCGGCTCGCTCCACCGATCGCTCCCGACTGCCACCCACATACATCGACTGTGGCTCGGCCGAGGTCTTCCGGGACGAGGCCGTCGCCTACGCGTCGGCAATCTGGGCGTCGGGTGGGATCGCCGATCTGCACATCTGGGCGGGGGGTTTCCACGGTTTCGACACATTGGCTCCAGATGCCTTGATCTCTGCCATCGCCCGGCGCGCTCCAGTCGACTTCCTCCGCCGCGCGCTCGGCCTCACCGAGCTTCAGCGCGACGCGGCGCCCGCTCCCTAGCAACTGATCGGGGAAGGTGGGATGAGAGCGGCTAGCCTCATCCTCCGTGGCAAGCCCTTTCGTGGCTGTGGGCGCTTCTCGTCGCGCTAGCTCCTCGTAGCTGATCGATCTGCCCAGGCACATGTCCGAGACACTCTTCGTGTCATGGGTCGATTTCCATGGGCGAAGCCGCGATCTCGCCGGCGCGGTCGGAGCCGAAGCCGCGTTCATCGCCCTGGGATCCCCGCTGCTTCTGACGGCGCCCCTGCGTCATCTGGTCCAGGGAATTCGCACCATCGTGCTTCTTGCACGCTCGCGTCCGACAACCGTGTATGTGATGGCGCCGCCGGCCCCGCTGACCCTCATCGGGCTGGTGTACGGTCGCGCGACCGGCGCCCGGCTGGTGATCGATGCGCACACGGCGGCGGTGATGGACAGGCGCACCGGCACGGACATGAAGCCGTGGTTCACCTGGATAGCAAGACGCGCCTACCTGACGCTGGTAGCGACCGAGTTTCTCGCCCAGAAACTGCGTGCTCGAGGGCTCGACGTGATGGCACTGGACGACCCACCACTGGAGCAGGTCTCCTCGGGTCCCCCGCAGCCTCACAATCGGCCGCTGGTCACGATGCCAGCTAGCTGGGACAGTGACGAACCCATACGGCAGGTGATCGAAGTAGCGCATCAGCTGTCTGCAATCGACTTTGTTGTGACGGGACGACATCGCCGGACGACCACAAGATGGCACCGGCTCCCTCCCAATTTGCGGCTTCCTGGGCGCCTATCGGCCGCTACGTACGCAGATCTGTTGTTAGACAGCGACGCTGTCCTGGCTTTGACCACGGCGGAGTGCACCATGCAGCGCGCCGCTTACGAGGCACTCGCATACGAGAAGCCTTTGGTGATCAGTGACACCCATGTCCTTCGCCACTACTTCACTACGGGTGCTGTCTTCGTCGATCCGCGGGACCCCAACTCCATAGCGGATGGCATTGCCCTCGCACTACAGCGGCACCAACAACTCTCGAAGGAACTGGCGTCGCTGCGCAAGCAACGAGCAGCTGAATGGGGTACTGCCCTTGCGGGATTGAAGCACCGCGTCGAAGTCGGCCTCCCGCCACCGTGACGGGTGGATCCACAAGATGGGGCTACTGGGATCTAGGGCACCGCACGATGGAGCGAGCTCGCACGAAGGATCGGGGTTGAGGGTTTGGAACCTGTGGCCGCTGTCAGCGTAGTGATTCCCTCGTTCAATAATCGGCGCTACGTGACTGCCGCGATCGACAGCGTGCTCGGACAGACGTTCCAACATCTTCAATTGCTCGTCATCGACGATGGATCGACCGATGGCTCTGCAGAGGTGATCGCAAATCATCTCGACGTCCTTGGTGATCCAAGGGTTCGATTGGCGAAGATCGAACACCAAGGTCTGGTCGCCGCGTTGAACATGGGGCTCGCCAACGCACGAGACGAATACTTCACCTTCCTCGGTAGTGATGACACGTGGATGCCAACGAAGCTGGAGAGGCAGGTGCGGGCGCTGCAGTCGGTGCCGGCGGCCGCTGCTTGCTTCTCTGACTGCTGGATCATCGATCAAGACGGGCGGCGCCAGTACAGACTCGGGAGGGCCCAGACCCGTCCTTATCACGGCGGTCGAATCTTCTCTGACCTGTGGTCGATGAATTTCATGCCTCAATCCTCTACGTACCTGTTTCGTACAGACGCTGTAAGAGAAGTTGGAGGCTTCGATCCCGACATCGAGGTGGAAGACGTCCCTCTGTGGCTTCGCCTCGCTCACCGCTACGAAGTCGTCTATCTGGACGAGCTGTTGGCCAACCATCGGGTTCATGGGGACCACACGCTGTCGAACGACCTACCCCTAAATCGCCGCTCGATCCTTATGGCCCACGAGAAGATGACCCTGCTGGACCCCTCGCTGATCCTGAATCGGAGATTACTCGATCTGCGTTCTCACGAAAGAGAAGCCTATTCGCACTACCAGTGCTTCCGGCTTCGTTTGGCACGAGCTCACGCCCTCGCTGCTCTGCGAATCGATCCTCGATCACGACACGCATGGCGCGTTCTCTACCGGTCGCTACTCGGCCGCCGGTTGATCGGCCACCTTCGGGAACTCCGATCGAAGCTTCACTAGGCGCGCCCTTCGAGCCCGACGGTACCCGCCTCGCCACGTCGAACCGCAAGTTGCACCGCAGGAGCCACTCGCCAGCAGTTCAGGTGTCCGGCAAGGTGGACGTGCCTTCGAGCAGTCCCATTGCCTCCAACGCCTCTCTCGGGGTGACGAACTTGACGGTAGCCGCCCTAGGCTCCTTGTCCAGCTGATCGAGAATTGCGTTGAAGCGCTTCAGCTGGGCACGATCCGACCACTGGTCGGTCCGCAAGACGAAGGCAAGATACGGCGACTCCAGTTCGCAAGCTGCACCGAACGCGGCTTCCCAGAAATGTGCAGGGGCGAGCTGATCGTCCCACATCGCGAGTAATCGGAGTCGGTCAAAACGGTTGCGTGTCTCCCCGGCGCGAAAATCGTTCTTGGCCTGCAAGGCCGAAGGCTCGCCGCGCACCCGCTGAAGGCCTGCAAGCCTGCGGCGCAAGCCCCGAGCACTATGGACAGGATGAGTGAGTCTCGACCTCACGGCGGGGACCAGATCTCTGCGCATGACCCACCGAGCCGAAGTGAGCGGTAACTCCCAGAGCCCTTCGCCGACTGCGAGGGAAGGGAGAAGACAGTCGTCGGGGCTGGGTCTGTAGGGTGACCGTGGCGAGAATCTGAAGTCAGGTGTCTTCCCGGTCCAGGTCGCACCAGGCACGTCCACGTAGCGGTTTGAGGGCCCGCCCGGCTCGACGGTCATGTCGATCTTGACACCAAGGTGTCCAAGCAAGTTCGTGAGTGGTGTGCTCAGGAAGGCCGCACCGAAACGATGAAATGCAGGCGCGGAGCCGAAGCTCTCGCGATACGAGCGCACCGCGACCTCCACGCATTCCTCCACCCACGTCCGATTGCCATGGTCGGCGATCCAGAGTCGTGTCTCAACGTCCCACCGCCAGGCATGGGGATGGACACCGATCACGTCCCCCGAAGCGACGAGCAAGTCCAATTGCTGGCGGTACCTCTCCGCGGCATAGGAGGCCGAGCCGTAACCCACCGAGATCTGCGGGTCCATTCGGAGTGACCACCCGAAGTGGACGGGCATGCCGGTGATAGCCTCCAACCTCTCGCGTAGAGATCCAGAACGTCCGAGGATGTACTCGAACCCACTCCAGGCCGAAGGGTTCTCAGGTGAGAAGATCTTCGCATCAGGCTCGACGTCGATGCACAAGACGACCGGCACTTGGGTGGAGGTCTCGGGCGTACGGCGGTCCGGTCGAATCTCCGATTCACCCGGCCGTCCGCCGTCAGCAGGCCGCACCGGCCAAAGCATATTGGTCGTGACTCGCCCGAGGGATCGACCAGACGACGGAACCAGAGTCCGGTTGCAAGTGTCGTGATTCCAGCGCTGATCCCACACGCCGAAACGGCGCCATGACCGCCCACCGTCCAGCTCCCGCTGTGACCGTTGCCATTCCGACGTGGAACCGAGCTGGCATGCTGCGCGAGGCGATCGCGAGTGTGCTGGATCAGAGCTACTCCGAGCTCGAGATCTGGGTGTCAGATGATGACTCGACCGACGACACCGAAGCCGTCGTGGCTTCCATTACCGATGAGCGGGTTCATTACGTGCGGCAGAGGAAGCATTCAGGGCTGCACGCCAACTTCAATCACTGCTTGACGTTGGGCTGCGCCCCTCTGCTGGTGATCCTGGGTGACGACGACCTGATGAGGAGAGACAACATAGAGCACAAAGTGGCCTTGCTCGACTCCCACCCTGAGGTGGGCATCGTTCACAGCGCAATATCGTGGATCGATGCTGCGGGAAACACCTTGGCCGTTTACGTGGCTCCCCACGGATTCGGGGTAAAGCAGCGCCCAGGGGACAGGCGTCGCCCGGAGTCTGGCTACCAGCTTCCAGAACGAGAGTTCCTGGACCTTGCCATGAGAAGCATGTCCCCGATCGATCTCTCCGCCGGTATGTTCCGACGTTCGCTCGTGGGTTCTCTGAGCTTCGACGAGGCCGACGAAACAAGTTGTGACGTGTCGTTCTGGCTCGAGGTCGCTCGTGGGACCCAGATCGCATACCTCGCGGAACCACTCACGGCTCGCCGAGTGCACGGCTCTGAGCTCGTCCGAAGTGGCATGTCCAGTGTCGCGAAGTCCGGCTATCGCGTGGGCTGGGAGCAGATTCACCTACAACGCGAAGTCAAACTTCGGTTCCTGGCCCGGGCCGCCCTCGATCCCGCTGTTCGCATGGGCCTTGAGAAGACGGCGAAGCGCTTCTCGAGTGAGCTCGTGCTCTACACGCTCGTTCGTTGTGTGCCGCGGTGGCGCACCCCGGCTGATGTCGCGCGCGACCTGTCCGCGGCTCGCAGAATCGATCCGGCATTTGTCCTTGTCTATCCCCGCAGCTTGGTCGACCTCCTGACCCGTCGGTTCCGACACGCGATCGAGCGGCGTTCTCGCCTCAACGCCTTGGAATGATGTGCGGTGGCCGACCGGACGTGGACTCAGCGCGTCCTGGGAAATCCCAAGTCGATGGCGCTCTCGGCCGGATCGGGCCAGCGGGAGGTGACCACTTTGGGCCGTGTATAGAAGCGCACGCCCTCGGGCCCGTATATGGGGGAACCGCCGAAGAGCGACTCCTTCCAGCCGCCGAAGGAGTGGTAGCCGACGGGCACCGGGATGGGGACGTTTATCCCGACCATCCCTACCGTGACGTCGCGCTCGAAGCGCCGGGCCGCCCCCCCGTCGCGAGTGAACAGCGCCACGCCGTTGCCGTACGAGTTGCAGTTGACGAGCTCCACGGCCTCGTCGAACGTCCCCACCCGCACCACGCTCAGCACCGGGCCGAAGATCTCGTCGTCGTAGACGCGCATCCCCGGCTTGACCTCGTCGACGAGCGAGCATCCCAAGAAGAACCCTTCAGATCCCTCCAAGGCGAAACTGGATCCGTCGACTACGACACGAGCCCCCTCGTCGGTCGCGCCCCGTACGTAGGTCGCCACCCGATCCCGGTGGTCCGCGGTGATGAGCGGACCCATCATCGAAGCAGGCTCGACGCCCGGGCCCACGACGACATCGGGAATGCGCGACGCGATGGCGTCGACCAGGCGGTCAGCGACAGATCCCACCGCCACCACCACCGAGATGGCCATGCACCGCTCCCCTGCCGAGCCGTACGCAGCCGAGACCGCTGCGTCGGCCGCGGCACTCACGTCCGCGTCGGGCAGTACCACCATGTGGTTCTTGGCTCCCCCCAGCGCCTGGACTCGCTTTCCGTGGCGGGTCCCCGTCTCGTAGACGTGGCGGGCCACAGCGGTGCTGCCGACGAAGGAGACGGCATCGACACGAGGATGAGTGAGCAGCGCGTCCACGGCCTCGACGTCCCCTTGCACGACGTTGACGACGCCGTCGGGGAAGCCTGCGCGTTGGACTAGCTCCGCCAGCAACAGTGACGCGGAGGGGTCCTTCTCCGAAGGCTTGAGCACGAATGTGTTCCCACACGCGATGGCGGTGGCCAGCATCCACAGCGGCACCATGACCGGGAAGTTGAAAGGCGTGATCCCCGCCACCACCCCGACCGGCTGCAGCACAGTATGGACGTCGACGCCCGACGAGGCCTCGGCACTGTGGGCGCCCTTCAGGAGATGCGGAATCCCACAGGCGAACTCCACACATTCGAGCCCACGCGCCACCTCGCCCTCGGCGTCCGAGAGCACCTTGCCGTGCTCCTTGGTCACGACGGCTGCCAGCTGCTGCCTGTGGCTGTCGATGAGCTCCCGAAGACTGAACAACATGGCAGCCCGGCGCCCGAGGGGGGAACGACCCCATCCGACGGCCGCCTCCACGGCGCTGCGCACCGCAGTGTCGACCTCGTCGGCCGA
This sequence comes from Acidimicrobiales bacterium, assembly GCA_035509915.1. GTDB lineage: Bacteria > Actinomycetota > Acidimicrobiia > Acidimicrobiales > UBA8190 > Bog-564. Next base: position 5,586 of record DATKIB010000129.1, on the reverse strand, counting down.
CGCCAAGCTCACCTCCCCAGCCTTCACGCCGCGGGCCGGGTCGTAGACCGGACCGAAGCGACCCGACGCCCCTACGACGCGGCGCCCCGAAACGAAGTGTCCGATGGACTCCACGTCAGACCACCACCGTTCGCACACCTTCGACGCGATCGAGCGCGGCCAGTCCTTCGTTGACCTGTTCGAGCTTGATGCGGCTCGACACGAGCGATCCGAGGTCTAGCTTGCCGCTCTCGGCGAGACGCACGAACCGGGGGAAGTCGCGCCGGATCTGTGCGTCACCGACGACTGATCCGGCCAGACGCTTGCCGGAGAACACGTAGCGGAAGGCATTGAGCGGCAGATCTCCATCCAACGGCGGCATGCCCACCAGGGTGACCGTCCCCGCCCGGCGGGCCATGTCGTAGGCCTGCGCGATCAGCTCCATCCTGCCCACCACCTCGAAGCTGTAGTCCACCCCCCGGCCGCCTGTGAGCGCCCGCACCTCGTCGAGTGGATTGTTGGTGGTGGGGTCCACGGCATGGGTGGCTCCCACGGCGAGGGCCGTGTCACGACGCGAGGCAACGGGATCGACGGCGACGATCACGGCGGCGCCTGCTATGCGGGATCCTTGGATCACCGACTGACCCACGCCCCCACAGCCGATGACCGCGACGCTCGAGCCAGGTGTGACCTTGGCCGTGTTGAGCGCGGCACCGAGCCCGGTGGTGACTCCGCAGCCCAGCAGCGCCAGCTCCTCGTCTTCCAGGTCGGTCTCGAGGGGGACGACCGAGGCCTCGTGCACCACGGTCACCTCGGCGAAGGTCCCGCACCCGCACAGCGATGTCGCGCGGTCGCCGTGAGGCAGAGCCCAGCGCAGTGCGGACTTCACCTCAGCGCCGAGATCGCAGAGGTTGGACATCGAATTGACGCACCACCAGCATTCGCCGCAGGCCGGGGCGACCGACGCAAGCACGCGGTCGCCCACCTTCACACGGCGCACCTCGGCGCCGACCTCCTCCACCACACCGCAGCCCTCGTGACCGGGCACGAAGGGAAACGGCGTGGGCGTTGCCCCTTCTATAGCGGCGAGGTCGGTGTGGCAGATGCCGCTGGCTGCGATCCGTACGACGACGTCGTTCGGTCCCACGGCGGGAAGCGGCAAGTCCTCGATTACCAGGGGTTTCCCCGCTTCGTAGGCAACCGCTGCCCTCATGGGCGCATCCTATGTGCGCGCCTAGTCGACAGCGACTGTCTCGTGGAGTGGCGCGCCGTACGGCACGCCGATGTCGCCACCCACGTCGTGGCGCTGCAGCTCGGGGAGCACCTCGGCGGCGAACAGCTCGAAGTTGGCTCGGGTCTCCTCCGGCGGCAAGCCGCCGAAGGACAGTGGCACCACCAGACCACCCGCGTCGGTACGCCGGACGTAGTCGAGCAGCTTCTCCGTCACCTCGTCGGGTGTCCCCCAGACCTGCAGGTCGGCTAGGAAGCCGCAGAACTTGTCCAACCCGTGCTTCTGGATGTTCTTGGCGAGGGCACCGTAGTACTCGTAACCCTCGATCTCGGCGAACCCGATGTTGTCGAACTGGTAGTGCTCGACCGTCGAGCGTGCCCACCGCTGCAGGTAGACCTCCCGGACTCTCTGGGCCTGCTCTTTGTTCTTCGTCACGCCGGCGACCACGACCAGGACCGGTTTGGGCGCCTCGTATGCGTTGAGCTCCAAGTACCGCTGCCGGTAGTCGGCGAGCTCGGCCTCGGCGACGTCCCACGGCTTCTGGGCGATCACCAGAATGCCGACGCCCATGCGGGCCATGAGCTCGAGCGACTGCGGGGAGACCGCTGCCGCGAACGTCCTGCCCTTGAAGCTGGCGAGCGGGCGGGGACGGATCTCGACGAGCGGCTGCTTGTAGAGCTCGCCGTCGTGCTCCATGACCCCTGTCTCGAGAGCCTCGAAGAGCGCCGCTGTGTACTCGCCGAATCGCCGGCGCGACTCCCCCATCGCCACCCGGAAACCGTCGAACTCGACGCGCCCGAGACCTCGGCCCACCCCGAGGATGGCGCGGCCGCCCGACAAGTGGTCGAGCACCGTGAAGCTCTCTGCCACCCGCACCGGGTCGTGCCAGGGCAAGACGGTCACCATCGTGCCGAGCTTCACCCGCTTCGTCTGCCCCGCCACCCAAGCCAGGAACATGAGCATCTGCGAGGTCAGCTGGTAGTCCGAGAAGTGATGCTCGGACGTCCAGACCGAGTCGAAACCGACATCCTCGGCGCGAGCGACGAGCGCGAGGTCGCGGCGGTAGGCCTCGGCATCGGTCAGCTGACCGTCGAGGTTCTGGAACATGGGGCCGAATCCGACGTGCATGCCCCAGACCCTACCACATATGTGGGTGACTGCTCACTTACTTTCCTACTCTGCTCGTTGCGCCGGCCGGTCCTCGGCTTGGGCCACCGCCCCCGCCTCGCAGAGGCGGGTCACCTCCTCGTCCGAGAAACCCCAGTCCACGAGGGCGGCACGGGTGTCGCGACCCGGCCCCACCGGGGGGGACGGGTCAGCGGGCACCGTTCGGTCGAACCTCGGGGCAGGAGCGGGCTGGACGACGCCCTCGACCTCGATGAAGGTCCGCCGCTCACGGGTGTGGGGATGCAGAGGCGCCTCGGCCAGGTCGAGCACAGGTGCGAAGCATGCGTCGGTCCCCTCGAGAAGACGGCACCACTCGTCGCGGGTCTTGGTCCTCATCAGCTCGGCCATGCGAGCCTTCATCGCCGGCCAGCTCGCGCGGTCCTCGCGATCGGTCGGTGGCCCGAGCCCGTCGACGTCGTCGGCCAGCCCGGTGAGACGAACCATCAGCTCGAAGGACTTGGCGTCGAGAGATCCGAGGGAGACGTAGCGGCCGTCGGCCGTCTCGTAGACGTCGTAGAAAAATGCGCCCGTGTCGAGAAGGTTGTCGCCGCGCACGTCGGTCCATGCTCCGGACGCCCGCATGCCGTAGAACATCGCGGCGAGAAGCGCCGCGCCATCCACCATTGCCGCGTCGATCACCTGCCCCCGTCCCGAGCTCACGGCCTCCAAGAGCGCGCACACCACGCCGAAGGCGAGGAGCATCCCGCCACCGCCGAAGTCACCGAGCAGGGTGAGTGGAGGCACCGGCAGCCCACCTGCCCGTCCGATCATGGCCAGGGTTCCGCTCAACGAGATGTAGTTGATATCGCGCCCCGCCGCCTGGGCCAGGGGGCCCTGTTGGCCCCAGCCCGTCATCCTTCCGTAGACGAGCCGGGGGTTGCGGGCCAGGCAGTCGTCGGGCCCCACACCGAGGCGCTCGGCTACCCGCGGTCGAAAGCCCTCGATCAAGGCGTCCGCCCGCTCGATCAGGCGAAGGACCACCTCGCGCCCTTCTGGATGCTTCAGGTCCACCGCCACCGAGCGCCGGCCGCGTCCGAGGACGTCGAAAGCGGCCTGCCCGTGCTCGCTGCCGACGGTGTCGGTGCGGTCCACCCGGAGCACCTCGGCGCCCATGTCGGCGAGCATCATCCCGGCGAACGGCCCCGGTCCGATTCCTGCGAGCTCCACCACCCGCACTCCCTGGAGTGGACCAGGCATCGCTATTCGACGAGGCGATAGAGCCTGACCGCCGGCGGCGGGTCGGTGGATATGGCGTCGGTCTTGGTCGTGAGCCCGGCTGCGGAGCGCTCTCGCAGCTCCTGCACGGGTCGAGTCACGTCGTCGGCCTCGAGCTCGTAGAGGACGATGTAGTCGTGGACGGCCCGCTCACGGGCTCGACCGCCGTCGCCGATCATCCGGTAGCGGCGGGCACCGACGAAACCGGCGATGGCGCTGATCTCCGGTATGTGGGTCTCGTCGTACCACCGGTTGTACTCGTCCTCTCGCTCCGGGCTGACCGGACGAGACTCGACCACCATGATCCCCTTCGCCAAAGAACTCTCCCGCTGCTGATCGACATCCGGAGTCTCCCCGACGACCCCGCCGACGGGGCGAGGCTACTATCTCATGTGAGGAAGCGTTCACTCAGCTGGTCCCGGCCTGCCGGGCGACCCGGGAGGGAGAATTCGTGAAGCTCGCCGAAGAGGTACGTGTCGTAGACGCCGACACCCACCTGACAGAGGTCCACGACCTGTGGACCAAGAGAGCACCCAAGGGCTACGAGGACCGTGTGCCTCGGGTGCAGAAGGTCGACGGACGCGACACCTGGGTCCTCGAGGGCAACGCCCTTGGCCCGGCGCGCGGCGGGGGCGTCATCGACCGGCAGGGGAAGAAGTACCCGTTCCACGAGTCGCAGGCCGTCTGGAGCATCGAGCAGGTGCACCAGGGAGCCTGGGACCCCAAAGCACGTCTCGAGGTGATGGACGAGTCCGGGATCTACGCCCAGGTCATGTACCCGAGCGACGTCGGGATCGGCGGCCAGAAGCTCGCCGGCGCTACCGTCGACCCACAGCTCAGGCGCATGCTCGTCGAGATCTTCAACGACTACATGGCCGAGGTGCAGGCCGGATCGGGCAACCGGTTGCTCCCCATGGCCGTGTTGCCCGCATGGAGCGTGGACGAATGCGTACACGAGGTCCAGCGAGTGCACGGTCTCGGGTTCCGCGGCCTCAACATGATGGCCGACCCGCAGGAGACAGGGGCACCGGACCTCGCCAGCCCAGAGTGGGACCCGCTCTGGGAGATATGCGCCGACCTCGCCATGCCCCTGCACTTCCACATCGGCGGAAGCCTCACCACCATGGACTTCTACGGGAAGTACTTCTGGCCGTCCCAGAGCGACTACGTGAAGCCGGCCATCGGCGGCGCCATGTTGTTCCTAGGCAACGCCCGGGTCGTCATCAACTCCATCTATGCCGGCATCTTCAAGCGCTACCCGAAGCTGAAGATGGTCTCTGTGGAGAGCGGCGCAGGGTGGATCCCGTTCATTCTCGAAGCCATGGACTACGAGATCTGGGAGAACGCCCCTGCCCAAGCAGCGGAGCTCGAGAAGAACCCGTCCGAGTACTTCAAGGACAACTGGTACGCGACGTTGTGGTTCGAGAAGAACCAAGGCAACCTCCAGGCGCTCCTCGACGCCGTAGGAGAGGACAACGTGCTGTTCGAGACCGACTTCCCGCATCCCACCTGCCTGTACCCGGACCCGCTGGGAACGGTGGAGCCGGTGATGGCCACCTTGCGCCCGGAGACCCGGCGCAAGGTGCTCGGGGAGAACGCCGCCAAGCTCTACCGGCTCTGACTCGCCGGCCGGGACCCAGCTACTCGTCTTCGCGCTGGCGCGCCGCCGCGGCCCTGCCGGCGGCGGCGAATGCGCCGGCGTCCCACTCCGTAACTTCGGAAAGACGCCTGTCCTCGAGGGCCAATGAGGCGCTGAGTGAGAGGTCGCATCCCTCGACGTAGAGGGACAGCACCTCTTCGACCGCGCGAGCATCGGAGATTTCCCCGACGAGCCTCCGGGTGAACGCCATGAGGTCCTCGTGTGCGGTCACGTGGTTCACCAGTCCGATCCGCAGCGCCTCTTCGGCATCTACGAAGTTGCCGGTCACCGACATCTCCCGGGCCTTGCGCAGTCCCACTGCTCTCGGCAAGAGCGCCGTGAGCCCCCAGGCGGG
>DATKIB010000128.1:0-31986 GCA_035509915.1 Acidimicrobiales bacterium | reverse complement strand
CACGGCCTCGAGACCGAGGACCTGGTGCCTAGTGACGCCGTACTTGACCGCGCGCATGCCCCCTGCGTTGGTGGCGACGTTCCCGCCGAGCGACGCCGAGTACTCACCGGGGTACACCTGGTACGCGAGGCCGCGCGCTGCGGTGGCTTCCTCGAGCTTCTCCAGGGTGACCCCCGGCTGCACGACGGCCACGTGGTTGACCGTGTCGATCTCGAGCACCTGGTCCATCTGCTCGAACGAGACGAGGATTCCTCCAGCCGAGGGGATCGCGGCTCCCGACAGCCCGGTGCCGCTCCCGCGGGCGGTGACGGGGCACCGGTGCTCGTTCGCCAGCGCCAGGATCTCCGACACCTCCTCGGTGCTGCGGGGCAGCACGAGCGCGAGTGGGCGGCGCGCCGTCGCGGTGAGCGCTTCGTCGTGGGTGTAGTCCTCTGCGATCGCGTCCTCGGTGAGGGCCCGTTGGGGGCCCACGACCTTCGCGAGCAGCTCGACTATCTCCGCAGCCGCGCTCATGGCGAGCATCCCGTGATGGGGGGCCGCGTCATCCTTCGCTCGGAGCTCATTGGACCCTCACCACGCACGAACCGACGGCATGGTCGTGCCAGGCACGGCGCTTGGAGTCCCACAGCGGCGAGAGCGCGTTCACGAGGAACAGGATCCCGAACCCCAGGTAGGTGGCGAAGAACAGGAAGCGCCGTGCGAGGGCCCTCGCCGCGCCGATCGCGCCGCCATTGGACATGTCGCGCACTGCGATGCCGAGAGCGCGCTTTCCGAGGGTCTGGCCGCGAACACCCCCGTCGAGGAACGAGAAGTATCCGAGCGTGACGACGATCACTATCCCGATGCCGATCCAGCTCGAAGACGTGAAGGTGGTGGTGGCGCCGTCGGAGGTGGTGGTCGTGTTCGCCGTCACCCCCACGACGATCGCCAACGGAATCCCGAGCAAGAACGCGTCGATCAGGTAGGCCAGCATGCGCCGCCACCAGTCGGCCATCGGCCGCCCGAGGACGTCCAACGGCACGGCGCGAGCCGCGTACCCGTAAGGGGCGCCCGGGTAACCCGGCGGCGCGTAGCCGTAGGGCGGGTAGGCGGCCGGCGGCGGCGGCCCGGGCGGGTAGGCGGCCGGCGGATAACCGGGCGGGTAGCCCGTCTGCGGATAACCGGGTGGGTATTGGGTCGGCGGCGGGGGCTGTGAGGGCTGCGAGGGCGGGTACCCCGGTGGCGGGAATCCGGGCGGCGCCGGAGAGGGCGGGTATCCCGGCGGCGGGTACCCGGCTGGAGGCCCGGCGACCGGCGGAGCTGGGTAGCCGGGGTGCGGTTGGTACGGCGGGTAGCCGGCCTGCGGTTGGTAGGGCGGGTAGCCGGCCTGCGGGTAGGCCTGTGCAGGAGCGGGGTAGCCGGGTGGGGCCTGCGGGTAGCCGGCCTGCTGCGGATATGCCGGAGGCACTGGCGGGTATCCGGGCTCGGAGCCCTCCTGAGACGCCTGGTCCGCGCCTGCTCCCTCAGGGTCCGTCGCGGGTCCTCCAGCGGGCGTGGCAGCGTCGTCGGGCATCTCTGGCCTGCTTCTCTCGCCTTGTCCCGGTCCCGGCCCACGCTAGCTCGCCGACCGCTTCGCACCCTCGAGCGGGTGTGGGGGAGGATCTTGCCCGGTGAACTGGATCGACTACGTCCTGATCGTGCTCGTCGTGCTCTCCGGTGTGCACGGATTGCGCCTCGGAGCCGCCATGCAGGTGCTCTCCTTCGGCGGCTTCTGGCTCGGGCTCTTCCTCGGTGCGCTCATCACCCCTCCGATTGCCGGGCTGGCGCACAGCACCGGCGTCAAGACCGTGATCGCCGCGGTGGTGGTCTTCGGGATGGCAGGCATCCTGGGGGCGGTCGGGAGGTACCTCGGCACTCATTCGAGCACCGCCCTGCACCGGCTGCAGCTCGGCCCGATCGACTCGGCCGCCGGCGTGGCTGTGGCGGTCTTCGCCACGCTGGTGGCGACGTGGCTGGTCGCCAGCATCCTCGTCAACAGCCGCTTCACGTCGTTCAACTCAGCGCTCGAGAAGTCGAAGATCGTCCGCGCCATGGACGACATCCTCCCGCCTCCCCCGGCGGTGTTCAGCCGCATCGAGTCGTTCCTCTCCTCGGAGGGCTTCCCGGTGGTCTTCGCGGGCCTGCCGCCCCAGACGGCCACGCCGGTCACCCCGCCGAGCGACTCGGCCGTGGCGGCGGCGGTGGCGGACGCAGCTCCCTCCACGGTGCAGATCGCAGGCGCGGGCTGCGGCGTGATCCAGGAAGGCTCGGGCTTCGTCGTCGCGCCGGGGCTGGTCGTCACCAACGCGCACGTGATCGCCGGGATAGCGCATCCCTACGTGATCGACTCCGTCGGTCGGCACGCCACGACCGTGGTGCTCTTCGATTCGCAGCTCGACATCGCCGTGATGAGGGCCCCGGGGCTGACGGAGCGGCCCCTGGCGCTCCTTCCCGGTGCCTCGCCCGTGCGCAACGGCTCGACGGGAGCGGTGCTCGGGTTCCCCGAGGGGGGGCCCTTCACCTCGGCGCCGGCGGGAGTGGCCGCGGCGTTCGCGGCCACGGGTTTGAACATCTACGGCACAGCCACGACGACGCGCGAGATCTACGAGCTCGACGCCGTGGTCCGGCCGGGCAACTCCGGCGGGCCCCTCGTAGCCTCGGGCGACCAGGCCCAGGGGATCCCCGACGGGACGGTCGTCGGGGTCGTGTTCGCGCGCTCCACGACCGACTCGGACATCGGGTACGCGCTCGCCATGCCCGCCGTCGAGAAGGACATATCCGCCGCACAGTCCTCGACGGCGCCGGTCAGCACGGGAGGGTGCACCGCGGGCTGAGACGAGCACCGGCGGTGTAGAACAGCGAGGACCGGGGCACCTATCCGGCACCGGACCGCGAGCACGAGGAACGAGCACTTGCTGATCGAGGACTACGGGATCATCGGCGACATCCACACTGCGGCGCTGGTGAGCCGCGACGGGTCGATCGACTGGCTCTGCTTACCGCGCTTCGACTCGCCGGCGTGCTTCGCCAAGCTGCTCGGCGACGAGAGCAACGGCTACTGGCGCATCGCGCCCGCCGAGAAGGCCGGAGAGGTGCGGGAGATCAGGCGCCGCTACTGGGACGACACGCTCGTGCTCGAGACGGAGTTCGAGACGGCCAGCGGCGTGGTGAGACTCGTCGACTGCATGCCGATACGCGAGTACCACCCTCAAGTGATCCGCATCGTGATGGGCGTGCGCGGGACGGTGGAAATGCGGATGGATCTCGTCATTCGCTTCGACTACGGATCCATCGTGCCCTGGGTCCATAGCACCGGCAGGCTGCTCTCTGCGGTCGCAGGCCCCGATGCAGTCAGCCTGTGGGGGACGGTAGACACCAGAGGCGAGGACATGACGACCGTCGCCGAGTTCACGGTCACAGAGGGCCAGAAGGAGAACTTCGAGCTCGCGTGGTACCCCTCCCATGAGGAGGCGCCGAGGCCCTCGAACGCGCCCTTCGCCGTCGAGGACACCGAGATGTATTGGCGCGACTGGGCGGCGGCATGCTCGTTCGAGGGCGAATGGCGCGACGCCGTGGTGCGTTCGCTCATCACCTTGAAGGCGCTCACCTACCAGCCGACGGGGGGGATCGTCGCCGCCGCCACGACCTCGCTCCCCGAGACGCTCGGAGGGGGACGCAACTGGGACTACCGGTACTGCTGGCTGCGAGATGCAACCTTGACCCTCGAATCGCTGATGCGGGGGGGTTACTACGACGAGGCGATGGCCTGGAGCAACTGGCTGCTTCGCGCGGCGGCCGGTGACCCGGCGGACCTCCAGATCATGTACGGCCCCGCAGGCGAGCGTCGCCTCGAGGAGTGGGAAGTCGCATGGCTCGACGGCTACGAGGGATCGAAGCCCGTGCGGGTCGGCAACGCCGCTGCGGGGCAGTACCAGCTCGACGTGTACGGGGAGGTCATGTCCGCCCTCTACGAGGCCTCTGCCGTCGGGAACGCGCGCAACGACGTGGCGTGGGCGCTGCAGCTTCAGTTGATGAAGTTCGTCGAGAAGGGCTGGACCGAGCCCGACGACGGCATCTGGGAGGTGCGCGGCCCCAAGCGGCATTTCACGCACTCGAAGGTGATGGCCTGGGTGGCAGTCGACAGGGCCGTGCGGATGGTGGAGGAGTTCGGGAACAAGGGACCCGTCGACCGCTGGAAGCAGCTGCGCGACCAGATTCACGAGGAGGTCTGCTCCAAGGGCTACAACCAGGACGTCGGCGCGTTCACGCAGTACTACGGATCCGACGCTCTGGACGCGAGCCTGCTCATGATGCCGTTGGTGGGCTTTCTGCCCGCCACCGACGACCGGGTGCGCTCGACGATAGAGGCCATCGAGCGCGATTTGACCGAGGACGGCTTCGTGCTGCGCTATCGCGCCGCCGACGCGCACGACGTCGACGGGCTCCAGGGACGCGAGGGCGCGTTCTTGGCCTGCTCGTTCTGGATGGCCGACTGCCTCTACCTCCTGGGTCGTGAGGACGACGCGCACGAGCTGTTCGACCGGCTGGTCGGTCTTCGCAACGATCTGGGACTCCTGGCCGAGGAGTACGACGCCACGGCGCGAAGGCAGGTGGGCAACTTCCCGCAGGCGTTCTCGCACGTGTCGCTCGTGAACGCGGCGTTCAACCTGTCGGGTCTTCCGCCGATCAGAGCAATGGACGAGGAAGAGCGTGCGGAGCTCGCCCGGCCGAGGGTCGCGAGCTCCTGGAAGAGACAGTGGCGCCTCACCGGGCACTCCACGCGCCATGGCAGGCACGTCTATCTTGGGAGGCCGAAGAAATGAAGGCACTCACAGTCGTACCGCTCCACGCCGGCTCGGCGAGCCTCGAGGACGTCGACGAACCGCCCGAGTCCGATGGCCCCGTGCTCGTAGAGACCCTTGCAGTCGGGGTATGCGGGACGGACGTCGAGATCACCTCCGGCAACTACGGCTGGGCCCCGCCAGGGCGCGACCGGCTCGTGATCGGACACGAGTCGCTCGGGCGGGTGGCCGAGGCGCCCGCGGGGGCACAGGTCGCCGCAGGCGACCTGGTCGTCGGGATCGTGCGCCGCCCCGACCCGGTGCCCTGCCCCAACTGCGCGGTCGGCGAGTGGGACTTCTGTCGCAACGGCCGGTACACCGAGCGCGGGATAAAGGAGCGTGACGGCTACTGCTCCGAGCGCTACAGGATCGAGCCCGACTACCTGGTGAAGATCGACCCGGGGCTCGGACGCCTCGGAGTCCTGCTCGAGCCGACGAGCGTGCTCGCCAAGGGTTGGGAGCAGGTGGAGCGAATAGGAAACCGCGCGCACTGGTCTCCTGCGCGCGCGCTCGTGACGGGGGCGGGGCCCATCGGGCTCCTCGCCGCACTGTTGGCCATCCAGCGCGGGCTCGAGGTCCACGTGCTCGACCAGGTGACGAGTGGTGCGAAGCCCGACCTGGTGGAGGGCCTCGGTGCCAAGTACCACACCGGCGCGGTCGCAGACGCGTGCGCCGAGCCCGACGTGGTGATGGAGTGCACCGGCGTCGGGAGCCTCGTCTTCGACGCTATGGAGCACATGGGGCCCGGCGGCGTGCTCTGTCTCACCGGGCTCTCCTCGGGCGGGCGCAGCCTCGGTGTCGATGCGGGGATGCTCAACCGCACGATGGTGCTGGAGAACGAGGCCGTGGTCGGGTCGGTGAACGCCAACCGCCGTCACTATCAGGCTGCTGCCGACGCCCTGGCACGTGCGGACAAGTCGTGGTTGGCGAAGATGATCAGCCGCACCGTGCCTCTGGCGGACTTCCAGCAGGCGTTCGCACGCCAGCCCGACGACATAAAGGTCGTGATCGAGGTCGGCCAGTGATCCTTGGGCCTCGACGGTGGGGCCGGACGTCGGTGAGGGGCTGAACGCGTGGCGCTCACGAGAGAGATCGCCCCCGGGGTGCTCGAGATCGACACGCTCCTCGGGGGATGGGAGCGGGTGACGGCGGGCTACCTGATCGACGGCGAAGCGCCGGTGCTCGTAGAGACCGGAAGCCAGAGCTCGGTGCCGGTGCTCCTCGAGGCGCTCTCTGCCATCGGCGTCGGCGCCGGCGAGCTCGCCGGGGTGGCGGTGACGCACATCCACCTGGACCACGCCGGAGGGGTGGGGGACGTGGCGAGGGCATTTCCCTCCGCGACCGTCTACGTGCACGAGAAGGGTGCGCGGCATCTCGCTGACCCGACTCGCCTCGTCGACTCCGCCTCGCGCGTCTACGGGGACCTGCTCGACTCGCTCTACGGGCGTCTCGAGCCCACCCCGAAGGAGCGTCTCCACGTGCTGGCGGACGGGGAGGAGCTTCACGTCGGCGCGGGCCGGGTGCTCACCACTGTCGACTCACCTGGGCACGCCAAGCATCATCTGGCGCTTCACGACTCACTGAGCGGGATCCTCTTCGCGGGGGACGCGGTCGGGGTGCGGCTGCCCGATGCGGGGGTGCTTCGCCCTGCGGCCCCTCCTCCGGACTTCGACCTGGACCAGGCCCTCACATCCCTCCACCGCTTCGCCGAGCGCAGACCGCAGGGCATCGCCCTCGCCCACTACGGGCTGCTCGACCAGTCCCCCTCGGAGGTGCTCGACGAGGCGGAGGAGACCCTGAGACGATGGGCGTCGGTGGCCGAGGAGGCGTGGCGCCGGGGCGAGGACATCGCGGCGGCTCTGGAGAAGGAGTTCTCGGGTGCGCTCGATGGGGTGGACCCCGCACAGCGCCAGAAGCTCGAGACCCTGAACGGCGTGCACTCGAACGCAGCGGGCCTGAAGCGCTGGCTCGAGACCCGCTCCGGGCCGTCGAACTCAGCTGCCGAGGGCCGGTAGGTAGGCGCCGGCACCGGGAACACACCCAGGACCGGCGGCGTTCAGAGGTTGATGAGCGAATCTCGCCAAGACGCCGATTTCTGGTTCGACCCAGTCTGCCCGTGGGCTTGGATCACCTCCAGGTGGATGCTCGAGGTCGAGAAGGTGAGGCCTGTCCGGACGAGCTGGCATGTGATGTCGCTCGCCTATCTCAACCTCCAGCAGCACGAGGGCAAGGGCCTCTCCGAGGAGTACCTGAAGAGGATGGAGCAGGCCTGGGCGCCGGTACGGGTCTGCGCGGCCGCAGAGGCCGCGAGGGGTGAGGAGATCCTGCTCCCCCTGTACTCCGCCATCGGCACCCGCTTCCACGACGAGGACCGAAAGGGCTTTGGCTCCTTGAAGGAGGCGGTCGCGGAGGTCGGCCTGCCGGAGGAGGTGCTCGAGGCGGCGGTGAGCACCGAGTACGACGAGGCGATCAAGAAGTCGCACACGCTCGGCATGGAGCAGGTGGGCCTGGACGTGGGTACGCCGGTGATCAGCGTGGGCGCGAGCGCGTTCTTCGGTCCGGTCGTCACACCGACCCCGCGCGGGGAGGCCGCCGGCAAGCTCTGGGACGGGGTGCTGCTCGTGGCGGGGACGGACGGGTTCTTCGAGCTCAAGCGCACACGCGACCGCCGCCCGAGCTTCGAGTAGCCACACGCACACACGCCGCGCACACATAGATGCCGGCGCACACATAGACACAGGGTGGGTGCGGCTCATATCGGCGGCTATCGGGGCAGCACTCCTACCTGCGCGCGGTATGTGAACCACCACGGGACTTCCCGGTCTCCGAGGCAACGTCGCGCCGTGTCATCCAGACGGGCGATGCCGAGCTCCGCGTCCTCGAAACCCACGTGACGAAGCGTCTGGTAGTCGCCCTGGCTGCGAAAGAGGTCGACGAAGCGCTGCGCGTCCCCTCGCTCAGCTTTGTGCATAGCGAGCTCGTGGCACCAGGCGAAGTGCCCGGAGCTCCGCAGACTGTCGAGGTGCGAGTCCTTCGACCAGCTCTGCACGCCCCAGGCCAGCGTCCGGTCGCGGTGGGCATCGCGGCCCGAGTAACCGCGCCCGGCGCGGTCGTCGGCGTCGACCGGTGCGTGCAGCGACTCCTCGGCAGCGCCGCCTGCGACGCGCGCCTCGTAGACGCGGAGCCTCTTGCGGCACTCCGCCCACGCGCGTTCGACCTCGGCCGACCCGACGGTCGGGGGCCAGTCGCAGTCGACTGCTGCGAACACCGCTCCTGGGCGGGCGACCCGTGCCACCTCGGCGAGTGTGCCGATCGGCTCCATCCAGTGGAAGGCCTGGACTGCGAGCACGACGTCGGCGCAGTCGTCGGGGAGGCCCGTCTCGTGGGCGTATCCACTCACGTAGCGGACGCCTGCTGACGGCTTCGCTTCGGCCGCGGCCCTCATGTCGGGGCTCGGCTCCACGCCCGTCACCGAGCCCGCCCACCGCGCCGCCCACCGTGTGGACAGACCCGTCCCGCTCCCGAGGTCGACGACGTCGGGGGAGCTGCGCCCGCAGTACTGCATCAGGACTTCGGCGAGCTCGTCGGGCGGCGTAGGCCTCACCGTGTCGTAGAGGTCCGCGAAGCCCGTGAAACGCCTGGCGTTCGGAGCGAGGTCGAAGCTACCCTCGGGCGTCACCGCTCCAGTATGACGAATACTCTTCGCTGGTGACTGGCCCCGGGCTCTGCGCTCCTGGCATTTCACACGAGCAGGCCATGACCACAAATTGGCGGTGGTGGGTTCTGGCGTGCGGATTGGCAGCCGGCCTCGTGGCCGTGTCGGTGCTGCTAGGCGGACACCAGAGACACACGCTGACGTTTGGTTCTCTGGACGAGCAGGCTCACTACGACTACGTCGTCGATCTCAGCCACTCGCACCTTCCGGCGGTGGGTGACCGTTATTCGCAGCCTACGCTCCGACTCATCAGCTGCATCGGCGTGTCTTACCACGAGCGACACGGTTGCGGCATTGCTCGGCGCAATCCAAGGCTCTATACACCGCTGGGGTACAGCTACGAGGCCCATCAGCCGCCGCTTGTCTACCTCTCCTACTTGCTAGTCGCCCGACCGAATGTTCCACCACGCCAGGCGATAGCGGCCGTGCGTCGGGGTGGGACGATCTGGGCCGTCGTCGCCGCCGGCTTGCTCGTCACCGTCGGATCCGTCGAGGGATTGTCAATCCTCGAGCTGACGGCGTTGCTGAGCATCTGCTTGGTCAGTCCCATCGCAGTCTCCGCCGCGGCGACGGTCACGAACGACTCCGCTGGGGTCGCCGCCGGGGCCTTGGTGGTCCTCACCTGGGCCCTGAGCCGACGCAAACGCCGCCCAATGGCGATGTTCGGGCTTGTCGTCGGAATCGCCCTAGGGCTGATGAAAGGACTCTTCGTCGTCGCGCCCTTCGTGCTCCTTGTCGCCGGCCTCGTCAGTGATCCGAGAGTGCCTAGACGGGCCGGCTGGGGCGAGTGGTGGCGCCGCCATGGCAACTCGCTGTGCATGGTGCTCGGTGCTGCAGTCAGCTACGGCGGCTGGATCGTCGTTCAAGAACTGCGAGCGGTGGCACCCCCCTCAGTCGTAGTCCACGCCCTTCTCGGCTTCAGCACGACGGCACTGCCACAGTGGAGCACGATCTTCAGCAGTCTCGAGCAGCAGCTCTTGTTGCTGATCGGTTCGTCCCCGCTGTACTTCATCTGGGACCTGGCGATCTTCGGAACGCTCGCGGGCACGGTGATGCTCCCCGGACCCGACGATCATCGGACATTGCGAGCAACCGCAATCGCTGTCTTCGTTGGCCTCGCTTCGCTGGCCATCGGCTGGGTGTTGCTCTTCTACTTCGCGGGCCACTACAACTCGCCTTCCGATGCCCGATTCGGTCTCCCGGTCCTGCCGATCATTGCGCTGGTCGTGGTCCGTGCTACCCGAAAGAGCGGTGTGGTGATCCTCGGCGTGGCGATCCCCGGAGCTGCAGCCATCGCCCAGCTCGGCGCCGGCAGGTTCTGATCGTTGGTGAGCAACGACACCCTCAAAGCGCAGGAGGTGGTGTTCAACTGACGGTTCCCGTTGAGGCCAAGTCCGTCAGTTGAACAAGAGCGGAGGAGGTGGGATTCGAACCCACGGTGGCCTTGCGACCACAACGGTTTTCGAGACCGTCCGATTCGTCCGCTCTCGCACTCCTCCATGAGGTCGACGCCGTGATCCGAGAAGGCGCCACCTCGGGGGCAACTCTAGGTCATCGTCTTCGTTCGGCCGGCGGGGGGCGCAGAGGTCTCTTCGTCAGAAGCCCAGCCGCTCACGGACAACGATCGCGGTCACCCTTCCGGGTGTGAGCACCCGGTTGACGATCAGGACGTTGTTCACGCCGCTCGGCACTCCGTAGGCAAGTCGAGCCCTCTCGTCCTCCAGCGGGAAGCTGTACTCGTATATGCGGCGCAGTCCGGTGGCGATATCGGGGACGATCTTCTGGGCTCCGATGACGAGGATGACATGCTCGGCTCCGGACACGAGCGGACCGAGCTGGCTGCCGCTCGCCGAGGCGACGAGCAACGATCCTTCTTCGGTCAGGGCGTGCACGCTCCCTACGACGTAGTCGGGGGCGGCCGAGAGCATGCGCATCTCGTGACCCTGCATCTCGCGGTCCATCTGGTAGAGCCGCAGGCGGAGAGGCCGGTAGCGTCCCGAGCCCTCGATGTCCTCGGCTATGCCGGTCTGCTCGAGCGTCCGAGACGTGTTGTTGAACACCTCGGCCCCGTCCTCGAGCAGCGACCGCACACTGCTCCTGGCCTGCTCGCCGTTCTCGACGACGAGGGCCCTGATCCCGTTTCGCTCGAGGGCCTCTGCAGTGGCGGCGATTCGCTCGTCCGAGGCCAGCTCGGCGAACTGCGAAACCCCGGACCCTGCGGTCTCAGTCATCGGCGTCCTCCGCCAAGCGGTGATGGACCAGCGCGACTGCCATCGCCCCCTCCCCGATTGCCGCGGCACATCGCTTGATCGAGCCATGTCGTACGTCGCCCGCTGCGAAGACTCCGGGCAGGTTCGTCTCGAGTGGAAGCGGTTGGCGCTCTAGCGGCCAAGCGCCGGGCCGGCCGGCGTGTGTGAGCACATCGTCTCCCGTGAGCAGGTAGCCGCCGTCGTCGGTCTGCAGCCCCGCATTCGAGGCTCCCTCCGTACGCGGCGTGCCCCCGATGCAGATGAACAGCGAGTCGGCGGGCAGCAGGTCCTTGACTCCCCCCTCACGCGACGACACGACGACCCCGCAGAGCTCTCCGTCGCCGTCGAGGCCGGTGACCTCCGAGCCCGTCCTCACCTCGATGTTGGAAGCCGACGAGATCTGGTCGACGAGGTACCGGGACATCGAGGACGAGAGTTGGCCGCCACGTACGAGCAGTGTGACGTTCTGCGCGTACTTCGAGAACCGCACCGCTGCCTGTCCGGCCGAGTTGCCCCCGCCGACCACCACGACGTGCGAACCTCTGCACCCCAGGGCCTCGCTCGGCCCCGCTCCGTAGTACACGCCCGCACCCAGCAGGTCTTCGATTCCCGGCACCTCGAGGCGCCTCCACTCGACGCCGCTGGCGAAGATCAAGGTCCTGCTCGAGACGAGGGTGCCGTCCGAGAGCTCGGTCGTGTAGCCGGCACGGTCAGGGGAGACCCGTACCGAGCGGCGCGCGAGCAAGATCTCTGCGCCGAAGTGCGTCGCCTGCGTGGCGGCGCGCGTTGCCAGCTCGTTGCCGCTGATCCCGTTCGGAAAGCCGAGGTAGTTCTCGATCATGGAGGTGGTGCCTGCCTGCCCGCCCGGAGCCACTGCTTCCACCACGACCGTGCTCAGTCCCTCGGAGGTGGCGTACACGGCCGAAGCGAGGCCCGCCGGACCCGCCCCGACGATCGCGAGGTCGTACTCGGCCTGGGACGGCGCCGAGACCATCCCCAGCCCGGCGGCCACCTGCTCGAGCGTGGCAGGAGCGAGCTTCGTGCCGTCGGGGAGGACACATATAGGGAGCAGCCGGGCCTCGATCTCGATCCCTTGGGGAAGGCGGGTACCTTCCTCGAGGTCCTCGACGTCGACCCACTCGTAGGGCCGCCCGTTGCGGGTGAGGAAGTCCCGGATGTCGTAGGCGCCGGCCGAGGACCGGGTTCCGATGAGCAGTAGCTGCGGAGTGACCGGTCGGGCGTCGTAATCGAACATCGTCATGGGCACGCCATGTTCCCAGAACCTTCCTGAGCGGTCAGATCCGCCTGCTGCCCAACTCCACAACTAAGGGTCAACGTTCGCGCGCTGGCAGGCCACCGACGGGTTTACCCCTGCCAGTTGGGGGAAGGGAATGAGATGACGGGGGAAACCCGTCGGCTCAGGAGGTTCGTCCATGAGTGCGAGTTCGAGCGACACGCAGGTGGTCCAGCGCAAACCGGGTGCAGAGGTCGAGGAGCACCCGCCCGAGGCGGCCGTGGCGCGATCGGCCGAGCCGGCAGGGGGAGAAACCGGCATACCGACCACCACGGCATGGCCCCGGCTCTCGCAGGGGGGGCTCGGTCTACTGGGGGTGCTCACCCTTCTGCTGGGGGCTTGGGGAGGGATAGTCCCGTTTGTCGCCCCGAGCTTCACGTTCAGCGCCGTCGGCTCGGTCTCGTGGTACTGGGACCTCGCACACGCGCTGTTGTGGCTCGCCCCAGGGGCGGTCGCATGCTTCTGCGGCCTGGTGATGCTGGGCCTCGTGCCGCGCGCCCATGCGGGCCTGGGGCGCCTCGGCTCCGCGACCACGGGTCTTCTCACTGCGGTCTGCGGTGCATGGTTCGTGATCGGGCCCCTCGCATGGCCCGTCCTCGAGCGCTCCGGGGGGGTGTTCGTGCCGGCCTCGCCGATGAAGGAGCTCGCCTACCAAGTCGGGTACTCGCTCGGGCCCGGGATCCTTCTGTCCATGTTCGGCGCATTCGCCGTCGCATGGGCGGTGAGGGCGGTATCGCCGAGCAAGTTCCCCGGTTGGCCGGTGCCGTGACGAGCCGGGTCAGCGGCGGTCTGAGAAGAAGCTGCTGAGAAGCGCTCCTGCTTCGTCGGCGAGCAACCCGCCTGTGACCGGCAGCTCGTGGTTGAGGCGGGGGTCGGCGCATAGCTGGTAGAGCGAGCCGCAGGCCCCCGCCTTCGGGTCCGGGGCGCCGAACACGAGACGGCCGAGCCGCCCGGCCACCGCCGCCCCAGCGCACATGGCGCACGGCTCGAGCGTCACGACGAGGGTCGCCTCTTCCAGTCTCCAGGTGCCGAGCGCCTGTGCGGCGTCGCGTATCGCGAGGATCTCGGCGTGAGCGGTCGGGTCGCGTCGCAGCTCGCGTTCGTTGTGGCGCGACGCGATCACCCGCCCTTCGCACGTCACGATCGCCCCTACCGGCACGTCGCCGTGCGCGAGCGCTGCGCTGGCCTCCGAAAGTGCCAGTCGCATGATCGTTTCGTCGTCGAGGTGCGCGGTAGCGCCGCCTGAGGCCCCCGTGCCGGCAATCACCGGGGTACCGGGTCGTGCTCTCCAGGACCAGGACTCACTGGGCGGTACCGACACGCGAGGAGGCGATCGGTGGCCACCCCCTCCCGCTCGTCGCGCGGAGGAGGTGGGATTTGAACCCACGGTGAGTTGCCCCACACACGATCTCCAGTCGTGCCGATTCGTCCGCTCTCGCACTCCTCCGAGTGCTGCCCGGCCGCAGCAGCAGGGAGGCTATCGTCTTCGCGGAGACGGCCGATGCTCGGTGCGGCGGCCGGGTCCTGCGCAACGGGCGCTCGTGAACCGAGTCAGGGCCGGAAGGCAGCAGCTCTCAGCGGGGACGTCAGTGTGCCGCAGCCAACCTGGCCGTCGCACCGGCCAGCGGCCGCCTCGGGCCGCTACTGCTCACCGGTAGGCTGCGCCCGTGACCGTCCCCGCGGGCACCGATCCCGTCCCATATCAGTCGCTCTACCGCAGGTTCCGCCCGCAGCGTTTCGACGAGGTGCTCGGTCAGGAGCATGTCACCCTGGCGTTGCGAAACGCCGTTCGCGACGGGCGGATCGGGCATGCATATCTGTTCAGCGGTCCACGCGGCACCGGCAAGACGTCCACTGCTCGCATCCTGGCCAAGGCGCTCGACTGCGCCAATCCGGTCGAAGGAGAGCCCTGCGGGGTCTGCGACTCGTGCATCGAGATCGCCCGCGGCACGTCGATGGACGTCCACGAGCTCGACGCCGCTTCGAACAACGGGGTCGACGCGATGAGAGACCTCGTGGCCCATTCGGCTCTCGGCACACCCGGGCGCTGGAAGGTCTACATAGTCGACGAGGTCCACATGCTCTCGACGGCTGCGTCGAACGCGCTGCTCAAGACCCTCGAGGAGCCACCCGCCCACGTCGTGTTCGTGCTGGCCACCACCGACACCAAGAAGGTCCTGCCCACGATCCGCAGCCGTACTCAGCACTTCGAGTTTCGTCTCCTGGGGCCCGAGCTGCTCGCCGGCCTCCTGCGCGGCGTCCGCGACGACGCGGCTCTGGAGGTCGCCGACGAAGCCCTCGAGAGCGCCGTCCGGCGAGGGCGCGGCTCGGCGCGAGATGCGCTGTCGGCCCTGGACCAGGTCGCAGCGGGAGGCAGCGTCGGAGACGAGATCGAGGTGTTCGCGGAGATCGCGCAGGGGCTTGCGGAGCGCGACGCGGGGAGGGTGCTCGTCGGTGTGGCGAAGGCCTCGGACGCGGGGCTCGATCCCCAGAACCTGTCGGGCGAGCTCGCCGACTACCTTCGCCAGGGCTTCCTCACGATGCTTGCCCCCGAGCTCGTGTCGATGGTGGGCGACGAGCTCGCACGTGTGGAGGACACCGCGAAGCGCATGGGGCTGCCGGCCGTGGTGCGTGCGATGGAGGTCCTGGGGCACGCGATGGTCGACATGCGGGACTCGCCCGATCCGCGCGTCCACCTGGAGGCGGCTCTGATCCGGCTGTCTCATCCGGAGGCCGACGACTCGACCGAGGCGCTCGTCGAGCGGGTGGAGCGGCTCGAGCGCGCTGCCGCCTCGACCACCCCGTCCAAAGCCGCCCCGACGGCGGCCGCCCCCACATCAGCAGCCCCGTCCAAAGCTGCCCCCAGCGCAGCAGCCGCGTCCAAAGCCGCCCCGACCGCTGGCAACGACGGCGCAGCGACCGCTGCCGCCGAGGTCGCGTCGCGCGCTCAGGGCGCTGCCGCCGAGGCGCCTGTCGCCGGCGCGGCGGGGCCCGACCTCGCTCGCCGCGCTCTCGGGGCGCTGAGGGGCCGGGAGGCAGGCTCCGGGCGCAACCGCGGCTCCGGTGGCGACCCCGCTCGCCCACCGGGCGCGGAGGAATCTCCTGCGGGATCAGCCCGGCCAACGGGTGGGGTCACCACGACCCAGACGGCCACGCTCCCGACGCGCGACGAGCTCGTGCAGGCGTGGGGAGACGGGTTGCTCGCCTCGCTCCCCGGCCGGGCGCGCGCACGCTTCCGGGTGGGCCGTTTCGTCTCCACAGAGGGAGGTGCGGCCGTGTTCGCCCTCCCGAACGACACGCACCGCTCCTACTGCGAGGAGGTCCGTACAGAGGTCGAGTCGGTGCTGGCCACGCGCTTCGGTACCGCTGTGCCGCTCAAGCTCGTGGTCGACGATGACACCGACGACCTGTCGACCAAGAACGCGATCGGCGCCGGCGTGGAAGAGCCCCCCGAGTCGGACCTCCTCGACCCCGCCGTCCTCGAAGCCCAGACGTCGCCTGCCGGAGCGGGACCTTCTCCCGAGGAGCGGATCAAGTTGGCGTTCCCCGGAGCCCAGGAGGTGTGACGCGATGTACACAGGCTCGCTGAGCTCCCTCGTGGACGAGCTGGGCCGTCTCCCGGGCATCGGGCCGAAGTCGGCCCAGCGCATCGCCTACCACCTGCTCAGGGTTGCGAACGAGGACGCACTGAGGCTCGCCGAGGCGATCGTCACCATGAAGGAACGGGTCACTTCCTGCACCGTGTGCTTCAACGTCGCCGAGGCCGAGCTCTGTGAGTTCTGCTCCGATCCCGCGCGCGACAGCTCGTCGTTGTGCGTCGTAGAGGACCCTCGCGACATCGTGGCGGTCGAGAAGACGCATGAGTTCCGCGGGCGGTACCACGTGCTTCAGGGAGCGCTCAACCCCATCGAGGGCATAGGGCCGGACCAATTGCGAGTGACAGAGCTTCTCGCCCGGCTCACCTCTGGCGAGGTGACGGAGGTCATCTTGTGTACCAACCCGAACGTCGAGGGTGAGACCACCGCCATGTACCTGGCGAGAATGCTCAAACCGATGGGCTTGAAGGTCACCCGCATCGCAAGCGGGCTCCCGGTGGGAGGGGACCTCGAGTACGCCGACGAGCTGACCCTCGGGAGAGCCCTCGAGGGGAGACGAGAAGTGGACGCCTGACCGGTACCGACACCTCCGGGGGGCGTGGGGCGCCGGTACCGGATCAGGCGATCTTGTGCCTGCTATTTACATATCAGGCGATCTGTTGCCCGCCTGGAGAGGTCACACCCACGATGGGCAGACCGTTCTCGACGGGATCGAACCTCACTACGGCTCCCGTGTAGGGCGCGTCGATCATCAAGCCGTCGCCGGCGAAGATCCCGACGTGCTCCACCGAGGTGGGAGACGAGCCGAAGAAGACGAGGTCTCCGGGCACCACTTCGTCGCCCGGAGGCACGGCCGGCCCGAAGTCGAACTGGTCCTGGGCGACACGCGGCAGGTAGACGCCGACGTTGTCGAAGACGAACTGCACGAGACCCGAGCAGTCGAAGCCGCTCTGCGACTCGCCGCCCCAGACGTAGGGGGTACCCAGCAGGCCCATCGCCACGTTGACGGCGGCCGCCTGCACGGACGTCTCGCCGGGGGCCGTCGCCCCTACGTCGCCCAGGCCGATCAGGTCACACCCGATGTCCGAATTGGTCACGAACGCGCTCGCGCCGAATGCGTCGGACGACTGCGACCCGTCTGCGCCGGACGACTGCGAGGTGGAGCTGTCTCCTCCCGTGCCTTGCGAGGTGCCGGGGGCGTTCTGGCCGGAGGAGTTGGCGGAGGACCCCTGCGGCGAGAGGGACTTGGAGAGCGGCGACAGGGGAGAGGGCGACGGAGCGCTCGAAGTAGAAGAGCCACCACCGAGGAGGGTCTGGACGGTCTGGCCCAGAGTGGAAAGGGCGCCGGAGAGCGCTCCGGGGAGCGAGCCCGGCGAGCCGGGAGCCGAGCCGGATGAGGTGCCGGAGCCGGGAGTGGGTGTCGTCGGGCTGGTGACGCTCGGGGCGGTCCCCGGGTCGGAGGGGGTCGTGGTGCTCTGGGCCGTCGCCGAGCCCGAGGAGGCGGTGGCGCCCACGAGCAAAGCCCTCGTCGCGCCTGTCTTGCCGGAGACGACGGCCGGCACCACCTCGATGGAGGACCCCGCCGCCGGCACGCTGAACGAAGAGGTCGAAGCCGGAGCAGTGGAGGCGGACGACCCAGGCGAAGAGGAAGAAGAGGAAGAAGACGAGCTACCGCACACCGACTCGAGCAGGTCGCCGGTCTGCGTCGTCGCCTGCACCGGGCCGAGCGCGGGGGCGGGGAGCATGGCGGCGCGAGCGATCTTCGAGAGCCCCGGCCAGTCCGAGGCCTGATAGGTCTGCGTCTTGTGCGGGGGGCTCACGAGTGGCGCTCCGAGCAGCGCGGCCGCCATCAACACCGAGAGCACTCCTAGCGAACAGCGCACGACCAGCGCGCGGCGGGCCGAGTGTCGCGCGTGACGCGCACGAGGCCGAAGGGCTGTGAGCCGCCCCCACGAAACCTCTACCGCCCTGGATCTCGCGTCCCAGATGCGACGCGCGTGCGCCCGCCAGTGCACCTGTCCATTCCCCTCGGTCCGTTCCCCGTGCCGGCACCTGGCCGGCTCACCCACCCCGCCCGGGCAGCGGGTCGCTGCGTCAGCTTGCTCCAGGAGAACGGCCCGCCGGCGGGCAACTTGCGGGCCGGGCGGCCATCGAAATGGCCTTCCTCAGCCGGCCGCGCGCACCACGAGAGCGTCGCCCTGCCCGCCGCCTCCGCACAGGCTCGCCGCGCCGACGCCGCCGCCCCTCCTGCGCAGCTCGAGGAGCAGGGTGAGGGCAAGGCGGGCGCCGGACATCCCGATCGGGTGCCCGAGGGCGATCGCCCCGCCGTTCACGTTCGTGACCTCGTCTGTGATCCCCATGTCGGCCATGGACGCCAGCCCGACCGTGGCGAACGCCTCGTTGATCTCGAACAGGTCGACGTCGCTCACCTGCATGGAGATCTTGGCGAGGGCCTTGCGCGTTGCGTTGGCGGGCTGAAGCAGCAAGCTCGCGTCCGGTCCAGCGACCTGTCCGTAGCTCAGGACCTCCCCGAGCGGCGTCCTGCCGAGCTGCTCCGCCTTGGACTTCGAGGTGACCACCACGGCGGCCCCTCCGTCGGAGATCTGGCTGGCGTTGCCGGCCGTGATGGTGCCCTCCTTGTCGAAAGCCGGCTTGAGCGACGCCAGGGATTCGGCGGTGGTCCCCGGCCGCACACCCTCGTCCGTGTCCACCACGACAGGGTCGCCCTTGCGCTGCGGCACCGACACCGCGACGATCTCCTCGGCGAAGCGCCCGTCCTTGATGGCGGTGGCGGCGCGCTCGTGGGAGAGCGCTGCGAACGAGTCCTGAGCCTCGCGGGTGATACCCGCCGTCTTGTTGTACTTCTCGGTGCTCAACCCCATCGCACAGTGGTCGAACTGGCAGTAGAGCCCGTCGTACATCATCGAGTCGACGAGGGTCCCGTCGCCCAACCTGTAGCCCGCGCGCGCCCCAGGGAGGATGTAGGGAGCCTGCGTCATCGACTCCATGCCTCCGGCCACCACCACCTCGGCCTCGCCGGCGGCGATGAGCAGGTCGGCCAGGTAGATCGAGTTCAAGCCGGACAAGCACACCTTGTTGATCGTGGTCGCCGGGACTGACATGCCGATGCCGGCCTTGGTCGCCGCCTGCCGGGCGGTGATCTGCCCCTGGCCCGCCTGGAGCACCTGGCCCATGAACACGTAGTCCACGTCCGACGCAGATACACCGGCGCGCTCGAGGGCCGCGGCGATGGCGAACCCTCCCAGGTCCATTGCGCTGAAGCCTGCGAAGGCGCCCGAGAGCTTCCCGATGGGAGTGCGTGCTCCTGCGAGGACTACGGAACCGGCCATGGTCAACCTCCGCGGATCGAGCTTTGCGGCGACCCCTCGGACCGCCTTCGACGCCGAGATTCTACGGGAACCCTGGCAGTGACGTGCCCTGCCTGGCCTGCCCTGCCGGCGTGCCCCGTCGGGCCGGCCGGGAGCGTGTGCCTTCGGCTGTCGCGGTAACGTCGCTCGCCATGCAGGTCTTCGGAGAAGCGATCCTCGAAGGTGCGAGCGGCGAGGAGCTCGCAGCTCTGGCGATGCCCGAGTCGTACCGGGCGGCCCACGTCCTCGCGGCCGAAGAGGAGATGTTCGCCGGCGTCGACTCGGCGGACAAGGACCCCCGCAAGTCCCTCCACGTGTCGGACGTGGCGGTGCCCGAGCTCGCTCCCGACGAGGCCTACGTGGCCGTGATGGCCTCCGCCATCAACTTCAACACTGTGTGGACGTCGATCTTCGAGCCTTTGCCGACGTTCGGCTTCCTCAAGCGACTGGGCAAGGAGAGCGTGTGGGGAGCGCGCCACGCCCTCGACTACCACGTCGTCGGTTCGGACGCCTCGGGTGTGGTGGTGCGGGTGGGCTCGTTGGTGCGCAACTGGAAGCCCGGCGACAAGGTCGTGATCCATTGCAACTACGTCGACGACCAGGACCCGTCCTCGCACGACGACTCGATGCTCGCCTCCAACGAGCGCATATGGGGGTTCGAGACGAACTTCGGTGGCCTCGCCGATCTGACGGTCGTGAAGGCCAACCAGCTCATGCCGAAGGCGGCGCATCTGAGCTGGGAGGAGGCGGCGGTGAACGCGCTGTGCAATTCGACCGCCTACCGGATGCTCGTGTCGCGAAACGGCGCTCAGATGCAACAGGGCGACAGGGTGCTCGTGTGGGGGGCGAGCGGTGGCCTGGGCGGCTATGCCGTGCAGCACGTCCTCAACGGTGGGGGGATCCCCGTCGGAGTCGTCTCGTCGCCTCAGAAGGCCGAGTTGCTGCACGAGCTGGGAGTGGAGGCCGTCATCGACCGCAAGGCGGCCGGCTACCGGTTCTGGGCCGACGAGCACTCGCAGGACGAATCGGAGTGGCGGCGCTTCGGGAAGGACCTGCGCGCCCTGATCGGAAACGACCCGGAGATCGTCTTCGAGCACCCCGGTCGCCAGACCATGGGGGCTTCGGTCTTCGTCTGCAAGCGAGGCGGAATGGTCGTGACCTGCGCTGCGACCTCGGGGTACATGATCGAGTACGACAACCGGCACCTGTGGATGCGGCTCAAGTCCATAAAGGGCTCTCACTTCGCCAACTACCGCGAGGCTTGGGACGCCAACCAGCTGATCTGTGAGGGCAAGGTGGTCCCGACGCTGTCAGCGCTGTACCCGCTCGAGGAGGTCGGCGAGGCCGCCTACCAGGTCCACCACAACCTGCACGAGGGCAAGATCGGGGTCCTGTGCCTCGCGCCACGCCAGGGCCTCGGCGTCGACGACCCGGAGCTGCGCGAGAAGGTCGGTGAGCAGAAGGTGACCCTCTTCAAGAGGCACGGCGCATGACGCCCGCGGGGCGTGACGGCACCACCGGGTCGCTCATCACCCAGATCGACCACGTCGCCATCGCCGTCGAGGATCTCGACTCAGCGGTCTCCTACTACGCCGGCACCTTCGGTTCGCAGGTGGCGCACCGCGAGCGGGTGGACTCCGACGGCGTGGAGGAGGCGCTCATCGCAGTGGGAGGGTCCTACATACAGCTCGTGAGCCCGACGCGCCCCGACTCCCCCGTCGCCAAGTTCCTCGAGCGCAACGGGGAGGGGCTCCACCACGTCGGCTACCGGGTCGACGACTGCGCAGTGGCGCTGGCAGCGGTCAAAGAAGCCGGCGGGCGGCTCATAGACGAGCAACCACGTCCCGGATCACGCGGCACCACCGTCGCCTTCGTGCACCCGAAGGGTGCCTTCGGGACCCTCGTCGAGCTCGTCCAGGAGTAGCGGGCTCTCGCCTCAGTCGGGGGTGAGCCGAACGACGGCCCCCACGTTGGCCGTGGTGGCCCAGAGCCCGCCGTCTCCCACCGCCAGGTCGCGCACGGTGCCGGGGAGGGTCACTGCCGCGCCGTACTGGCGGCCGCTGCTCGGGTCGAGGGCGACGACCGTGGGCGACTCGCCTTCCCCCACCCACACGTGCCCCTGGGAGACCACCACCGCGTCCGGATCCGACGCAGAGCCGCCTTGGCCCACACGGAAGGTCCCGGTCACTCGGAGGGTATTCGGGTCCACCCGGCTCAGCGTCCCGGACTCCGCGTTGGCCACCCAGACGCTCCCGAGGCCGACCGACACGCCGATGGGGCCCTTGCCCACCGTGACCTGCTTCCAGCGCAGCGACACCCCCAACGGACGCGGGTCGACGCGCGTGAGGGTGTCGGTCTGGCCCGTCACCCACACGTAACCGTCACCGACCGCCACCCGCACTGCCCCGTCCGGGAGCGCGACCGAGGCGCGCACTTTGCGGGTGGAGGGATCGAGCAGGCTCACCGACCCAGAGAGCAGGCTCGCCACCCAGACCCCGCCCTCGCCGGTCGCGACCGACACCGGCTCCTGGCCGACGCTCACGGGAGCGCCGAAGAGCTTGCCGGTGGACTCGTCGAGGACGGTGACCGTGTTGCCGAGGGTGTCCGCGGTCCACACCCGCCCGTACCCGGTCGCCACGGCGACGGGCCGGCCTCCGGTCCTCACGGCCCGCGCCAGCCACTTGCCGTCGGAAGCCGAGAAGCGGCGGACCGTGCCGGCGGTGTCGTCGGCGACCCAGCCGTCCGAGGAGGCGAACGCCACCGATGCGGACTCTCCTCTGAGGACCGTCGTGGTGCCAGCGGCGGGTGTGGCGGACCCGGTCCCAGACCCCGGGGCCAAGAACCCGGTTGCCAGCGCGAGCCCGATGGCGAGGGCGCAGGCCGCAGCCACCGCGATCCCCACCGCGAGCCGCGACCACGAGCGCCCGGGCTGCTCGGGCGAATCCTGCGCGGAGCGAAGGCGCGCCTGCGCGCGCCGCTCGCGGCTCGTGAGCCCCTTGGTCTCGTCGGGGGGGGACCGGCGGTCCGCACGCCGGGCCGTCTGTCGCGCCGGGCGCGGAGCCCTCGGGGTTCCCACACCCTTCACACTGGCAGGTCCGAAGGGTCCCGTCGCCCTCGCGCCGGCGTGCTCAGTCGGGGCGCGCGTAAGTGCCCGCGGCCACAGGACGAGCCTCTGAAGCCGCGCCACCGGGGGCCATGCCCGCAGCGGCGCCCGCGGTTGCCCCCTGTGGTCTCGCCCCGTAAGCCGGGCCTGGCGGCGGCTCCGGAGCCGGCCCGGCGGCGCGCGACGAGGAGGACAAGAAGCTCAGGCGCTCGCGCAGCTGCTCTGCGATCCGAACCGCCACGCCCTGGGGCATGTAGGCGATGCTCAGCCCGGCGAGGCCGGTGGCTATGAAGGAGAGGTCCGGCACCGTCGGCAGAGCCTTCGCCAGCAGGGCGAGGCCGATCCCGTAGGCGAAACCTCCGTAGAGGGCGCCGGTGACGGAGCCGATCCCGCCGAGCACGACCAACAGCAGGATCGGCAGGCTCGCCTCGGAGGCGAAGTCGGTGCCACCCGCCTGGGTGACCATGGCGCCGAAGAGCGCACCACCGAGGCCGGCGATCGCGGCCGACAACCCGAAGACGGCGAGCTTGGTGGTGGTGAGGCTCAGGCCGAGGGTCGTGCAGGCCGTCTCGGAGTCCTTCATTGCGTGCAGGAGCCTTCCGAACGGACCGCGCCTCAGAGCCAGGAGGCCGATGCCCAGGAGCGCGAACACCACGGCGAGGAAGACGACGAAGGCGTGGTCACTGTTCATGTGGAGGCCGAAGATGCTCGGTCGCCCTATGTGAATGCTGCCGTTGAAACTGAACGCGACCGACGTCGGGAAGAACATGTTGTCCATCGCGATGGCGAACGCGAAGGTGGCAAGCGCGAGGTAGAGGCCGCGCAGTCGCAGTGCCGGAAGCGCTATGAGCGCGCCGACCGCGCCCGCCAGCCCGAGTGCGGCGAACAGCCCGAGCAGCGAGCCGCCCCCTGCCACACGCGCCATGGCGAAGGCGCCGAGCCCCGCGAAGGTCATCTGGCACAACGACACCTGACCGCCCCACCCGGCCAGTGGCACGAGCGAGAGCATGATGACTGCGTACGCGAGGGACACCCCGAGGTCGACGACGTACTCGGGCGAGATCAGCGATACCACGACGGCCACGGCCACGACGAGGACGACCCCTCCGCTGACGGACCTGGTCAGGCCCGGCACGTTCGCGTGGTGGCTTCGCGCTGTGAGACGTCCGCGCTCGATGGTGTCCTGTCGCATCACTATCAGGACGACGAACAGCAGCAGGACCGGGAGGGACTGGCGGAGCCCCTGAACCGGGGTGCTCCCCCAGAACCCGGTCGTGGGCAGGTAGCCGACCGAGTACGAGTACCCGAGCCCGAGCAGGAGCGCTCCGAGGAAGGTGAGCGGGAGGTTGCGCAGCCGTCCGAGCATGGCGGCGCCGTAGGCGTAGACGACGAGGAACGTGAGCGGGAGCACCGAAAGGTCGTTGAGGATCGGTGCGATGAGGATCCCCGCCAACGCCGCGAGCGAGGCCCCGAGGGCCCACGAGAGCGTGCTCGTGCGTGCGGGTCGCGCACCGTTGAGGGCCAGCAGCTCGCGATTGTCCACCACCGCGCGCATCGAGATCCCCACTCGCGTCCTGTACAGGAAGAGCCGCAGGAACACCGCCACCCCCACCGCGACGAGGATCGTGATCGCCTCGTGCCACGTGACGAAGACGCCTTTTGCGAGGTGGAAGCCGCTCCTGCCGAAGAACGAAGGCGCCGGCCGCGTCGTCCCCCCCCAGATCCAGTCCGCGACCCCGATTAGGAACACGAGCACCGAGACGGTGACGACCAGAGTGGTGGCGAGGGACTGGCCGCGCACCCGCCTGATCAGCCCCACCTCCACGAGCGCCCCGAAGACCGGGGCGAGCACGAAGACGACCACGAGGGCGGCGGGGAAGATCGGCCAGTGCCAACCGTCGACGAGCTGCCAGAAGGTGTACGCCATGATCATCCCGATGGCGCCGTGGGCGAAGTTGAAGATGCCCGACGTGGCGTAGGTGACTACGAGGCCGCTCGCGGCGACGGCGTAAGCCGCTCCGGTGACGATGCCTATCACCGTGAACGCCAGGAACTCGCTCACGATCAGTAGTGGGCCAGGGGGCCCGACGTGCAGTCGTAGCTGTTGGGCTGGGTCGGGTAGACCCGGGCGTAGCTGTTGTTCTGGATCTTGAAGTACGAGAAGCAGGTGCTCGGTACCTTCGCTCCGAAGTCCGTGTCCGTCGTCTGCACTCCGCCACCGTTCCACTGGTGGATCTGCTGCAGCTGCGAGATGAGGGCGGCGCGCGTCAGATGGGCGCCGACGGCCTTCGCGGCTTGCGCGAATGCCAGGCCCGCCGACCAAGCGAACTGGGCGAAGATGTCGTGGGTGAAGCCCGGAGCGACCCTGTTCATCCAGGACAGGAATGTCTGCATCCCTGGGTTGCCGGACGCCTCCTCGTAGGGGGCGGTGGCCATGAGCACGAGGTTGCCATTGGCGTCGCCCTGCGTCTCGGAGAGGAAGGCCGGGCTGTACATCTCCGAGAACCAGTCCACGACCTGGGGCGAGAAGTTGGCCTGCTGCATGGCCTGTGCGAGGCGCGCCGCAGAGTTGTCGTCGGAGTACTCGGTGACGTACTGGACGCCCTTGCTCTCCATGTTCTCGACGTACGGGGTGTAGTTGGGTTCTGTCGGGGAGACCGACACCGTGTAGACGTAGTTGAAGCCCACCGACGAGTACGTGTTCATCTCGTTCTGCGCCTGGGTCTGGGTGGCCGAGACGTTCAGATAGATCATCGCTGCGTGCTTGATGGCATTGGGGTACTGGGACTTGAGCCAGACGGCGGGACCAGTGGGCCAGTAGTGCGAGTTGCCCGGGCTGGCCCCGTAGATGTCGGCGGTGTTACCGGCTGCCGCCGTGGAGACCTCGGCCGCGACGTCGGGTATCCCGCACGAGGCGACTGCGGAGGCCGACCCGTCGTCGAACCCAGAGGCGTTGCCGACCATGGCGAAGGCGTTCGAGCAGGCCTGCTGGGCATCCGCGTAGTTGCCGTTGGTGGTGTTGCCGTCGTCGAAGGGCTCGACCTTGAGCGTACGGCCGCAGATCCCGCCCTGGCTGTTGACGTAGTCGGCGAAGGCCTCGGTCGCCTGCTGGGCGCTCTGCGTCAGCCCCGGGGCCACCCCCGTGATGCTCGCGATGTTGCCGATCGTGATCTGGTTGGCGGTGACGCCCACGTCGGTGGCCCCGCCGTTGTCGGAGGAATTGCACGAAGCCGAGGTCCCACCCACGTTCCCCGCCGACGAGGCGGATCCGGCGGAGCCGCCCGCGCCCGCCGCGGTGCCGCCTGTGCCTGTGCCTGCGCCGGTGCTGGTTCCGGCGGCCGAGGATCCAGCGCCCGAGGCACCGGAGCCGGAGGAGCCTGTTCCCGCCGTGGAGGGGCCACTCGCCGAGGCGCCGGAGGAGCTCGAGCCGTTGCCGTTGCCGCCGGCGCCCTTCGCCGCCTGCAGCGCCCCGCCCGTGAGCCTCGACCCGCAGGCG
Organism: Acidimicrobiales bacterium; assembly: GCA_035509915.1. Lineage (GTDB taxonomy): Bacteria > Actinomycetota > Acidimicrobiia > Acidimicrobiales > UBA8190 > Bog-564. The sequence goes on along the minus strand of DATKIB010000128.1, from coordinate 6,306 downwards.
GAGAGTGCGAGCGCCATCAACGCCGCGAGCGCCACGACCGTGACGCGCCGGCTTCGCTCGCCGAAGAGGCGCGTCCGAACCCGTCGGTCGCGCAGGTCCCTACTCCTCACCGAGCCGTCCCTTCGGTGAACCGCCAGTTGCTACCACCCTCGCTGCCCGTGTCGTAGATCGAAGATCCCGGGACGTCGTTCGACTCGTAGCGGGTCGTCCCGCCGATGCGCGTGGACTCGCGCGCCTCGATGGCCTCCCGCGCGGACTCGGCGGCAGCGTCGGCCTGCACGGCTCCGAGGACGTGGTCGACGAGCCTCAAGGTCTGCTCTACGCGTGCTGCGTTCCGGTTGTTCTCCTCCATCATCCGCACGAGCCACGCAGCGAAGAACAGGAAGCCTCCACCGGCCACGAGGGCTACTCCGAGGAGCCCTCCGGAGATGAGGTAGGGCACCTCCTGGAAGAGGTACGCGCTGTGCGCGGCCCCGTACCAGCCGAGGATGATGGCGACGAAGCCGAGGCCCATGCACGTCGCACCGCACGCGAGCATGAGCTTGCGGATGTCGACGCGGGCGCTGCGCCTCGTGCCCTCGACCGCGCGGGCGAGCCCGGCGAGGCGGCTCGAGATGGGCCGGCGCACCTGGCCCTGGTCGGGGGCACTGGCGGCCGTGACGGTGAAAGACGCCATTGCTCAACTACCTCCCAGAGGGTTCTCGGGATGCTCCCCCATGCACGGTGCGGCGGAGGTGAGAGCCCCGACCAACTTGTCGGCTCGCCACAGCGCCCCTGCCAGCGCCGCCGCGAGAAGCAGCCCGAGCACGATCAGCCCACTCCCTATGCCCTTGAAGAGCTTGGCGGGCGCCGTCACCGAGGCCGGGGTGAGCACGCTGCCGGGTGTGCCCGCCGAGGATCCGAGGCTCGTGCCGCCCGAGGATCCCGGCAGCGAGGTTCCCCCCGGGCCGAAGCTCGAGGGCTGCGAGGAGTCGCCGAAGGTCCCCACAGACGACCCGGTGCCCGAGTTGTCTGTGGAGGAGGACGACCCGCCGGCGTTGTAGGACGGCGAGGCTGCCGCCTGGACGTTCACCCAGCCGAAGTCGAGCGTGACGGTCTGCTGGTTGGGCACCGGTATCGGCAGCTTGTAGATCTCGGAGCGAAGCTGGCTGGGCAGCATCGTGAGCAGCGTGGCGAGGTTCTTGTCGAAGGTGGCCAGGTTGATCTTCACCTGGAGACCGTCGAGCTGCCTCTGCCCCGACGGGCCGTTCACGGTGTCGGCCGGGTTGGTGAGGGTCATCGTGATCCCGGCCGTCTGAAGTACCTGGCTCACGCTCGGGGCCAGCGGGGACAGCGGGTTCTGGCCCGACTGACCGGGGGGGCTCACGCCGGAGGAGGAGACCGTGACCGCCTCGCCGGCCACCGTCACGCCGGTGGCGGCGCTGGCTCCCTGGAGCGTGGCCTGGTTGCCGTCGCTCGAGGAGGTGGCGGTGGATGTGACCTGACCGACGTGGACGAGGCCGCCGGCGATTGCGACGTCGCTGACCTCGGACGTGGCTTCCGCCAATGCGTCGCCGGTGCTGCTTATGGTGCTCTGTGCCGTGCTCGCCACCGAGCCGACCGTCACGAGCGCAGCGGACAGCGAGCCGGTGCCGTTGCCGCCGACGGTGCTCATCGACGAGGTGGCTGTGCTACCCGAGGCCGAGGAGTCGGCGTCCATCTTCGACGGCCCGTTGTCGTTGGAGGCGGTGTCGGGACCCTGCGGGTAGTCGGCATTCGCCTGGATCGGCCAGTTGCCGGGGTTCGGGACCGGGACGACGGTGCAGGGCGGGCAGTACTGCTGGAGGTAGGGGCCGAGAAGCAGGCTCAGCTGGCTGCCACCGCCGGCGATCACGGCCCCGGGCCAGAGCACCGAGGCGAGGGAGTTGCCGTGGGGGCCGGAGTTGAAGGTCGTGGATGAGTATCCGACGTCCCATTCGAGGGTCGGGGTCGCCGGGATGGGGAAGTTGGGCTGTTCGTAGTAGATGCTGAGCCCCGAGCCCGCCGACGAGAGGGTGTAGCCGCCGAGGGTGGTCGTCGGGGCCGTGGAGGCCGCCGATCCCTGGCTCGTGGAGCTCGGCGAGCTGTCGGCCGAGGCGGGGATCGCAGCGAGCATGACCGCGCCCGCCCCTGTGAGCAGGCCGGCCGCCAGCGCTATCGCCAGGCGCTTCACGAGGTCCTCCCTGCCGGTGCGCTCTGCTCGATGCCTCCGCCCAGGTAGGCGGCCGCGAGGTCCTGTGGAAGCTCGCTCGGCGTGCCGGCAGCGACCACGCGGCCTTGGGTCATGAGCACCACCTGCGATGCAACCTTGAGGGCCGCTCGCGCGAACTGCTCGGTGAGCAAGATGGCCACGCCCTCGGCTGCGACCTGCTCCACGACGGCATAGAGCTCGTCGACGATGAGCGGCGCGAGCCCCATCGATATCTCGTCGAGCAGAAGCACGGCCGGGTCGCAGCTCATCGCCCGGGCCATCGACAGCATCTGCTGCTCACCGCCGGAGAGCGTCCCCGCCACCTGCTTGCGCCTTTCCGCCAGACGCGGGAACCGGGTGAATGCCTGATCCTCGACGTGGCGGCGGGCGGCTCCGGTGTAGGTCATCATCTGGAGGTTCTCCGATACTGTCAGGTTGGGGAAGATGGCCCGCCCCTCGGGGATCGTGCAGACCCCGGCCCGTGCGAGCACATCGGGTGCGGCACCGTTCACGTGGCGACCCATGACGTGGAAGCAACCCGAGGTCGGGGCGAGCAGCCCGCTCACCACCTTCAGGGTGGTCGACTTGCCGGCACCGTTGGGCCCGAGCAGCGCGAGCACCGTTCCCGCGGGCAGGACGATGTCGATCCCGTGCAGGACCTCGATGCGGCCGTACGCGGCCCGGACACCGCGAAGCTCGATCACGTTCGCGGGCCGCGCTCCGCTCACGGCGGTCTGCCGCGTCTGGGTCGTCTGCGAACCGTTAGGCGAGGGCATCGGCCACCTCGGCGCGCAGCCCGGGCTCGTCGGGCTCCTCGGTACCAAGATACGCCGCTCGCACCTCGGGGTCGGCCTGGACCTCCGCCGGCGTGCCCACGGAGAGGACGCGGCCGAAGTCGAGCACGTGGACGAGCCGGCACACCGACATCACGAGCTCCACGTCGTGCTCGACGAGAAGCACAGCGACACCCCGCTCTGCCATCTTCTGTAGCAGCAACCCCAGCTCGTCGGTCTCACCTTCGTCGAGGCCCGAGGACGGCTCGTCGAGCAGCAGCACCCGCGGCCGCGTGGCCAGGGCCCGGCCCACCTCCACGAGGCGCGCCATGCCCGTGGGCAGCGTGTCGCAGCGAACGGTCGCGACCCCATCGAGGCCGACCTCCGACATGATCTCGTCGGCCACGTCGCGCGGGCGCGAACCGTCGCGTGACCACCTGCGGCGGATCTCGGCGGCCACGAGGATGTTCTCGCGAACCGTGAGGGACCCGAAGATCTCGAGGCGCTGGAAGGTCCTGGCGATCCCGAGACGAGCTCTCTTGTGCGGAGGGAGGGCGCCGATGGGCTCGGAGTCGAGCAGGACGCTCCCGCTGTCGGCTCTGCACAGGCCCGTGACGACGTTGAAGAGGGTGGTCTTGCCCGCTCCGTTGGGCCCTATGAGCCCGGTTACCGTCCCGGCGTCAGCTGTCAGGTCGACCCCGCGAAGCGCCGCGACACCGCCGAAGCGGACCTCCACGTTGGCCACCTCGAGTCGCGACACGCACGTTCCTCCCCCGCTACACGCGCCCCCCCGGACGCCACGCACCCCGTCTCCCGGACCCGCCGGACCTGGCTCGCCCGGCCGGGCTCTGCCCGGTGCCGGAGGAACGTAGGCCCGATGGCCTTCTTGCGGCAACGTGTTCTAAAAACGAGAACGTGTTCCACAGAGGGTGGCGGGCCCCGCGCCGAGTGGGCGCCGCCCCCGGAACGGCCCCCAGCCCCAGGCACCACCAGGCGCTCCGGTAGCCTCGCGTCCGATGGAGCACCCGATGTCGCAGCGTCTGGCCGAGCTCAAGTCGCGCAAGGAAGAGGCGCTGCACGCCGGCTCGCCCCACGCGGTCGAGCGCCAGCACGCCAAGGGCAAGATGACCGCGCGCGAGCGGATAGAGCACCTGCTGGACGAGGGCTCGTTCTGCGAGCTGGACATGCTCGCCCGCCACCGGGCGCACGGGATGGGGCTCGAGGAGAAGCGCCCCTACACCGACGGCGTGATCACGGGATACGGCACCATCAACGGCCGCAGGGTGTGCGTGTTCAGCCAGGACTTCACCGTATTCGGCGGCGCGCTGGGGGAGGTCTTCGCAGAGAAGATCCACAAGGTGATGGACCTCGCCGCCTCCATCGGGGTGCCCATGATCGGGCTCAACGACGGAGCGGGGGCCCGCATCCAGGAAGGGGTCGTGTCGCTGCACTCTTACGGCGGGATCTTCCACCGCAACGTCGAGGCCTCGGGCGTGATCCCCCAGATAAGCGTGGTGATGGGGCCGTGCGCGGGCGGGGCCGTCTACTCGCCCGCGATGACGGACTTCATCTTCATGGTCAACGGATCCAGCCACATGTTCATCACAGGACCCGACGTGGTGAAGACAGTGACCGGTGAGGACGTGACGCTCGAGGAGCTCGGTGGCGCGATGAGCCACGCCACGAAGTCGGGTGTGGCCACGTTCGTAGCCCCTGACGAGCGGACCTGCCTCGAAGACGTCCGTTACCTGCTCTCGTTTCTTCCATCGAACAACCTCGAGGAGCCTCCGGTCGCGGTCACCGACGACGACCCCGACAGGGGCACCCCCGAGCTGGTCGACCTCATGCCATCGTCGCCCAATCAGCCCTACGACATGAAGCAGGTCATCTCCTCGGTGGTCGACGAGGGTGACTATTTCGAGGTCCACCCCCACTGGGCGATGAGCATCACTTGCGGTTTCGCCCGGATCGACGGGCGCGTCGTGGGGATAGTCGGCAACCAGCCCGCGGTGCTCGCCGGCGTGCTCGACATCGACTCCTCGGAGAAGGCGGCCCGGTTCGTGCGCACCTGCGACGCCTTCAACATCCCCCTCGTCACCTTCGTCGACGTTCCGGGCTTCATGCCGGGCACGGACCAGGAGTACGGGGGAATCATCCGGCACGGTGCCAAGCTCCTTTACGCGTACTGCGAGGCGACGGTCCCGAGGATCCAGGTGATCACCCGAAAGGCCTACGGCGGCGCCTACGTCGTCATGAACTCGAAGTCGATCGGCGCGGACCTGGCGTTCGCGTGGCCCTCCGCCGAGCTGGCCGTGATGGGGCCGCAAGGCGCGGTCGAGATCGTCTACAGGCGCGAGCTCGCCGAGGCAGCCGACCCCGCGACGCGCCGAGCCGAGCTCGTGGAGGAGTACACCGAGCGCTACGCCAACCCTTACGTGGCGGCGGAGCGCGGCTACGTCGACGACGTGATCGATCCCGCCGAGACGCGCCGGGTGCTCGTGCGAAGCCTGCGCCTGCTCGCGTCGAAGCGTGAGGAGCTCCCGAGGCGCAAGCACGGGAACGTGCCTTTGTGACCACGCCGGGCACTCACGGCGCGGCGGCAGGCGGAGTGGAGGTGGTATCGGTACGGCCCGAGCCGCCGCCCGATGTGCTGGCGGCGATAGTCGCGGCGGTGGACGAGGCATGGCCACGGCCGACCGCCCCCGAAGCCCGTTCGCGATCGGAGGGTTCGGCGTGGAGGTTCTCCGGGCGCTGGTGGGCGAAGCCCAGCCAGGCTCGACGCGACCGGCCGTGGGCGAGTCGCTGAGCCGCTCGACGCGCTCTCAGTCCCGGGCCCCGCGGCGCTCGACCAGGGTGAGCAGATCGTCGAGGATCCGCGCCAGCTTGAAGTCGCGCGGGGTGTAGACGGCCGCCACGCCCTTCTCCCGCAGCACCTCGGCGTCGCCCGACGGCACGATGCCCCCGACCACCACCGGGACCTCCACGCCGAGCGCGCGCAGCCGGTCGAGCACCTCCGGCACCAGCTCCAGATGGCTGCCCGAGAGGATCGAGATGCCGACGAGGTCCACGTCCTCGTCGCGAGCCGCCGCCGCGATCTGCTCGGGTGAGACCCTTATCCCCTGGTAGACGACCTCGAAGCCGGCGTCGCGGGCGGCGACGGCGATCTGCTCTGCGCCGTTCGAGTGACCGTCGAGACCGGGCTTGGCCACCAAGAGGCGCGGTGGGCGGCCCACCTCCTCGGCGAGGGCATGCGAACGCGCGAGGACGGCGGAGAGCTCCGCGCCGCGGTGGCCGACACCTCCGGTGATGCCGGTGGGGCCGCGG
>DATKIB010000127.1:0-55179 GCA_035509915.1 Acidimicrobiales bacterium | reverse complement strand
GCAGGTGGCCGAGCTGGTCAAGCGTGCCCTGGCGGACGCACGGTCCGCAGAAGGCCCTTCCGGTCGGGGCCCGAGCGCGCGCATCGCGTTCGCCGGGGGTCTGGACGGAGGCGCGCGCGAGGCACTCAACGACCGTGACCTGATGGCAGCGGGCATCCACCCGGGTCACCCGAGCCTGTACCCGAGCAGCCTCGACGAGGTCGTCGCAGGTCCACCCGTACCCGGAGGATCCGAGGGACAGTGGGACGGGCGCCTAGACGACCATCGAGGGCGGGACTAGGCACAGGCGGACCGAGGGGGGTCGGGTTGCCAACGCTCCGCTCCAGAGGCATAAGCGTTCGTTTACCGGCCGGGTTCGAAGGGCGCATATTCCAGCGACGGCCTGTCGGGGAAGAGGTGCCGAGACCGGTCGCCCAGTTCGCGACCTTCCCGATCCCGCCCGGCACCGCAGACTTCGGGAGCCGGGCGGTGACGGAGATGTCGGGCACCGACGTGTTCGTCGTCCTCTTCGAGTACGGGCCCGAGAGCCTCGGCAGGGTGCTGTTCGCCCGACAGGGCATGCCGCGCCATCTCGAAGCCCGCGATTTCAGTCCGTACACGCTGCGCCGGGGACTCGGGGGGCAGGCCGGGACTCAGTGGTTCTTCACCCAGTCTGGAAGGCCGTTCACGATGTACGCCGTCCTCGGGAGCTACGCGAACCGCCATGCGCTGGTCCCCCTCGTGAACGGCCTGCTCGCCCAGATCGTCGTCGAGCCGACCGTGGCGCCGGCTCGAGCGTGACGTGACCCTCGTCGGTCTCTACCTGGTGGGGTGCGCGCTCTTGGTCGTCGCCGGTACTTCCAAGGCCATCCGGCCTCAGACGACGACCAAGGCCCTGGCCCTGCTTCTCCCTCGGCTCGGCGACCCGTGGGCGCAGCCGGCGGTGCGTGGTGTTGCTGCCGCCGAAGCGGCGCTCGGCGCCGCCGGCGCCCTGCTTCCCGAGCGGGTCCCGGCAGCACTTGTCGCTGCGTCCTTCGCGGCCTTCGCGGCTTTCGTGCTCTACGTGCGCCGGCACGGCGGGGTTCTCGCCTCGTGCGGGTGCTTCTCGACTCCCGACACGCCTCCGACTAGGAGCCACGTGGTGATCGACCTCGGTCTGGCGGCCTGCGCGGCGACCGTGAGCGCCGATGGCTCCACGCAGAGCTTGGGTGCGTATCTCGCCCGCCAGCCGCTCGACGGCGTGCCCCTCGTGGCCTCGTGCGCGCTGTGCGCCTGGGCGGTGGTCCTGGTCCTCGTCGACCTGCCCCGGCTTGCACGGCGGCGCGAGGCGTTGGACCCCAACCCCTGACCCGTGAGGGCCATCGACCAATGAACAGCGCTTTCGTCGACCGGGTGGCGGGGTTCTTGGAGACGAGGATGTCGCGCCGCAGCGTCTTCGTGCGCTCCGCTTTCGTCGGCAGCGCCGTCGCCGTGGGCGGGACGGAGTTCGTTCTCAGGCCCCAGAGCGCGTACGCCGCCATCTGCATCTGCGGCAACCCCGGGTGTGGGTGCGGATCGACCTGCTGTGACGGCTTCAGCGAGTTCTGTTGCGTGCTCAACGGCGGCTACAACTACTGCCCGAGCAACAGCGTCATAGGCGGGTGGTGGAAAGCCGACGGTTCGGCCTACTGCGTCGGGCCCCGCTACTACATGGACTGCAACGCCACTTGCAACTGCACCACCGGCTGCGGGAACGGCTACCAGTTCTGCGACACCGACTGCGACGGCGTCGGCTGCGACTGCGCTGGCGGCGACTGCGGCAACTGGGTGACCGGGTGCTTCCAGTTCCGCTACGGGCAGTGCAACCAGGACGTCGCGTGCATGGGCCGCATCGTCTGCCGCGTCGTCTCGTGCGTGGCGCCTTGGGAGATCGACTCGACGTGCACCACCACTAACGCGCAGGACGACTCGACCGCGAACATGAACGCGCCGTGCAACACAGCCGTACCAGCCCCGCCACCTACGCAACTGGAGGAAGAAGTGCCCACACCAATCACCCTGACATCGCCCCAGGGGACGGAGCACGTCTTCTGGATCCGCCCCACCGACGGCCACATGATCGAAACGGTGGGTGCGCCGTGGAACAGCTACGACCACTCGTCCTACGCGATCGGCGGTGTCGGGAGCCTCAACTCGCTCGAGCTCGTGACCGGCAATTTCGCGGCCAACGACTTCGATTTCCGGGCCACCGACTCCAAGGGAAGCCTGTGGCAGATCGTGAACGACCACAAGGGAGGGGACGGATGGTCCTTCTACCAGCTCGCCTGACCTGCGCTGCGTGTCGGCCGGCACGCCCGGCCGCCGGGGGTGACCTCCGACGCGTGCGACAGGGCCGGAGACCGAGAGGAGCGAAATGAACAGTCTCCTAGCGATCCTGGCCGGCTGCGTCGCCGTCCTCGCCGCGACGCGCTCTACCTGGTCGCCCTGCGGCCTCTCGATGCTCTCGACTATCACGCCGCTGGCCGAGAAGGGCCGGCGCCACAGATACGCGGCGACAGCGTCGTGGTTCTTCACCGGGAACCTGTCGGGTGGCGCCTGCCTCGGTGCCGCGTGCGCCGCACTCGCCGCCGCGTACGGGGCGATCGGCGTCCCCCACTTGGTCACCGCGGCCGTCGCTGCCACGGCCGCGCTCGTCTGCGCGGCGTCCGAAAGCACTGTCACCGGGCTCGGGCTCCCGGTCCACCGCCGCCAGGTGAACGAGAGGTGGCTGGACTCCTACCGCCCCTGGGTCTACGGGTTCGGGTTCGGCTGGCAGACCGGCTTCGGCCTCGCCACCTACATCGCCACCTCGGCCGTGTACCTGATGATCCTCCTCGGCGTCCTCAGCGCCTCTCCCCTGTCCGCCTTCGTCGCCGGCGTGCTCTTCGGCCTCGTGCGCGGGCTCAGCGTGCTCTTGGGCAGGAGCGTGAGGAGCCCCGAGGCTCTTCGGGGGCTCCACAGGCAGCTCTCGCGCATCGACCCGGTCTCGAGGCAAGTGGCCGCATGGTCGCAGCTGGCGGTGTTCGTGCTGCTCGTGGGCTCCGCGTCCGTGGCCGCGTCCGTGGCGGCGGCTGGCGCGGCAGGCGTCTTCGTCCTCCTCGCTTACGCGGGGACGAGCCTGAGGCCCCGTCAGTCCTCGAGCGAGAGCGCCTGCTCCGGGCAGTTGTCGACCGCGTCGGCCGCGTCCTTCTCGCGCCCCTCCGGCACCTCGTCGACGAGCAGCACGCAGTGCCCGAAGTCGTCGGAGTCGAAGACGTCGGGCGCCAGCGCGTAGCAGCGCCCGTGGCCCTGGCAGGCGTCAGGGTCGAGCTTTATCCGCATCTGCGGCCCAGCCGGATCAGTTCGGGGACTCGAACTCGAGCGGGAGCGTGTGCAGCGAGCGGAGCCCGGGGGTGTACTCGAGCACCGTGCCGGGCACCAACCGGTAGTCGGGGATGCGCTTGTGGAACTCCCGCAGCGCTACCCGAAGCTCCAACCGGGCGAGGTGCGAGCCGAGGCAGCGGTGCACCCCGCCTCCGAAGGCGAGGTGGGGATTCGGGTTTCGGCGCAGGTCGACCTCGTCGACGCCGGGGTGGGCCGTGTCGTCGGTGTTGGCAGAGGCCAACAGCAACATCACCTGCTCACCCTTCTTGACGGGGCAGCCCCCGAAGGACACGTCCTGGGTGGCGACCCGGGGCACGGCCGGCACGGGGCTCTCCCATCGAAGAAGCTCCTCCACCGCCGAGGGGATCGCCGAGGGGTCGTCCACTAGGAGCCGGCGCTGCTCGGGCTCCTGGGCCAGGTAGGCGAAGAAGCAGTCGAGAGAGTCGGTGACGGTGTCGAGGCCCGCGATTATGAAGAGGAAGCAGATGTCCATGACCTCTTCGTCGGTCAGGCGCTCGGAGTCGACCTCGCTCGCGATGATCTGCGCAAGGAGGTCGTCCGTCGGCGACTTACGGCGTTGCTCGAGGACCTTCTCGAAGTAGCTGTAGACGCCCTCCCCCGCGGCGCGCCGGTAGGGGGCCTGCTCGTCAAGGGTGACGCCGGGCGGGCGGATGATGTCGTCCTTGAGCTTCAGGAACATATCGAGGTCTTCATAGGGCAGACCCATGAGGCGCAGGAAGACTGTGCACGGGAGGGGGACCGCGAACTCCTCGTGGAGGTCGCAGGTGCCGCGCGAGGCGAAGGTGTCGATCAGCTTGCCCACGAGAGCCACGACCTCGTCCTCGAGCAGCGCCATCTTCTTGGGCGCGAAGAGCGGGTCGAGGATCCGCCGGTACTTGACGTGTTGCGGCGGGTCGATCTGGAGCGGGATCAGCGGACGCACGTTGCCGAGGTCCATCGGTACCTCGTTCCACGAGAACATGGCAGTGCGCCGAAGTGCCTCCTCCACGTCCTCGCGCCGGGTCACCAAGGTGAACATCTCTCCGATGCGGTGCACCGGCTCCTCGCGCAGCTGGCGCGCTATCGCCCGAGGATCGTCGGATCGAGCCAGGTCCGCGACCGTGGCCGCCGAAGGGCTGTGGGACTCGTCGGAAGTCATCGCGATCGGCCTTCCCTTTCTGTGCCGGGCGTCCGGTCCGCCGGCTCCGGGCCGGCCATCTCGACAGCCACCCCAGAGGTCGCCCGAAACTCCCCCCCAAGGCCACGAAGTCTAGCGTTTCCTGACGCAGATGTCAGGTATGACGGCCGTGTCAGCCCCCGCCTGGGTCCTGGTCAGGGCCCCTGCGTGGCCAGGCAGATCCGGCAGGCCTCCAGGTGCGCCACCGCACCCGCTCCGAGCACCCTCAGCCCTTCGGTGTGGTGGGCGATGATCGGGCACGCGGGCAGGTGGTAGACGCTCCCGGTGGAGGTGACCACGTAGGTGGCGCCGACCGCTCTGGACACCTCGCCGGTGGAGCCAGGGGCGGCCGCGCCGCCGGGGTGGGCTCCCGCCTGCGCGACGGACGACCCTGCGGGCTGCGGCGAGCCCTCGGCCGCCGGCGCCGGCGTCCAGCCGTTGCCGTCACCCAAGCGCTGCGCGATCGCGTGGAGCGTGGCCTGCATGACCTGGAGCTGCTCGTCGTGGTGGTGGTCGGCCTGGTCGTAGAGACGGTAGAGCCAGTGCGCCCAGTAGAGGAGGCCGCCGAGGAGCATGCAGCCGAGCCCGGCGAACGACCCGCTCACGAGGTACGGGATCTGCTGCTGCACGTACGGGGTGTGCGCCGAGCCGTACCAGGCGATCAGGATGAGCACGATCCCGAGCGGCACGAGGATCGAGCCGGCCACTATCTGCCAGGTGTTGCGCAGGTCTATCCGGTTGTGCTCGCCGTCAGGCGGCCGGCGCCGCAACAGGCGCTCGAACAGCCCTCCTCCTCTGCCGGAGCCTCCCCCGCCGCCCTCGGAGGGCGGGACGTCCTCGTGGTCCTCGGCCGCGCCCGGCCCCTCGTAGCTCCACGAGGTCGGCGCCGGCGCCTCTTCGGCGGGCGCCCCCTGCGGGGACCAGGGCTCAGCGGGGCCCTGCTTCGTGCCGGGTATCACCCTGACGGTCTCGGTCATCTCCCCCTGCCTGAAAGGAACTGCCAGCGAGCCGCCAGCAGCATCGGATACGCGGTGATCACGCACAGCACGAGGGCAACCACCAGCCAGCCGACCGGTGCCGGGATGCCGAACGGCAGCCGGTCGGAGGTCCTCGCCCCGAGCGACTGCGGCGAGGTGGCCGTGCCCGGCGAGCCGTTCGTGCCAGGCGCCCCGAAGGTGGTCGACGAACCGGCCGGGAAGGACGAGCCGAGCGTGCTGAGCCCGAGCTGGAGGTCCCCGCCCGGGAGCGAGGAGAGCGCCGAGCTCGGGGACGAGGCCGGCACCTGGGTGGCCTGCACGTCGCTCGTGGCGGAGCCGAGCGTGATCGAGGTGGTGGCGGTGTACGTGCCCGCCGGGAGCGCTTGGTTGCCGAGACCCCCGTAGTCGTTTTTACCGCTGCCGCACGTGGGGCTCGGGGGTACCTGGACGCAGACCGGGACGGTCGGCTCCCCCTGGACGTAGGGGACGTTGAACTGGTGGACGAAGCTGATCACGAGCCCGCCGGCGTTGGACGTGCCCTCGGCGCCGTTGGTGTTGGTGGCCGGGTCGAGCAGGCGCACGCTGATCCCGTCCTGGGCAAAGGTGGCGTTGAGCGAGTTCTGAGCCTGCTGGGGGGTCACGCCCGTCGACGAGGTGCTCGTGCCCGACACGTGCACGCCCTGGTTGTCGATGTAGGCGGGCTGGCTGTCGACCGTCACTCCCGCGAGGTGGAACGAGGAGGTCGGGCTCCCCGTGTTGCCGTCGGAGCTCGCGCCGGCGCTCGAGGTGATCTGGCTGATGTCGAGGACGCCCGCGACGTCGATGGTCTTCAGGACGTCGGTCGCCGTGCCGGTGATCTGCGCCTGGCCGATGTTCACGCCGTTGGTGGACTGTATCGAGCCGATGTCGAGCATCGGGCCCGATGAGTCACTGAGCAGCGAGCCGTTCGAGGAAGCGGCCGGCCCCAGGTGGGCGAGCGAGGAGTTGGTGCTCGAGGGAGGCGAGGTCTGGAGGTCGCTGATGGTCGCAGTAACGCTCGCGCCGTTCTCGTCGGCGTGCGCCGTGCCGCTGGCGACGTTCGGTGCGATCGGCACGCCGGCCGGTGGTGTGCCGCCGAAGCTCGCGTCCTGCCCGTGTCCCGGAACCGCTGGGTATTCGGCCTCCGCGAGCAAGGGGTCGTTGGTGAGGAGGAGGTTCCCTATGGTCGGGGCCGACGTCAGCTGCGACGGGGCGAACTCCGACAGGAGGCTGCCGAAGTGGCCGAGGATGTCACCTGGGTAGTACGGGGTGCCGATCGCGTTCACGACTGGGCCCTGCTGCACGAGGGTCCTGGCGAAGGGCACGTCTTCCTCCAGCAGGTTCTGGTTGGGCAGGGGGAACATGCCTGGGATGTCGAAGGCGTACTGGACGCCGAGCGCCTGGACGGTCGCCGTGTAGCCGCTTATCTGGGTGGCGTTCGAGGAGTCGTCTGCGTGAGCCGCAGGGGCGAAGGCGATGGCGGCCGCGGCGGTCGCACCCGTCGACAGCAGCGCCGCGCAGGCCAACCTCCTGAGTGTCGAGGTCCCGTTCCTCATCTGCCCACCTCCCGTCGCCGATTCTCCCACTTCCCGTGCTTCTCGACCTCTCCCGTACGCCACGCCCGCCCGGCACCCGGGGCTCGCGCTGTCGGTGTGTAGAGCGTCCTCGTGTACAGCACGGTCCTCAACCTCCCAGGTATGCGGACACGAGCCCGCCCTCACGGACGTCGCCCGGCTCGCCGACGTCGACAATGGTTCCCTTGTCCATCACGTAGACGTAGTCGGCCAGCTCGAGTGCGGCGTCGACGTACTGCTCCACGAGCAGGATGCTCGTGCCGGCCTCCGCCCGGGCCTTCAGCGCGTCGAAGAGCTGTCCGACGATGAGCGGGGCCAGCCCCATCGAGATCTCGTCCACCATGAGCAGTCGCGGCCGCGACAGCAACGCCCGCGCCAGCGCGAGCATCTGCTGCTCGCCCCCCGACAGGGTGCCGGCCAGCTGCTTGAGGCGGGTGGCGAGCGGGGGGAAGATCTGCACGGCCTCGGCGACCGGGTCGACGTCCTCGCCTATCGCGTACCGCACCATCTCGAGGTTCTCCTGGACCGACAGGCTGGGAAAGATCCCCCTGCCCTCGGGCACGTGGACCACGCCGAGGCGCGCTATCGCGTGCGGCGGGCGCCGATCCACGCGCAGCCCCGACACGAGGATGTGGCCGCTCGTGGGGCGCACCAATCCCGACACGGCGCGAAGCGTGGTGCTCTTGCCTGCGCCGTTCGGACCGAGCAGCGCCACCACCGCGCCCTCGGGTACCACGAGGGACACTCCCGCGAGCGCGCGCATAGCGCCGTAGTGGACCCACAGGTCGTCGAGCTCGAGCACCGCCGCGGCGCCGTTTCGCTCAGGCGACATCGGTCTCTCCGAGGTACGCGGCGCGCACCGAAGGGTCTGCGCGGATCTCCGCCGGCGTGCCGCAGGCGATGCGGCGGCCGAAGTCCAGAACGGTGATGTGGTCGCACACCTCCATGACGAGCGACATGTCGTGCTCCACCAGGAGCACCGCCGGCTCGCCCGACCCGTGCGCGCCGGCGACAGTGCGCAGGACCTCGCAGAAGCGCGCCGTCTCGGCGGCGTCGAGCCCCGAGCTCGGCTCGTCGAGCAGCAGCACCCGCGGGTCGGTGCACAGCGCCCGCCCGAGCTCGACCATGCGGCCCTGACCGGTCGGCAGCACCCCGGCCTGGAGCCCGGCGATCCGCCAGAGGTCGAGCATCTCCATGACCTGAGACACCTTGCGCCGCCGCTCCGCCCGCCCGCGGCCCAGCACCGCGCCGGGGTGGCAGGCCTCCCAGGCCGCGACGAGGTTGTCCTCGACGCTCATGCGAACGAAGAGCTCGAGACGCTGGAAGGTACGCGCTATGCCGGCGCGGCCCCGGCGGTGCGGGGGCCACCTGGTGATGTCGTCGCCGTCGAGGCCGACCCTCCCGCTGCTCGGGGTGATCAGCCCGGTGAGGACGTTGAACATCGTCGTCTTGCCCGCTCCGTTGGGACCGATCAGGCCGGTGATCTCCCCGGCGGGCACAGCCAGGTCTACGTCGTCCAGAGCGTGCAGGCCCCCGAAGCGCACCGATACACCCGAGGCCTCGAGGAGGGCTGACGTCGCCGTCGCCGTCGCCGTGACGGCGATCGGCGCAGTCACCGGCTCGCCGCTGAGCCGGGTCTGCGTCGTGGCGGCGGAGGGGTGATCAGCGTCCACTGGTCACCTCCAACTGCTTGTGGGTGGCGAGCACCGGTTCGTGCATGGCGAGCAGGGGCTCGAGCACGAGCGGCCTTCGCGGCCGGGGCCGCAGCACTGTGAAGCACTTGCGCGCCTGGGCCACGGACACCGCCACGGTGCCCTCGGGGGTAGAGGCCAGGCCGACCACGCCGGCGGCCACCCCGAGCGAGATGTAGTTGACCACGTCCACCGGGATCGGCAGGTGCTGGATGCCGAAGACGGCGCCGGCTATCACCGCGCCGCTGATCATGGTGCGGCCGCCGAGCACCACGAGCAGCAGCAGCTCGAGCGAGACCGAGAACTGGAAGTCCATCGGGTTGATCGCCTGGACGTAGGAGCCGTAAAAGGCGCCGCCAAGGGCGGCGATCGCCCCGCAGACAGCGAAGGTGACGAGCTTGGTGACGGTGAGGTTGACCCCGAGCGTCGACGCCGCAACCGGCGAGTCGCGCAAGATGTGCAGGCGCCTGCCTACAGGTCCGCGGTTCAAGAAGTACGAGGCGGTGGCTAGCACCGCGAACACCACCGTCACGAGCTCGTAGAGGCCGATGCGCCCCGTGAACGAGACGCCCAGGATGCGCGGGCGCG
Source organism: Acidimicrobiales bacterium (assembly GCA_035509915.1). Classification (GTDB taxonomy): domain Bacteria; phylum Actinomycetota; class Acidimicrobiia; order Acidimicrobiales; family UBA8190; genus Bog-564. The sequence continues at coordinate 45,794 of DATKIB010000127.1, read as the reverse complement.
CGTCGGTCATCCCGGTGAGGCCTCCGCTCACGTCGGGCCGGTTGAACACGACGTTGTCCATGATCAGCGCGAAGGCCAGCGTGGCGATCATCAGGTAGAGCCCCGAGAGCCGAAGCGAAGCCAGGCCGACCAGCAGCCCGAGGCCCACCGAGATCGCCATCCCGACGAGGGTGGCGCTCACGAAGCTCTGGCCGTGGGCGCCGGCCAGATGCCCGACGCAGAAAGCGCCCACTCCCACGAAGCTGAACTGGCAGAGCGAGATCTGCCCCGCCCAGCCCGAGAGCACGACGAGCGTGAGGGCGACCATCGCAAAGATGGCGCCGATGGTCACGTCGCCGAGCCTCGGCCCCGGCACGGCGATCGGGAGCAGTACCGCCAGGACGAAGCCGATCAGCCCGATCCCGAGCGGCCGAAGTGCGCGGCCGCCCGAGCGCGACCGGCCCGGGACCCCCGACGTCGTGGCGGGCACGGAAGAGGTCTCGTCGGTCGTGCTGGCCGCCATCGGACGCACCGCCACCCCGGCCTCCTTGAGCCGGTTCCCGAGCACGATGAGCAGGACGAAGAGCGCGATGTAGGGGATGGCCGTCTCGAGGTCGGCGACCGTGCCCGAGCTCGACCACCGTGAGAGCACGCTCTGGGTGATTCCGAGCACCAGAGCGCCGCCGAACGCCCACGGCAGGCCGAAGACGAACCCGAGCACCGCCGGGGCGAACACGTAGATGACCACCACGACGAGCTGGTAGACGTCGAGACCCTGGGAGGGGCTCAAGAGGACCCCGACGAGCGCCCCGAACATCGAGGACACGATCCACGCGCCGCGCCTCACGCTGCCGGCGTTCACCCCGATGATCTCCGCCAGGTCGCCGTTGTCGACCACCGCCCTCGTGGCGGTGCCGAAGCGGGTGTGGCGTAGCAGCCACCAGAGGCCCGCGCCCATGGCGAGCGACACGAGCAGGGTGCCGAGCTGGTCCCAGCCGACGTGCAGGTTCCCGCTGAGCAGGAAGGTGGAGCGAGGGAAGATGCTCTGGAGCTGGCGGTCGACGCCCCCCCATATGAGTGTCGCGCCCACCTCGAGGACCGCGAGCATGGCCAGGGTCACCACCATCGGGATCTCGGCCGAGGCACCGGCGAAGGCGCGGAATATCCCCTCGAAGACCAGCCCGAGCACCGGGGCCACCACGAGGAGCAGGATCGGCAGCGCCACCCACGCGGTGAGGTGCCACGAGTCGTGCAGCTGCCAGTAGGTGAAGGCGCAGAACATCGCCACCGCGCCGTAGGCGAAGTTGAAGATCCCGGTCGTCTTGTAGGTGAGCACCACGCCCATGGTCGCGAGGCCGTAGATGCTGCCCGAGAAGACCCCTATGACTATGAACGGCCAGAGCGTGCCCATGGGCGTGTAGGTGCTACCCGTCGCCTACGACGACGCCTGCACGAGCTGGCCACCGCAGAACAGGCCCGACGACGGACCCTTGCGCACGAAGGCGTTGCCCTTCACCTGGACGTCTACCGAGCAGGGGATGCTGTTGTGGTTGGAAGGCGTGATCGGTCCGAGCGCCCCCCCGCCGGTCCACCCCGTGATCCCGTCCATCACCTTCGTGACCGAGGCACGCGTCGGGTTGTGGCCGCTCGCGATGAGCGAGTAGATGAGCAGCTGCGCGGCCTCCCAGGACAGGAAGCCGAAGCCGCTCGGTTGCTGGCCGGGCTCGTAGGTGGCGAGCTGCTTCTGGTAGAGCTGCACTGTCGGGTTGGGCTCGTTGAGCGGGATGAAAGGCAACCCGATGATGAGCCCCTGGGCCGCGCTCTCACCGGCCGTGGAGATCTGGTCCGGGGTGTACCCGTCGAAAGTCGTGTCGGTGTAGCCCATAGTGAACGACTGCTGCTGCATGGCCTGGAGCATCTTGGCGTTTCCGGTCACGTCCAGGGTCGTGAAGACGCCATTGCAGCCGTTACTGCGCATCTGGGCCACGTCGCTCTCGAGCGAGGCCGTCGCTGGCGAGATCGAGAAGTCCGTGTAGCAGACGGTTCCGCCGAAGTCGTGCTGGTAGACGTACTCGAACTGCTCTGCCGCCTGGGAGCTAATGGCGATGTTGTACGCGAGGAGAGCCATCTTCGTCGGGAAGTACCCGCCCGCCTTGGCGAGTGCGAAGGTCGTGTCGCCGATGTAGTAAGGGCCGCTGGGCGAGCCACTGGGGTCGTCGCAGCTCCCGCCGGCCGCCGACCAGTACGTCGCCGACTCGCTGCGGTTGCAGTCGATGGCGAAGCCGAAGTCGGGGGTGCCGGCCTGGACCATCTGTGGCACGCCTCCGCCATCGGAGTCGGAGGTGGACCCGGCGAACGCGAGCACCTTGGGGATGAGGTCTCCGACGTCGGAGGCGTTGGTAGAGGAGTCCTGTTGGTCGTCCTCTACGTCGAGGCTGAGCTTGCGCCCGCAGATCCCGCCGGCCGCGTTCACCGCGCCGAACAGCGCCTCGACCGCCTGCGGGCCCTGGGGGAAGCTCCCCGACAGCGGCCCGGTCAGGCCGCTCACGTTGCCGATCGTGATGGAGCTCGGGGTGACACCGGGAGCGGAGGCGGTGTTACCCGCGCTGCCCGAGCAGTCGCCCGCCTCGGAGGCCGGGTCGAAGCTGTAGGAAGCCGGGGGCGGTGCGCTGCCCCCACCGCCGTTCGAGCCTGCAGTGGACCCGCCTCCGCTCGATCCGCCGGTCGAGCCCGCGGAGCCGCCCGTGCTCGAGCCGCCGGTGGAGCCGGCGGAGCCGGCGGAGCCGCCGGCGGCGCCCGTGCCGCCCGAGGCGCCGGTCGCCGTGCCGTTCCCGCCCTGGCCGACGCCCGTGTCGGCCCCGAGGTAGGGGCTCACCCGCGCGCCGCAGCCTGCCAGCAGGACCACCACGGGCACTGCCACGAGCAACGCCCGCATGCGGTCACTGCGCTTGGTGCGCTGCCTCCCCCTCGTCACATACCCTCCTCGGCAAAAGCGGCGCCGGAGTTCACCAAGGTCGTCCCAACGCCGTCCCACCCCTCGCCACCGGGTGCCCCCAGAGCCTCCGGGCGCCGTGGCTCCAGGCATACCCCGTCGACCTAGAGCAGAACGCCCGGTGGCCACGAAACTTTCGCCTGCCAGGGCACCTGGGCAGCGAAAACGAAGCGCGGTGTGCGATCGTTGTGAGTTGTACAATTCGACGCAGCAAGCAGGAGGATCGCGTGGCGACCGCAGGCAGTGGCAGCGAGGCGCTCGCCTCCGGAGCAGAAGTGGGCGCCGCCCTCCGCGAAGCGCGCGAGCGCCTCGGCGCATCCTTGGGCGACATCAGCGGACGCACCGGGGTCCCTTGCCAGCACCTCGAGGCCCTCGAGTCGATGGACCTCACGGGGCTCTCCGACCAGCGCACGGTCGTGACCGCCGCGCGTCGCTACTCCGAGGTGCTCGGCCTCGACCCCTCCGAGGTCTGCGGTACCGCCCTGCGCGCCTGGCAGGACGCCCACTGGTCGCAGGACACCCATTCGACCCAGGACGCTGGGCCCGCCACGGGACGTGCCCAGGGAACCCGGGCCACCAGGCGCCGGCGTGAGGCGTCGTCCCCGAGCTCGCCGGCGCCGAGGGTGACGGGCGCCGGCAACGGCAGCTCGCAGACACCCAGAGGGTTCACCCACACCGCAGAGGTCCCCCTCGCCGGCCTCCGCCACCCCGCGGTGGCATCCTCGGTGCACTTCGCGGACACGGGCCCGATCTGGCTCCCCTGGCACGCAGGCGGCTATTCCAGGCGGCTGGCCCCGCGCTGGCTCAGGGTGACGGTGACGGTGACGGCCCTGCTGCTTCTGATCGGGATCGGCGGGTTGGCGATACACCACTACGAGCCTCAGTGGCTGGCCGACATCCACCTGACCCGGACCAATTCGACGGGCGGCGCTGCGACCGGTTCCACGAGCTCGGGATCGGGCTCGCGCTCCGGCTCCGCGTCTGCCTCCCACGCCAGGGCCTCGATCGTCACGCAGTCCTCCGGCGGTGCGAGCGCGGCGTCGGTCGTGGTGCGCGCCAAGAGCTACCAGGTCGCGATCGCAGCCCAGGAGCCGTGCTGGATCGACGCGACCGTGGCGTCCTCGCCCGACCCGGTCTTCGCCGGCGTGCTCCAGGCCGGGCAGACCAAGGTCCTCGACCCGGTGGGCGGTCACCTCTCGGTGGAGTTCGGCGCCAGCCTCGTGGTGGTAGGGGTGCAGGTCTCCGGCAAGGCGGTCCCGGGATGGCTGTTCCAGCCTCACACCGTGCCTTTCACCTTGAACTTCTCCTCCTCCGGCACCTGAGAGGGCGCCAGACTTTCTAGATGGGCTCGGTGGGCGTGAAGCGCACCGGGAGGGCCTCGTGGCCGACGATGAAGTTCGACACGCGCATCGGCGTCTGCTTCGAGGTGTCGAGCGCGAGGTCGGGCAGCCTGGCGAGGAGCCGACCGACCACCGTCACGAGCTCGGCGCGTGCCAGGCGCTGCCCGAGGCACAGGTGGGCGCCGAACCCGAACGCGACGTGCTCGTTGGGCTCGCGGTGGACGTCGAAGCGCTCCGGGTCGGCGAACACCTCCTCGTCGCGGTTGGCCGACGGGTAGAGCAGGAGCACGTTGTCGCCGCGGTGGACGGTCCGCCCGTGCAGATCGACGTCGCGCGTGGCGGTGCGGTTCATGTTCTTGATCGGCGACACCCAGCGCAGCATCTCCTCGACAGCGCCCTCGATCAGGCCGGGGGCTCGCCTGAGGTCCTCGACCTGGCTGGGATGCCCGAGCAGAGCCTGCATCCCGCCGCTGATCACGTGGCGGGTGGTCTCGTCTCCACCGACGAGGATGAGGAGGGCCTCGTGAACCAACGACGAGTCGTCGAGGGGCTCGGCATCGGTAGCGCCGCACACGAGCATGCCGAGCAGGTCGTCGCTCGCGCCGGTGCGCCTGCGGTCCTCGATGTGTGCGCGCACGTAGGTGTCCCACTCGACGAACGCTGTGGTCGCCCGATCCAGGGCGTCCGGCTCGGGGGAGCCCTGGGACATGAGCATCGTGTCGGACCACTCGAGAAGTCGTGGCCAGTCACGGGAGGGGAAGCCCAGCATGTCGGCGATCATGACCAACGGGAGCGGCACCGCCACGTCCGCCACGAGGTCGCACTCCCCCGCCGCGCAGATCGAGTCGATCAAGCGATCGCACACGATCGCGATGCGCTCCTCACGAGCCTTCACTGCCTGCGGGGTGAACAGCGCGTTGACGAGGCGCCTGCGCCTCCGGTGCTCGGGGGCGTCCATGTCGATCATGTACGGGAGGGCGATCCCCGGTCGGGACCCTCCGGCGCTCGAGAAGGACTTGGGGTCCTGCCCGACGGCGCGCACGTCCGCGTACCTGCTCACGCCCCAGATGCGGTTGGCCTCGTCGTAGTAGAGCGGCGCCTCCCTGCGCATCCAGGCGAACGCCGGGTAGGGGTCCTGCGAGTAGAAGCTGCCGCTCAACAGGTCGATGGCTGGCGCGGAGACGTCGGTCACTGGCCCCCTCGGTCTGGCCCCCTAGGTCGAGGTCCGACCCGAGAACCTATCTCCTAAGTCCTGTTGCGGGGCCTAAGCAGCTAGAGCGAACGCAGATAGGGCTCGACCAGGCGTGTTGGCCGGTCCTTCGGAAGCTGTTGGCAACCTACGGATCCACCCACACGCCGTCCGAGCCCTCCGCTTATCGGCTAGCGCTCTAGCAGTTCGACGTGCCGCCTATGTAGCCGGGGTCCTGGCCGGTGATGCCGGGGCTGCCGGCGCCGCCGGAATCGTTGGCGTAGGCGCCGCAGCTGCCCACGTAGAGCCCGGGGGTGCCCACCGGTGCCGCTGGCGAGCGCTGGGGGTCGGGGTCCTGGTAGGTCTGAACGCCCGGCTCGGTGTTCATGTTCTGCGGCGTGTTCTGGCGGTAGGCGTCGGCGCCGCCCGGGTTGGGCGTCCCGTTCGAGTTCTTGTAGCACGCCGTCTCGGAGGAGTTCGGCCCGCCGCCGTTGCAGTTGGGGGACTCCTTGGTGCTCGCCGGGGTGTTGTTCTCGTAAACGTTGTCGTTCTTCGCGGTGCCCTTGGCGCACTTGTCGCTCGAGGCCTTCTCACCGGTCTTGGCGTTGCACCCTTGGTACACGGTCTGCTGCTGGGTGGTGGCCCCGCCGCAGATGCCGTCCGCACAGAAGCCCATCGAGTAGTTCGCCGCCCCCTCGGGGTTGGTAGCGCTCGGGGTCTTGGTGGCGGTCTGCGGCGTCACGCTCAGGAGCATGCTGCCGCCGTCCGATGGCCCGACGATGGCGCCGGCGGTGTTGTTGTTGCCGCTGAAGCCGTCGTGCTCGCCGTTGTCGGTGTTGTCGTCCATCCCGAAGTAGACGAGCACGCCCTGGGTCAGGATCGTGGTCAGGGCGTTGCCGCTCCCGGTGTCGGGCGTAAGGGTGTTCTGCCCGACAGGTTGGTCGCTTGCGCACTGGTAGGCGGCCGGGAAGAAGCCTCCCGGGTCGGGCGTGGAGGAGACGGGCAGCATGGCCGCCACCGGGCAGTAGAGGGCGTAGTAGTCGTAGTTCGCCTCGAAGCCGGTCCCCTTCTTGTTGTTGCCGCAGCCCTTACCGGCGCCGCCGCCGGTGCCGTCGGTGTTGGCTGCGATACACCCCGAGTGGATCGCGTCGTAGGTCCCCGGGTCACCGGTGTTGTAAACGAGGCCGAAACCCGGGTTGGAGTTCTCGTTCGGCGACTGGTTGTTGCCCCACTCGGCGTATCGGGTGTTGTTCGAGTTGGCGTCGCCGTTCGTGGTCCCGCCGCTCTCCACGTTGACGGCGGTGTTGTGGCAGCCCGGATAGGTGTAGCCGTTCGGGGTGTTCCAAGCCGAGCCGTTGTTGGGGCAGTCCTGCTGGGAAGACTGGTAGCCGCCACCGCTCACCGCCGCCGCCACGCCGGCCCACGAGGCCACCGCCACGCCCGACAGACCCACGCACAGCAAGGCGAGGCGCATCTTTCTTCCGAGTTGCATCTCGATCATTCCCTCCCGCCACAGGGGCAGCTGTTCGATGACGGGACGCGGGCCGCCGCTTCGACCCGCCGCCCGAGTCCGATCCGCCGGTGGCACCCACCTCGCCACCGCCATGACTCTGACATGGCCGTCATAGAAGTGTCAAACCCCCGGGGTCGCCGGGGCGGCCGGAGCGCCGAGGACGGTGGTGAAGGACCAGATCCCGTTGGCTCCGGGGACGTTCTGCCCACCTTCGGAGATGCCCGAACCGACGAAGATGCTCGGGCCGACGACAGATGCCCCGCTCGCCGCCGAAGCCGCAAGCGGGGAGGCCCACAGGGGGACCCCGGTGTCGGCGTCGTAGGCGGCGATGGCGAAAGAGGTGGTGGAGGGTGCGAACACCACTCCGTTCGAGTAGGTCGCCGGGGCGTAGGTAGGCGTCGAGATCGGTTCCTGCCAAAGCACGGTCCCCGTTGCGATGTCCACGGCGTGCACCGACGCGAGGCGCGTCGGGTCACCGGCGAGGGTGGTATCGGGGCACGCGGGGAGCGACGCCTCGGTGAGGCCCGCACAAGGCGTGTACGGCGGGGCGGCGGCGTTGGCACCGAGCCCCGTCAGCGGCATGAAGATCGCAGACGTCAGGAAGACTGCTGGATGGCCGTCCGCAGTGCCGAGCGCAGGCGAGCCGATGAAGCCCCCGATGGCTCCGACCCCCTGGGGGGAGAGCTGTCCGGGCTGAGCCGCCTGCACCTGCCAGAGCTCCTTGCCCGTGTGCTCGTCGAGGCCGTAGACGTAACCCGACTTGCCGGCTTCGACGACCATCGCTCGCCCTTCGACGGTGGCGAGCACGGGGGACGAGCCGAAGTCGTCGTCCGCATCGGTCCCTGTCGGCACGGACGTATAGATGTTGGCCGGCTCTGCAAAGGTCCAGACGTCCTTCCCCGTGACTGCGTCTACGCCGAAGACCGACTCGACGTTGGTGAATTGGCCCGGTGCGGGCTCGGGGCAGTCGCCGGTGGCGAACACCACGAGGCCGTGGCCCTTGTAGCGCGGGTCGAGAGCCGGCGAGGACCAGATGTCGCCGCATGAATGGTCGGTGCTCAGGTCGTCACCGGCCGAGAGCGCTGCGGGCGTCGAGCCCGCGTACTGGCCTGGCGTGACCGTCTTGTTGGTCTCCGGCTCGTACTTCCAAAGCAGCGCACCGGTCTCTGCGTTGAAAGCCATCATCCCGGTCTCGGCGACGCCCGACGACTGGTTGGTGTCGTTGCCAAGGAGCACCTCGGGGGGCGACGTGGAGAGGTCGACCACTGGCGAGGACTCGGTCTCGACCGAGCTGGTCGGCTTCAGGGGATCGGTGTCCTGGGCCCAGATGGGCGCCCCGGTCAGTGCCTCGAGGGCGTAGACCGTGCCACCGCCCACGACGAACACGACCGAGCCCTTCTGCGGGATTTCGGCCACTGCGGCGGTGCCGGGGATCTCACCGAACGACACGCCGTGTTGGTCGTCGTGGAGCTTGTTGCTCGTGATGTTGAACGACCAGGCGACCGTGCCTGTCGCCTGGTCGACCGCGTAGAAGACGCCGGTGGAGTCCCCGACGAAGACAAGGCCGTCGGCCACGACCGGTTCGGCCGTGATCGCCCCGGCGGTCTGGGCGTACCAGGACTGGTGCAGCTCTGTGGCGTTCGACGTGGTCACCCCGGAGCACAGCGGGGCTCCTGTGTGGCGATTGTCGTGCTGGAACATCGCCCACGAGTCGTCGCACGTGGCGGACGCCGCAAGGTGGAGGTTCGACAATGGCAAGGCAGTCGGCCCGAGCGAGGCGAGGCCTCCGAAGAGTCCCGCCATCAATGCCATAGGCAGCAGCCCCACCGAGAGCCCTGCCGTCGTCCGCCGACCCCGCCTGCCACCAACCGGCGAGCCGCCGGTCCCTCGCCTCCGCCTCTCGAAACGCATCCCGACCGCTCCTTCCGCCGGGTGGGGAACCGTCTTCCCGGTCGGTACCTTGCGAAGCGATTTCGACGTGAGGCGTACCGTTACCGCCGCTCAGGTGCTCGGGGGGGTGGTCGTGCACCCGTCGCAGGGCCCTTTGCCCGTGAACGAGGCCGGTACCGAGGGGGAGTCGGTGGGCGGGTTGGTCGGGAGCAGCACCGGCGCTCGTGGCGCCTGGTCGAAGTCGAAGTCCTCGGCAATGTTGCCCAAGACGGGTGAATCCTCCCTGACGTCGGGGCGCGGGTCGGGGCGGCCGTCGGTGCTCGGGTCGAGCCTCGCTCCGTCGAGGAAGTCGTCCTCTATGAACTTGAGGTAGGCGTCGCTCGAGAGGGTTTGGTGGTCGACGAGACCCTGCTTGGCGTACGGCGAGATCACGAGGGCCGGCACGCGCAGCCCGTAACCGTTCTGATCGACCCGGGGCGGCACGACGTTGTCGTAGAAGCCGCCCCAGTCGTCCCAGTTCAAGAAGATCGCGGTCGAGTCCCAGTCGGGGCTCTGCATCGCCGCGTTGATCAGCGCCGTGACGTAGGCCTGTCCCTGGTGGACGCTCGCCGGGGGGTGATCGCTGTCGGCCTGGGACGGCGCGATCCAGGAGACGGCTGGCAGGGTCCCCGCCTTGGCCGCCGCGAAGTACGAGTCCAGTGGCTGAACGTTGTCGAGCTGGCCGTCATTCTGGACGTCCTCGAAGAGCGGCAACGGGTTCCAGATGCCCGGAGTCCGGTAGCTCTGGGGTACTGGCGCGCACGTCTCGGAGGAGTCGTTTGCGCAGTCAGGCTGCTCTCCGGTCTGGATGTAGTAGGCCCACGAGACATGCTTGGCGTACAGGAGCCAGGTGATGTCGGTCCAGGCGTTCACGATGTCCGCAGTGCCGGTAGACAGGGCCTTGTTGACCTCGACCTGCATCTTGGCGACCCCGACGGGCCCGACGATGTTGTTGACGCAGCTCGACGGTGAGACGTCTGCGCACCGCGCCGACCACGCCGAGACCATGTAGAGGTGGTCCGGCAAGGACCAGGACTTCACCGGTTCGAACATGTGGTCGTCGAGCACGAAGTCCTTCGCGTAGGCCCAGTAGTTGGGGATCTCGGCGTCCGTGTGGTAGCCCATCACGTCCGGGGTACCGGTCGATCCGATGTAACAGGCGGGGTCGTTGGGATCCTGGCAGGTGCTCTTCGCGGCGGCTCGCTCGAAGACGAACCCGTCCATCTTGCCCCCGTCGACGTCCGCGATCGCGTGCTTCTCGCCGTGCGGGCCGCCACCGTTGATGTCAGCGGTGTCGTGGAAGGGCTCGGTGCAGCCCCCACCGGGGTCGGGGACGCACACCGTCGGCACACCGTTTCTCATCGGGATGCCGTCCGCACCGGGATAGGTTCCGAAGTAGCTGTCGAACGAGCGATTCTCCTGCTCGATGACGATCACGTGGCTGATCTTGTGAATGCCGCTCGCGACCAGATAGCTCCCGGTGGGCCCTCCCTTCACCCGCTCGACCGTCGTCGGGGTCGTCTTCGCGGTGCCGCCACCGGCACCCTGACCGCACGCGGCCACGAGGCAGACCAGGGTCGCCACCACAGCCTGAGCCGCGAGCGCCGGCATGCCCGGCGACCCTGCGGATGGTCGGCGCATCCCCCAAGTATGTGCGCTGACAGCGTCGAGGTGAACTCACCGAAGGGCCGGCAGAGGCGCCCCAGTGACCCGCTGCGATCTGGTTCAATGGCTCATCGTGCCGAGCACCGTCTTGCGCGCCGGTGACCGAGTCGGACCCTTCGAACTCCCATTGGATCCAGAGCTGGTTCGTCAGTTCGCCGACGCGACCCTCGACGACGACCAGCAGGTCCGCGATGGCCAGTTGGTGCCACCCAGCTTCATCGCCACGCAGGTCTACCGCGCCCAGTTGGCTGCGATCGCCGAGCTGGTGCCCGACCACGTCTTCTCCACCGCACTGAGCGGTGTCCACGGCCAGCACGACCTCCTGGTCCACCGACCGGTCGCATCGGACCAGAAGCTTCACACCTTCGTCGAGACCCACAGCGCACGGCCCTCGGGAGACAATCTCCGCGTCACCTTGCACCACTTCACCCTCGACGATCGCGATGACCTCGTGGCGGAACAGTGGTGGACGACGGTCCTACTAGGCACCACAGCCGACCCCACCGGACCCGATCTCCCCGACTACTCGTTCTCCCCCAATGGAGCGGCGCTGGTGGCAGAGGATGTGGTGAGGATCGACGAGGTGATGGCGCGCCGCTACGCCCAAGTCTCCGGTGATTACAGCGACCACCACTTCAGCGTCGAAGGAGCCCGGCGCAGCGGCTACGAGGCCCCGTTCCTGCACGGGCTGTGCACGATGGCGCTGTGCACTCGTGCGGCGACCAAGCTGGTGGCCGGCTGTGATCCGAGGAGAATCCGCCGAGCGGCAGTCCGCTTCGCCGCTCCTGCGTTCTTGGGCAGGGACCTGTGCGTGCAGATCTTCGACCACCCTGATGGAGGCTTCGCTCTCGAGGCCAGAAGTGGGAAGCACTCTGTGATCAAGAACGGTCGCTTCGAGCTCGTCCCTTAGGGGGCCTCGGTGGGTAACAGCTTCTGCTCGATGAACAACGTTTCAGGACCCCGGGCGGCCGGCTCGTCCGTCTCTCGCGGGGCGACCGGGTCCCGCTCCTTGCACGACGATCCTCAATCTCTTCTCGAAATCCTCCGCCTCGACTCCGCTGAACTTGACGCGCTTGATCCTGCTGCTGGCTCCTGCGGTGATCTCGAGAGACTCTCGATCGATGCCGAGCTCTCGCGCGAGCAGGGACAGCACCGCGTCGTTCGCGCGGCCTGAGACCGGGGCCGCGGCCACCCGGACCTTCAGGGCATCACCGTGGGTCCCGATGACGGCCTCGCGGCCCGCTCCGGGTTGGACGTGGACGCGCAGCACCACCCCATCCTTGGCCGTGTCGAAAAGTGCCTTCATCTCGTGTCCTGCACCGTACTGTGTCACCGATCATCCGTTACAGGGTCGCTGATCAGGCGTTACTGAAATGACGCAGATCAGCCGTGGTCACACAAGCTGATGGTGGGGCTGTGGTGGGGCTAGCTGGAATCGAACCAGCGACCTCAGCATTATCAGTGCTGCGCTCTAACCGGCTGAGCTATAGCCCCGACGAAACGGGCAGGCTAACACCCACGCCTGTCGTGCCTGCGACCTGTCGCCAGTGCCTACGACGGTGCTGCGAGGGCCGTCAGCCCGTCCCCTCCTCGCCGCTCGCGACGGCTGCCACCGCGGCGACGGAGTGGCCCTCGTCGAGGCTCATCAGCCTTACCCCCGTGGCGTCGCGTCCCTGGGCGGTGATCTCGCGTACGGCGGTTCGGATCACCACCCCACCGGTCGACACGAGCAGGATCTCGTCGTCCAGTGCGGCCATGAAGGCAGCCACGACCCGTCCGCGCACCGCGGTCAGCTTGATGGCCCTCACCCCCTGCCCGCCTCGGCCTTGGCGGCCGAAGTGCTCGGTCTTCGTGCGCTTGCCGTATCCGGCGTCTGTGACGATGAGGATGTCGGCGTCGGGTCGGACGACGTCACAGGAGACCACCTCGTCGCCTGGGCGCAGCCGCATCCCGCGCACGCCGGCTGCGTCACGTCCCATGGGACGGACGTCGGCCTCGGAGAAGCGGATCCCACTGCCGTTGCGGCTCACGAGGACCACGTCGTCGTCGCCGGACGTCGGGATGGCGCGTACCAGCTCGTCGCCCGCTCGAAGGGCGATCGCGATGAACCCTTCACGTCTGGACTTGTCGTACTCGCTGAACGCCGTCTTTTTGACCTGACCCTCTTTCGTCGCGAAGAGCAGGTACCCCCCGGAGTCGAAGTCGCGTGTGGCCACGAGCGCCTCGATCCGCTCGTCGGGGGCGAGAGGCAGGAGGTTCACGACCGCGGTGCCCCTCGCCGTACGCTCCTTCATCGGCACCTCGTGCACCCTGAGCCGGTAGACGCGACCGCGGTTGGAGAACAGCAGAAGGTACTCGAGTGCGCTCGTGTGCACGAGGTGCGCCACGAGGTCTTCTTCCTTGAGGCGTGCCCCCTGCACCCCTCGTCCGCCTCGGCCCTGGGTGCGGAAGGAGTCCGCCGACACCGCCTTGATGTAACCCGCGCGCGTGAAGGTGACCACCACGTCCTCGTCCTCGATGAGGTCCTCGACCCCCATCTCGCCTGGGTCGTTGACGATCCGGGTGCGGCGCTCGTCGGTGAAGCGCTCCTTCACCTCGCGCAGCTCAGAGGAGATCACCGAGCGGAGCCTGGCCGGATCGGCGAGGATCGCCTCGAGATCGGCGATGGTCTCTCTCAGCTTGGCCAACTCCTCCTCGAGCTGAGAGCGCCCGAGGCGGGTGAGCCTGCCCAGGGTCATGTCCAGGATGTGGTTGGCCTGGACCTCCGAGAACGAGAACGGCTCCGCCATGAGCGCCTGCGCTGCGGCCGGTCGGTCGTCAGAACCACGGATCGTCGCGATCACCGCGTCGAGCATGTCGATGGCCCTCAGGAGCCCCTCGACGATGTGAGCTCGATCGCGTGCCTTGCCAAGGCGGAACTCCGAACGCCGGCGGACGACTTCGACCTGGTGATCCACGTAGTGCCGGATCGCATCCGCGAGGTTCAGTGTGCGCGGCACACCGTCGACCAGGGCGACGAAGTTCACACCGAAGGTCGTCTGCATGGGCGTGTGCTTGTACAGGTTGTTGAGCACGACGTTCGCGTTGCTGTCGCGCTTGAGCTCGATCACCAGGCGGGCCTTTCGGCCCGCGGAATCGTTCTGGGTCCGGCTGATGCCCTCCAGATCGCGGCTGTGGACGAGGTCGGCGATCTTCTTCTCGATCACCTCCACCGAGGTCTGGTACGGAAGCTCGGTCACGACGATCCGGGTGGCGCCTCGCACCTCCTCGATCTCTGCCACGGCTCGGAGCTTGATCGAGCCCCTGCCGGTCCTGTACGAGTCGAGGATCCCCTGTCGCCCGAGGATGGTCGCACCGGTCGGGAAGTCAGGGCCCTTCACGAATCGCATCAGCTCGTCGGGTCCCGCCTCGGGGTTCTCGAGCTTGTGGAGAACTGCGTCGACCACCTCGCCCAGGTTGTGAGGGGGAATGTTGGTGGCCATTGCGATGGCGATTCCCTGTGAACCGTTCACGAGCAGGTTCGGGAACCGCGACGGCAGCACCACCGGCTCTTCGGAGGAGCCGTCGTAGTTCGCGGTGAAGTCGACCGTGTCCTCGTCGATCCCCGCGAGAAGCTCGAGCGCCAGCGGAGCGAGCCGGCACTCGGTGTAGCGCATGGCCGCCGGGCCCTCGTCGGGTCCCGTGCCCCCGAAATTGCCGTGTCCGTCGATGAGCGGGTGCCGCAGGCTGAAGTCCTGGACCATCCGCACCAGCGCGTCGTAGATGGCCATGTCTCCGTGGGGGTGGAAGATGCCCATGACCTCACCCACGACCTTGGCGCACTTCGAGTGGGGACGGTCCGGACGAAGGTTCTGGTTGTCCATCGAGTAGAGGATCCGGCGGTGGACGGGCTTGAGTCCGTCGCGTACGTCGGGCAGGGCCCGCTGAGTGATGACCGACATGGAGTACTCGAGGAACGAGCGCTCCATCTCCTCTTGGATCTCGATCGGCTCGATCGAGCCCGACACCCCGGGGGCAGGTGCGTCTGTGCCGGTTCCCGCTCCGTCCGACCCACCCGGGCCGCGCGGAGTTGTCGGTCCTCGTCTCGCCATGTCCTGCTGACCTCCGATCAGTCGTCCTGATGCCCAGCCGCGCGCGACGCGTTAGGCCCGCACCGCGATAGAGCCGTTCGCTCAGATGTCGACGAAGCGCACGTCCTTCGCGTTCTTCTGGATGAAGTCCCGCCGCAGTTCCACGTCGTCGCCCATGAGGATCGAGCAGACCTCGTCGGCGAGTGCCGCTTGCTCCACGTTCACCTGTAGCAGGGAGCGGCTCGCGGCATCGATCGTGGTGCCACGCAGCTCGTGGAAGTCCATCTCCCCGAGGCCCTTCAAGCGCTGGAACTCGGCTTTGTGGTTCGGGTGCTCCTCCAAGAACCGCGCCCTGGCCAGGTCGTCCTTCAGGTACACCTTCTCCTTGCCGACGATCGTCGAGTACAGCGGCGGCTGGGCAACGTACACGAAGCCCCCCTCGACCAGGGGCCTCATCTGCCTGAAGAAGAACGTGAGCAGCAGGGTGCGGATGTGCGAGCCGTCCACATCGGCGTCGGCGAGCACGATCACCTTGTGGTACCGGATCTTCTCGACGTCGAAGTCCTCTGCCAGACCAGCCCCGATCGCGGAGATGAGGGCTTGGATCTCGACGTTCTTCAGCATCTTGTCGACGCGGGCCCGCTCGACGTTCAAGATCTTCCCCCGGATCGGAAGGATCGCCTGGGTTCTCGGGTCTCGCGCGTCCTTGGCCGATCCTCCCGCCGAATTGCCTTCCACGATGAACAGCTCGCTCTCGCGGGGGTTTCGTGAGGAGCAGTCGACCAGCTTGCCCGGGAGACCCGCCCCGTCGAGGGCCGACTTGCGGCGGGTGAGGTCTCGCGCTGTTCGCGCCGCTACCCGGGCCCGCGCCGCCAACAAGGCCTTCTGCACGATCTGGTTGGCCTCGCGCGGGTTCTCCTCCAGCCAATCCGCCAGCTTCTCGTTGGTCGCCCGCTCCACGAGCGACCTGATGGACACGTTGCCGAGCTTTGCCTTCGTCTGGCCCTCGAACTGCGGATCGCGCAACCTCACCGAGATGATCCCGGTAAGGCCCTCCCGTATGTCCTCGCCGAGGAAGTTGTCGTCCTTCTCCTTCAGCTGTCCCTTGGCGCGCGCATAGCGGTTCACCACGTTGGTCAGGGCCTTGCGGAAGCCCTCTTCGTGCATGCCGCCCTCGGTCGTGGAGATCCCGTTGGCAAAGGAGTGGATCGACTCGTGGAACCCGCTGTTCCACTGGAGCGCTATCTCCACCTCCTGGTCCTGCTCGGACTGGCTGAATGAGCAGACCTTCTTGAAGAGCGATTCCTTCGCCGCGTTGAGGTGTCGCACGTAGTCGACGATGCCGCCGGTGTAGCGGAACGTGACCTTCTGTTCGCGCTCCGGGCGTTCGTCGGCAAAGCGAATCTCGAGCCCTTTGTTCAAGAAGGCCATCACCTGGAGGCGCTCGATCACCGTCTGGGCGCGGAACTCGGTCTCGTCGAACACCTTCGGGTCCGGCCAGAACGTGACCGTGGTCCCCGTACGGGGCCTCTTGGTGGATCGATCCACCGGGGCCGGGCCCGTGGCTTTCAGGGCCTTCTTGCGCTCCCCGCCGTTGGCGAACTCCGCCACATAGTGCTTCTCGGAGCGGTCGATCTCCAGGACCAGCCTCTTCGACAGGGCGTTCACCACTGAGACGCCCACCCCGTGCAGCCCGCCGGAGACCTTGTAACCCTCACCGCCGAACTTGCCACCGGCATGCAGCGTCGTGAGCACCAGCTCCGCAGCCGAGACGTCGGGATACTGCTTGTGGGGCTCCACCGGTATCCCGGCGCCGTTGTCCGTCACCCGGCAGCCGCCGTCCGCCAGCAGGGTCACGTCGATGCGGTCGGCCCGGCCCGCCATCGCCTCGTCGACCGCATTGTCGACCACTTCCCACACGAGGTGATGAAGCCCGCTGGGACCTGTGGAACCGATGTACATGCCGGGGCGGGCGCGCACTGGTTCGAGCCCCTCGAGGACGACGATGTCCGTGGCTTCGTAGGAATGGGCGCGCGAACCCTGGACCGATTCGACCTCGACGTTCAGCGCCACACACGCGCCCTTTCGACTGTGTTGTTGCTCCGAAAAGCACCGCGCCGGGAGGCTCCCGAAAAGAGTCGTCCTCGTGCGGAACCGATGACACAACTCTACCAGGAGGGCCGGTCGTCCCAGGCCCTTTCGGGCACGCTTCGCGAAGCGCTGTCAGGGGCTGCGGGGATCCTCCTCGCGGGTCTCTCCGCGGGCGACGGTTCGTCTCGTGACGCGTACTTCGAGACGCTGTGGTGCCTCCCCCGACGCACACACCTCGGCAAGGCGTTCGATGATGCGAGGCGCGAGTTGGCGGACTTGCGTTGCCCACGCCGGGTGGTCCACTGCCACCACGAGCGTCTCGTCGACCAGACGCAGGGGGTGCACGTGCGCGCAAAGCGCTGGCCCCACGATGTCGTCCCAATGACCGAAAACCGTCGCTACGGTCCGGGCGTCTCCGACCCCCAGGCGAGCGGACACAGCGGCCACCGACTCCGAAACCGGGACCGGGTCCTCGTCCCCCGACCGGCGCCTCACGGCGACGACTGTGCGAGCAGCACCCTCCCGGCGACCTCGACCACCTGGTGGGCACCCACCACCGCGGGGGGGTCCGAGGCGGTCGTGAGCAGTACCTGGCCGAGAGGTAGGCACGCCACGAGTGCCTCCGATCGGTGACGGTCGAGCTCGGAGAAGACGTCGTCGAGCAGGAGCACCGGGGGCTCAGGTGAGTACCGGCGGCGCAGCTCGTGGGTAGCCAGCCGCAGCGCCAGGGCTATGCATCGTTGCTCGCCTTGAGATCCGTGCGTGCGCGCGGACACTGCGCCGAGCATGACCTCGAGCTCGTCGCGGTGAGGTCCCAGAGTCGTCACCTGGCGTCGCAGATCCTGATCGCGCACGTCCAAGAGAGCGGATCCGAGCTCCCCGGCCCAGGAGCGCTGATACCTGAGTCCGACCCGTTCGCCGCTACGCGCGAGCTGCCCGTACGCCTCGGACACCATGGGCTCGAGCTCTCGTGCGAGCGACTCGCGCTCTTCGACCAACATCGTCCCCGAGGAGGCGAGGCGATCGTCCCATACCTCGAGCGTGGCAAGCGCGCTGTGGTCGAGCCTGCCCGCACACTGTCGCAGGAGGGCACTGCGCTGGCGAAGGACGTGCTCCACCTCGGCGACCGCAGCTTCGAGACGGGGGTGGCGCTCGGCCAGCACCTCGTCGAGGTACTCCCTGCGCTCTGCGGGACCACCCTCGACCAGCCGGCGGTCCGAAGGGGAGAACACCGAGACCTGAAGTGCCGCGCAGAGCTCAGCCCTTTTGCGGACCACCTGACGGTTCACCTGGACGCGCGCCCTCGAGTCCATGGGTATCTCTGCCTCGATCAGGGCTCTTCTCTGCACCACGGAAGTCTCGGCCCTGAGGATCGCCTTCTCGGCGCCATCGCGCACGAGCGTCTCACGCGAGGCGCCACGGATCGAGCGGTTGGTGGCCAGCCAACCGATCGCCTCGAGCACCGACGTCTTGCCCGAACCATTGACCCCTCGCAGGACCGTGAGGCCTTGCGGGTCGGGATGGATGCTGGCCTCCTCGAAACATCGAAAGTCGCGGATCGAGAGACTGAGCAGCGTCACCGGCTTGGTATTTGCCGCAGAGGCTCGACGCTCTGTGCGATCAGGAGACGCGCACCGGCATGAGCAGGTACCGGTAGTCGTCGTGATCCGGCGCTCGCACCGTCGCAGGCTTGGTGGCATCGACCGTCTCGAGAACCACTTCGTCACCCGCCACAGCCTCCACACCCTCGATCAGGTAGTTCGGATTGAAGGCCACCACCAGCTCCTCACCTTCGTAGTCCGCGTCCACCTCCTCGCTGGCGTGCCCGATCTCCTGGGAAACGACACTCAGCTCTACCACCGAGGGCCGCAACGAGAGGCGGACGGGCGTGGTGTTGTCACGCACCAGCAGCCTCACCCGGCGCAACGCGTCGGAGAGCGACTCCTTACCCACACGTAGCTGATTGGGGTACTGCGGGGGGATCAATTGCCGGTAGTCGGGAAAACGACCGTCCAGCAGTCGTGTGGTGAGACGAACGCCCGGCGTCGAGAACGTGGCTTCGAGCTCTGTCATCGAGAACCCGACCTCCGAAGAGGCAACATCCTTCGTCCCTGAGGCGCCAAGCAGTCGCTGGAGCTCTCCGAGGGCCCTGGCGGGCACGAGGATCTGCTCCGCCCCGCTCGGTAGCGGGCTGGTCCCGGAGACGTCGCGCATCGCCAGACGGTACGAGTCGGTCGCGACCAGGCGAATGCCGTCACCCTCGGCGGCCACGAGCACACCGGTGAGAAGTGGGCGCGCGTCGTCGTCGGATGCCGCACGCACGACCTGCCGCATCGCCTCCGCGAGGGTCGTCGCGGGAAGCGCAACCTGATCCGGCGCCGGCTCTGTGAGGACCGGGAAGTCCTCGAGGGGGTAGGTCCGCACCACGAAACGTGAACGAGCCGCCGATATCTCGACCTCGTCCTCCCCGCCCTCGAACGTCACAGCTCCGGGTTCCAGGGAACGCACGATGTCGGTCACCAGACGGGCCGGCGCCACGAACGAGCCGTCGTCCAGCCCGATCGCCTCTAGCTCGACACGAATCGTGAGGTCCAGGTCGGTCCCGAGCACGACAAGGCGATTGCCCCCCACCTCGACCCGTAGCCCGAGCGCAGGTGACGTGGTGGCTCCGCGGGTGGCCACCGAGCGACTGGCTGTCGACAGCGCGTCCGCAAGGCTGTCACGCTCACAGCGGAACTTCACACAGCTTCCTTTCTCTTTTGAATTGAATTAGGTGACAGGAGTAATAGGGGTTGTGAATTGTGGACGATGGGACATCAGCCGTGGTGGACGCCCAATTCTATTTCCACGGCCTCCGGAGGGATTCCACCGCCATCTGGCTCTGGCACCAAGACGGCGTGTGGTTGTCCACTGGAAGGTAATTCAGGTCCACAGTCAGGGCCCGCTGTCTCCACAGGTTCATGCACCGCTCTTGATGGAGAGGATGAGCTCGGTGACCTGGTCGTAGATCTGTCGCCTCTCCTTCATGAGGGAGGAGATCTTGTCCACGGCGTGCATGACGGTCGTGTGGTCGCGCCCGCCGAATTCCCGTGCGATGGCCGGGTACGAAAAGTCTGTCAGCTCACGAAAGAGGTACATCCCGACCTGGCGAGCGATGACGAGCGGGCGGCGCCGACTCGCGCTGCATAGATCCGGCACACTGAACCCGAAGGCGGTTGCGGTGGAATCGAGGATCATCTGCGCGGTGATGCGCCGGGGTTGGTCGACCGAGACGATGTCCGAGAGGACACGCTCAGCGAGGTCGCGCGATAGGGGCTGGCGGGTGAGGCTGCCATAGGCACTGACCCTGATCAGGGCACCTTCGAGCTCGCGGATGTTGTCCTTCACGTTGGTTGCGATGAACTCGAGGACCTCGTCGGGGACAGGAGTGGGCTCGCGCTCGGCCTTCTTGTGCAAGATGGCGAGACGGGTCTCGAGCTCGGGCGGCTGGACGTCGGTGATGAGCCCGGAGAGGAACCGGCTGCGCAGTCGGTCCTCCAAGGTGGCGATCGCCCTGGGGGGACGATCTGAGGTGAGGACGACCTGCTTGGAGGCCCCGTATAGGTGGTTGAAGGTGTGGAAGAACTCTTCTTGGAGAGACTCCTTACCCTCCATGAATTGCACGTCGTCGATCAACAGGACGTCACATTCGCGGTAGTGGCGCTTGAACGCCGGCATCGTGTTGTTGCGGATGGCATCGACGAACTCGTTCATGAAGGTCTCCGTGGAGACATATCGAAGATGGCGACCCGCGAAATTCTCGCGCACGTAGTTTCCGATCGCGTGAAGTAGATGGGTCTTGCCCAGTCCCGCCCCGCCGTGGATGAACAGCGGGTTGTAGGAGCGTGCAGGCATCTCGGCGACCGAGAGAGCGGCGGCGTGCGCGAACCGGTTGGACGATCCGATGACGAAGGCGTCGAAGGTGTAGCGCGGATCGAGCCTGCCCGTCTCGGACTCGTCGTCCCAACGCCCGTGGCGCACCCTTGGGGGCTGCGCTGAAGGCACCGGCCGCTCTTCGTCGAGCGCTGCCACGCCCGCCAGGGAGGCAGAAGGCGAGGACGCCCCTTCGGAGCGCTCGGCTCCCGAGCGCTCGAGGAGGTCGACAGGCACGGCGGGGTCGTGGGGGGCTGCCGAGGGAGGGGACACCTCCAGGCTGACCGTCACTTCACGGGCGGCCACGTCGGAGGCGACGGCCTCGATGAGCCCCAGGAAGCGCCCCTCGACCCGGTCGCGCACCCAAGTGTTCGGGGCAACGAGCAGGAGGCGCTCCCCGTCGAAGCCCTGTGGAGAAAGTCCCTCGAGGGAGGTTCTCCAGGCGGCGTCGGACACCTGTTCACGTAGGACGTCGGTGCAACGCTTCCACAGGGTGTCGGTGTCGTTCACCTGGGGCTCCGTCCTCCGGTTGCCGTGTATGTCCACAGGGAGATCCACAGGTGTGGATTGCTCGGAAACTGGTGCCCGCCCGGCGCTGGGCGAGCTGTCGAGGTGGCCCCGGGGAAGTGGACCCCCGAACCCGAATCACCCCGCCGAGGGCGGGGTGATTCCGGCTTCCCGCACGGTACACCGGCGCGCGAGGCACTGCTAGGGGTCGTTTCCTCGGGGTCTGGACGCCGGAGGCGCAGCGGGAATGTGGGCGCTGCTCGAGGTCTCCCCGCCCTGCCTGGTGGGGAGGGGTCGGCGCGCGTAGCATGTGAGTTCGCGTTCGCGCGCGCCGCGTCGGATCGCGGCGGCTGCGCTCCCCCGCCGGTGGTGAGCCCACGCCGGCCGTTCGATCCAATGACGGCAAGACCAGGGACGAGAGGAAAGTGAAGCGGACTTATCAACCACACACCCGACGGCGTGCCAAGAACCACGGCTTCCGGCACCGAATGTCGACGCGCGCGGGCCGTGCCATCATCCGGGCCCGTCGCCTGAAGGGCCGGCACCGCCTTTCCGCCTGAGGGCGGGAAGGAGCTGCCATGGTCTGGCGTGTGTCGGGTCGGGCCACTTTCGAGGCGCTCCGACGGGAGGCACGCCGGGCGCGTTCGGGTCCTGTGAGCGCGGCGTTCACCACCGTCGACGACACCTCGGCGGTGCGGGTGGGATACGCCGTGAGCAGGCGGGTCGGGTCCGCCGTGGTCCGCAACCGCTTGAGGCGGAGGCTGCGAGCCGTGGTGCGTGAGGTGGAAGCCGACATTCGGCCTGGGGCGTACCTGGTGTCGGCCGGCCGCGAGGCCTGCGTGCTCCGCCACGAGGAGCTGAAGGAGAAGGTGACACGGGTGATGGCGCACGCGAGCCGCGGGGAAAGCCGCCGATGAGCGCGTCGGGTATCACCATGACCACATACAGTGATTCGAAACCTGCCCATGACAGTGGCCTGGGGTCAGGGGCACGCGCTCTGGTCCGGGTGTTGCGGCTGTACCAGCTTCTGCGGTCGGGCCGGCCCTCACCGTGTCGTTTCGAGCCGAGCTGCTCCCAGTACGCCCTCGAGTCGGTGCAGGTGCACGGCGCAGTGCGTGGGGGCGCGTTGGCCCTCAGACGCCTGTCGCGCTGCCGACCGCTGGGCGGAAGAGGCTTCGACCCGGTCCCCGTGAGAGGAAGGCCACGATGAGCGCGGTCCCTGTGCTCGGCAGCACGATCGGCCAGATCTTCCAGCCGCTGTTCCAGGCGATGGCCTGGCTGATCGCCTTCTTCTACGCGCTGATCCCGAACTACGCCATCGCCATAGCCCTCCTCACGGTGGTCGTGATGATCGTCACCGCCCCCTTGACCGTGAAGAGCACGAAGTCGATGACGGCCATGCAGCGGCTCGCCCCTGAGCTGAAGAAGCTCCAGCAGAAGTACAAGGGCGACAAGCAGACCCTGAACGAAGAGATGATGAAGCTCTATAAGGAGCACGGGGTCAATCCTGCCGGCGGCTGCCTGCCAATGCTCATCCAATTCCCGATATTCATCATCCTCTACGACGTAATACGGGGGCTCACTAATACCATAAAGAGCAGCACAGCAACTGCTAAGCATTACTTCTTTCTGCCAAACGGCACGGCCAAGTTGTGCGTGCACGGACCCTGCGCCTCGCCTCGTTACATAGGCCACAGCACCAAGCTCTACGCAAGCCTCTTGCACAACAACGGCAAGATGCCGGCGTTCGGCATCGACCTGGCCTCGAAGGTCCTGGGCCATCATTCCGTGGCACAGGCCCTCCCCTACGCGTTCTTGATCCTGATCGCCATCGGCCTCCAGTACTTCCAGATGCGACAGCTCAACAGCAGGAACCCCCAGATGGCGCAGGCCAACCCACAAGCGCAAATGATGCAGCGCTATATGCCTATTTTGTTCGCCGTCATTTACATAAATATCGCCGCCGGGGTGAACATCTACTTCATCGTCTCGAGCCTCTGCCGCATAGGCATCCAAGAGGCGGTGTTCCGGTCGGGGGTCCTTTCGAAGCCTGCCGGCGGCGCGACCGAGGAGGTCCTGCCCGGCCGGAGCGGCACTCCCGCCCCGGCGCGCCGGCGGAGCCTCATGGAGCGCCTGGCGGACGCACAGAAGAGGGCGCTCGAGCAGCAGGCCCAGCAGCAGGCCCGTCGCCAGACGATGGAGCTCGAGGCGGGTAGCCCCGGTGACGGCAAGGGCTCGGCCACCTCGAAGGGTCCCGCCGCGAGCGCGGCCCCGAAGAAGTCGGGGCCCGCTGCGAGCCCGCGCGCACGGGACCCGCGGGGTCGCTCCCCGGGTGCCTCCGTGCAACGCCGGGAAGGGGCGGCATCTGCGGGCCCGGCGGCGCCACAGAATGGCGCCGATGGCAGGGCGAGCGGCAACGGAGCCCCCGCCAAGGGTCCGGGGCCGGGTCAGTCACGCTCGAAGGCAAAGCGAGACAGACGGACCCGCTGACGAATGGAATGGGTGGAGACGACGGGCCGAACCGTCGAGGAGGCTAAGGACGCAGCACTCGACCAGCTCGGTGTGGACGAGAGCGATGCCGAGTTCGTGGTGGTGAGCGAGCCCCGGCCCGGTCTGTTCGGGCGGATGCGGGGCGAGGCCAGGGTGAGGGCGCGGGTGCGGCCGGCGGTCCCGAGGCCCAAGCGGACACGCGGCCGTCGTCAGGGACCCGACACCCGTCCGCGCCGGCGGCAGCGGGGAAGCGGCTCGGCAGCGACAGACGAGGACAACGCCAACGGAGCCGTGTCAGTGGCCGAGCGCGACGGACCGACAGAGGCACAAGATCGCGGCGACCGGGGTGCCTCCGAGGGCAGGGGTCCGTCCGGCAACGGGTCCTCGGCTGGCAGGTCCAGGTCGAGCCGTCAAAGACGTGGGCGGGGTGGTCGCGGCGCTGCGGCGGGCCGCGCAGAGCCTGACGGCGGCGGTACGCGAAGAAGCGGCGCGGCGGGCAGCGCGTCCGACGGCTCCGCACCGGGGGTCCGTGCAGGGTCCCGGAGAGGTGGATCGAGCAAGGATTCGAACGGACAGGCGCAGGCCGACATCAACGAGGAGGAGGCCGTGGGCGAGGACCTATCGCTGGAAGAGCAGGGGGAGTCCGCCCGGGCTTTCGTAGAAGGACTCGTCCATCTGCTGGGCCTGGGAGGCACCGTCACTACAGAGGTCGTTGACGAGGAGACTGTGCAGGTGGCCGTTGCCGGCCCGGAGCTCGGAATTCTCATCGGCCCGGGCGGAGGGACGTTGGCGGCTCTGCAGGAGCTGGCACGCACGGTCGTCCAACGACAGACCGGAGGGCGCTCCGAGCGGATACTCGTCGACGTGGCTGGTTACCGGGCGAAGAGGGCCGAGGCTCTGACGCGTTTCACCCAGCAGGTAGCGGAGGAGGTCCTCTCCAGCTCCTCGGAGCGGGCGCTCGAGCCGATGTCGGCCGCCGACCGCAAGGTCGTGCACGACGCTGTCAACGAGATCGAGGGGGTGTCCACCCGCTCGGTCGGTGAGGAGCCCAGACGCTACATAGTCGTGGCCCCGGCGGGCCCACCGGAGAGAGTGGACGCACAGGACGACGACTGAGCCCCCGCCGCTCGCGCCGGCGGTACTGCGTGCTCTCGAGGGCGCGGTGGAGCTGGGCTTCCTCGGTGGTGAAGCGCTCGAAGAGCAGATAACCCATGCCTGGGCACTCGGCGAGTGCGCGGAGGAGTTCCTCACAGGACCGGCCAATTTTCTCGACCTGGGATCAGGAGGCGGGCTGCCCGGGCTCGTCCTCGCCTCCCGGTGGCAAGGTTGGAAGGGCCTCCTGCTCGACTCGAACCTCAGGAGGACCACGTTCCTCACCAGAGCCGTCGAAGCGTGCGGCTGGACAGGGAGGGTCGGCGTGCTCAGGTCCCGCGCCGAGTCGGCGGCCAGGACGACTCTCAGGGGCGGGTTCGACCTCGTGGTGGCGCGGTCGTTCGCAAGTCCTCCTGTCACGGCCGAGTGCGCCGCCGGGTTCCTCAGAGTCGGTGGGATCCTCGTCGTCTCGGAGCCGCCACCCGACAGCTCCGGTCCGCTACCGCCGGATTCGGAGCGCCCGGACCCGGTGCGCTGGCCCACCGCAGGACTTGAGAAGCTCGGCCTCGAGCCGCTCGCGCTGTGGAGGAGGAGCTTCGGCTTCCAGGTACTCCGGCAGGTCGTAGATTGCCCCGACCGCTTTCCGCGCCGCGAGGGCATACCGGCCAAGCGTCCGATCTACCCGGTCCGGGCGAGCCGGGTGAACTGACTCACCATCTGGTTTCACGTGGTACCTGACGGTGAAACGTATTGTGGAGGGTGACCCGGAGCGGGCGAGGCCAACCTCCCTTTCGCATGTTCCACGTGTTACCTTACGGTGAAACGCCATTGCACTTGAGTAAGCACAAGAGCCATCGCCGCTGACAGAGGGCAGAGACGAGCCGGGGAGAGCCTGATGCCGAGCCAGTCCGAGCCAACGGGGCCCGCACAACACACGTCCGAGTCCCCCCGCCCCGCCCCAAGCGAATTCGAGCACGGCCTGATGATCGGTCTCCTGATCGGCGAGGGCCACTTCGGGGGTGACGGCCGTGCGCCGCAGGTGACCCTGCGGATGCACGTGCGCCACGAGAGGCTGTTGAGATGGCTGGACGAAACCTTTCCGGGAGGAAGGCTCTACGGGCCGTATCACCACGACGGCCGCCACTATCTCCAGTGGATGGCTCGAGGTGCTTACCTGCGCGACCGCCTGGTCCCGATCCTGGAGCGGTGCCTGAGCCCGCAGCTCGACGAGCACAGCTGGAGTCGCTTCGACAGGATGCGCCGGACCTACTCCCGCCAGCTCGGATCCCAGCTGCAAGACGCGGGCGCTCTCTCGAGCCCCGCTCTCCCCGACCGGGAGCCGGAGCGCACCCTCGAACGGCCTGAGGGGCCTCAGGGGGGCGCAGATTTGTCGAAGAAGGCCGAAGAGGTCTTCGAGCGCATGCGTAGGGCACGCGACGGCGGGACCTAGGCCTCTTCAGCGTCGAAAAGTTGTCCCGGGTGGGCCACATACTCTTGACCCTGGGTTCAGGGATGTGAAGGATGGGTGGGTGCGTCTCGTTCTGCTGAGGACCTGATCGGTGGCAGTCCGCCTACGTGGCAGAAGACAGCGTGCTGACAAGGAAAAACGTGACCTCGAGGCGTCGGAACCGCCGGTAGTTGCGCGAGACGAGTTGGCAGCGGAGCTGCCGGTCTCCGCGGACGAGGGCAGAGCGATGGCGGGTGAGGGCATCTTGTCGATCACGCCGGCCAACGAGCCCGCCGGGTCTGAGCAAGTCGCCGACGACGCTGCGACCGAGGCCGGGGGCGCACGAGCAGGATCCGCCTCGCCTCCCGAAGAGCTGGTGCCCGAGGCGTCGCTAGCGACGCCGACTTCGACCGCAGCGGCCATGTCCACCGCAACGGCCGATCCGGAGGCCGGCGAGCCACCGAGCCCAGGCGCGTCGCCCGCCGTGCTCGAGCGCCCGCTCAAGGCTCCGGGCTCGCGTCCTGGCACGGGTGGGGGAAAGGACGCCATCCCGGCGGGCTTGGCAGAGCTCGGAGATACGGACGTAGAGGCAGGCGACTACGTGCCACGCCCTCTGCCGAGGGTGATGGCCGTCGCCAACCAGAAGGGCGGGGTCGGCAAGACCACGACGGCCGTCAACCTCGGCGCCGCCCTCGCGGAGCTCGGGTACCGGGTCCTGATCGTCGACCTCGACCCCCAGGCCAACGCCACCACCGGCGTGGGAATCGATGCCAGGTCCTTCGACGTGTCGATGTACGACGTGCTCATGCGCGACGAGAAGATCGAGGACGCGGTGGAACCGACCAGCATGAAGAACCTCTTCATCGCGCCCTCCACCATCGACCTGGCGGGAGCCGAGATCGAGCTCGTCCCCTCGTTCAGTCGCGAGCTCAAGCTTCGCCGTGCACTCGAGCCGATCGCCGACGACTTCGACTTCACACTCGTGGACTGCCCGCCTTCTCTCGGGTTGATCACCGTCAACGGCCTCGCCGCGGCGGCCGAGGTGCTCGTGCCCATCCAGTGCGAGTACTACGCGCTCGAGGGTCTGGGCCAGCTGCTGCGCAACGTCCAGCTCGTGAAGAGCAACCTCAACGAGAGGTTGGAGCTCACCACGATCGTGCTCACCATGTACGACGGCCGGACGAAGCTCGCCGAGCAGGTCGCCGAGGAGGTCCGTTCGCACTTCGGCAACAAGGTCTGCAAGAACATCATCCCGAGGACGGTTCGGATCTCGGAGGCCCCTTCCTTCGGCCAACCGATCACGGCCTTCGACCCCAGCTCACGGGGTGCGATCGCATACCGGGAGCTAGCGAGGGAGGTCAGCGGTGGCGCGTCGTAGCGGATTGGGGAAGGGTCTCGGGGCCCTGATCCCCCAGGAGGCGACCGGAGATCACGACTCGGCGTTGAAAGAGGTCCCGCTCACGAGCCTCCGCCCCAACCCGCTCCAGCCCAGGTTGCAATTCGACGAAGAGGCGATGGCCTCGTTGGCCGCCTCCATTCGCGCGGTGGGTGTGCTACAGCCCGTCCTCGTCCGCGAGAGCGCTCCGGGGGAGTACGAGCTCATAGCGGGCGAGCGGCGCTGGCGCGCCGCGCGGCGCGCGGGTCTCCAGTCGATCCCGGTGCTGGTCCAGGAGTCCTCCGAGGTCCACAGCCTCGAGAAGGCGCTGGTCGAGAACCTCCACCGCGAGGACCTCGGCGCCCTGGAGGAGGCGGCCGCCTTCCAGCAGCTCGTGGACAACTTCGGGTACACCCACGAGCAGGTCGGAACCCGGGTGGGAAAGAGCCGCACCGCGGTCACCAACACCCTCCGCTTGCTCCAGTTGCCCGCCGGGGTCCAGCGCTTCGTGGCCGACGCGGCTATCAGCCCTGGCCATGCACGTGCCTTGCTCGGCACGCCCGACCGCAGCTTCCAGGAGAAGCTTGCGAAGCGGGCCGTGACCGAGGGGCTGACCGTGAGGGCGGTCGAGGAGCTGGTCCGCCAGCATGCCCAGGGACTGGCGGGAGAGGGACCACAAGAGACCGCCGGCGGCGCACGCGCCAACGGCGCCTCTCAGGACCCGTCGCCCGCCGGCCCGCCACCTCGCCGACAGCTTCCGGCGCCGGGTGTGCTCGAGCTCGAAGAGCTCTTGTCGGCCCACCTCAACACCCGGGTCAAGGTTGACATGAGCGCCCGCCGGGGCAGGGTGGTGGTCGAGTTCGCGACCCTCGAGGACCTCGAGCGGATCTACAAGCTGATGGTCGGCGCCTCCTCGGCGCCCTGATCCGCCGAAACGGCGCTCTCAGGCACGAGAGGTCGAAGTCGAGAGTCGACCTCTTCTCCACCTACACGCCCCAACCCTGATCCACAACCTGTGCATGAGGCTGTGGACAGTTGTGAAGCTGGTGTTTAGTCTTTCACCTAGCGTGGTTATGTCGCTGCACGTGAGCCTGACTGGTGGTAAAATACTCACTATGAGTGGTATCCAGCCCTTTAGGTGAGGTTCGCGGGACCCTCTTAGTCGACCGGGGTGGCGACCCAGGCTCCCACGGCCTCCACCAGGGCGTCGGCGAGCATCTGCGCGCGGTCGACCACGGTGCTGGGTGGGCCCATCTCGCAGATCACGGCCGGCATCCGGGTCTCGCGAAGCACCGGTAGCGACATTCCGACCGCCCAACCGGCGGGCACCCCGAGAGCCTTTGCGACCGAGGTGGCCACGAGCTCTGCCAGACGCCTCCCGCCCTCGGACTCGTAGCTGTAGCCGGAGTAGTACGCGGCGACGCAGCGCTCGTGTCGAGGGTCCAGCCGCAGCCCCAGGTAGGCCTCGACGCCCGCCGCGTTGGCGGCCGCCGCCTGGGAGGACCCGTCGGGGTGCACGAGCGGCACCACCTGGGCGCCGCTGCGGGTGAGATGACGCCCCACCGCCCCCACCAAGGCGTCGAGACCGCCCTCTTCCCCTACGGCGATCCGGCGCCCGAGCAACGTGCGCGGGGTGCGCCGAAGGCGCTCGCGGTCCCTGACGCTGCTCACGAGCTCGGGCTCGGCTTCGGAGTGGCGCGGCATCACGCGCAGCAGCTCCCTCAAGGTCGACGCCCCGAGGATCCCGTCCACCGCGAGCCCCACATTGCGCTGGAACTCCGCCAGGGCCGTCGAGGTCAGGTCGCCGAAGATCCCGTCCACCCTCCCGGTGTCGAAGCCGAGCGCCGAGAGGCGCTGCTGGACGTCGGCGACGTCGTCGCCTCGCAGCATCGGCCGCCTCAGGTACAAGAACCGGTCCCCGATGCGGTAACCAGCCTCGACCAGGGCGGACCACGTCTGGCGGCCGCAGACCCCGTCCACGCGGAGGCCCCGGTGGTGCTGGAAGGCCTGGACGGCGGCGGCAGTGCCGGCGCCGAAGACCCCCTCGGGATCGGGTGTGCAGGGCAGATCGAGCGCCCTGAGGCGCTGCTGGAGGTCGCGCACCGGCTCGCCACGGCTGCCGCGGACGAGCGGCAGCCCGCCCAGAGTGTCTAGTGGTAGGCCTCGAGCTCCTGGAGAAGCTGAGCCTTGCCTCGGGCCCCCACCACCCGCAGCGCCGGCTCCCCGTCCTTGAAGAGGATCAGGGTCGGCACGCTCATCACGTCGTAGCGCCTCGTCACGTCCAGGTTCTCGTCGATGTTGATCTTGGCGACCTCGATCTTCCCCGCCTGCTCGTCCGAGATCTCCTCCAGGACCGGTGCGATCACCTTGCATGGACCGCACCACTCGGCCCAGAAGTCCACCAGCACGGGGGTGTCCGCAACCTTGACATGCTCGTCAAACGTAGCGTCGCTCAAACTAGTGATCTTGCCGCTCATCTCTCGCTCCTCCGGGGCGCCTCGTGCGCTCTTGAACACCCGCGCGGCCTCCTGCATTCCGGCCACACCGCCCGAGCGGTACCTGTCAGTGGCGGCCCTGGGACTCGAGCCAGCGTTCGGTGTCGATCGCTGCCATGCACCCGGTGCCGGCGGCGGTGACCGCCTGCCTGTAGACGTGGTCCTGGGCGTCCCCGCAGGCGAAGACCCCCTCCACGGTCGTGCGGGTGCCGTCGTGCGTGCTCAGGTAACCCGCCTCGTTCATCTCGAGCTGCCCGACGAAGATCCCGGTGCTCGGCTTGTGGCCGATGGCCACGAACAGGCCTGACAGGCCGAGCACCTCGCTGGCCCCGGTGGTCACGTTGGTGACGGCGACGCCGGAGAGCTTCGGCTCCCCGAGCACCTCGTTCACGACGGTGTCCCACCGGAAGGCGATCTTGTCGTTGGCGAAGGCGCGGTCCTGCATGATCTTCGAGGCGCGCAGCTCCTTGCGCCGATGGATCACGGTGACGCTGCGCGCGAAGCGCGTCAGGAAGATCGCTTCTTCGATGGCAGAGTCGCCGCCACCTACGACTCCGATGTCCTGGTCGCGGAAGAAGAACCCGTCGCAGGTGGCGCAGGTGGAGAGCCCGTAGCCGAGGAGCCGCTCCTCGCCCGGAACGCCGAGCATGATCGATCGCGCGCCCGTGGCGACGATCAACGCCCGCGACGAAGCTGCGGGCTCGTCGGAGTCTTCGGTCCACACCTTGAAGGGGCGCTCTGCGAGGTCCACCCTGGAGGCCTTTCGCGCCACGAAGTCGGCGCCGAAGCGCGCGGCCTGGGCGCGGAACTGTTCCATCAGCTGCGGCCCGAGGATGCCGTCCACGAACCCGGGATAATTCTCGACCTCGGTGGTGAGCATCAGCTGGCCGCCGGGCTGGTCGCTCGTCGACGAGGGCTCGCCCTCGAGCACGAGTGGCTTCAAATTGGCGCGCGCCGCGTAGATGGCGGCGGTGAGCCCGGCCGGACCCGATCCGAGGATCACCAGGTCGCGTGTCTCGGTCACGCTCAGCCTCCTTCGGTGGAGTGGCGGGCACGCCGCAGTGACCAGGCGACGATCCCGAGCCCCGCGAGCACGGCACCCACGAGCGCCTCCGAAGCCCAGACCCGGTGCCCGAAGGCGTAGGTGTCTAGCAAGCGCACCAGGGCGATCGAGAGCAGGACGGAGAGGGCAAGGGCCATCGAACCCACCACGATCCCGAACACCGCTGCGCGCGCGGCGATGATGAGCGGACGGACCAGGCGGTCGTGTACCGCTGCGACGGTCGACTCGATGGTGTCGGCGAGGCGCGACTCCCAGTCCGAGGAGCTCGGAGCGGGCTGCTGCGCCGCGCCGCTGTCGGTGTACGAATCGTCCACGTGGTCGAGGTTAGCCGGAGAGGTGCAGCCGGCAGCCGGCAACCGACGTGCTCAGCGGGCCAGGCAGAAGCACACCCCGATCGTCCCGGGGCCGGCGTGGCTGCCGATCACAGGGCCCAGGTCCGTCACTACCATCTCGTGCGCCGGCTGTACGGCGCGAAGCATGTCGATGACCTCGTCGACGTCCTTGGCGGCGCCGTTGGCCACGGCCAGGCGGTCGAGGGGCCCGGCTTCGAGCGCTTTCGAGGCGAGGTATTGCATCGACCGCGGGCGCGTGCGTTGCTTGGACTCCACCTCCACCACTCCGCCGCGCACCTCGATCACGGGCTTGATGGAGAGCAGCGAGCCGACCAGATGGGCCGCCCCGCCTATCCGACCTCCGCGCCTCAGGAAGTCGAGGCTCTCGAGCACTCCGTAGACGTGCGTGCGCGCCTTTTGCTCCTCGACGCTCGCGGCGATCTCGTCGAGCGGCCTGCCCTCGTCGGCCTGGTCCGCTGCCGAAAGCACGAGGAGACCTTCTCCCATTGTGATCGTGAGCGAGTCGACCACGCGCACGGGTATCCGGTCGGCCACCGACTCCGCTGCGGTGCAGGCGGCCTGGTACGTGGCGGAGAGCCCGGAGGAGAGGGTGATGCACAGGACCCCCTCGCGTCCCTCCTCGGCGGCGTCCAGGAAGGCGCGTTGGAACGCACCAGGTGCGGGTGCGGCCGTCTCGGGTATGACGCTCCCTGTGACCACCCTGTCCCAGAACTCCTTGGTCGACAGTTCCTCGCGGTCGACGAGCTCCTCGGTACCGAAGCGGATCGACAGCGGCACCAACCGCAGCCCGCGCTCGTCGATGATCTCGGCGCTCAGGTCACAGGCACTGTCGGCAACCACCTGGATGCCTGCCATCGGGCTCCTCCTACGGTCGTCGACCGAGTCTGCCATGCACCGGCCCTCTTGGGTCGGGGGGCAGCGTCGGGCCGAGCTTGCGAGGCCTGTGCGGCGGGCGTCCCACCGGTCGCAGGGGCTCGGGCGGTGGTGGCGCGCCAGGCCGCCCGCCGCGCCCCCCCCCACGGCGTGCGCTGAAGCGGGCGAGCAGGCCCGCGGCGAGGAAGTAGCCGACTGCTCCGGCCACCACGCCCAGCAGCACCCTCACGAGCAGACCGAGGCCGCGCTGGTCCCCGGTCACGTTGCTCCCGAGCACCGCCGCGGCCACGAGGACCACGGATGCGAGGAGCACGTGCACGAGCGGCCCCGTGAGCCACTTCGTCCCGAGCCCGCCCACGCGGCTACGCACCCTCAGCAGCGCCGCCACCGCCGCGACGCTGTAGGCGACCGATATCGACAGGGCGATCCCGCGCACCCCGAGGGGCCCGGCGAGTGCGATGGCCAGCACGATGTTGATCCCGTTCTCCAGCGCGTAGAGCCAGAAGGCCGAGCGCAGGTCCTGGATCGACTGCAGCACGCGTATGGCGTAGAGGAAGACGCAGAACCCGGGCAGGCCGATCGCGAGCATCGCCAGGGACGTCGCGGTGGCGGCGGTGTCGGCCGGGGTGCTCGCGCCGTGGCCGAGGAGGAGGGCGACGAGCGGCCGCGCCAGCACCAGAAGGCCGCAGGCCGCCGGGACGATCACCGCGAGCATCGCCCGCATCCCGACGGCCATGCGCCTGCGGAAGGCGCCCGTGTCGCCGAGGGCCCAGTTGGAGGTGAGCTCCGGAGCTGTGGCCGACATGATCGACACCGCCACGACCCCGTAGGGGAGCTGGAAGAACGTGTAGGCGTACGTGTAGGCGCTCACCGCCCCCCGGCCGACCTTCTCCGACATGGCGAGCACCACGAGCAGCGCGAGCTGGTTGGCGACGACGAGCCCGAACGTCCAGCTCGATAGGCGCAGGATCGTCCGGACCGCCTCGTGGTGGAAGTCGGGCATCCAGCGCAGGCGCAGCCCGGCCCTGCGCAGGCTCGGGATCATGAGAGCCGCCTGGGCGACGACGCCGAGCGTCGTGCCGAGCCCGAGCAGCAGGAGCTGGCTGCGGTGGCTCGAGACGCCGGCGACGGAGGGGTGCCTCACGATCGTCCCGAACACGAGCAGCACCACCACCAGCACGACGTTGTTGGCGATCGGGGTGAACATCGGCGAGCCGAACCGCCTGCGCGCGTTGAGCAGGGCGGTGGCGAGGCTCACGAAGCCGTAGCACGCGAGCTGCGGCACGAAGAGGATCAACAGGTCCGTTGCGACATGGCGCGTCTGAGCGGCGTGTGGAGAGCGGTTGAGAGCGGTGGTGGCGTCGATCACTAGCGGGGTCAGCGCGAAGAAGATGACCGTCGCCGCGGCGATCACGATCATCGTGACGCTCGTCACGGCCGAGACCGCCTCCCAGGCCTCGTCCTCGGAGCGCATCGCGAACCTCTCGACGAACACGGGGATGAACGTTGCCGACACGATCCCGCCGAGCACGATGTCGTGGACGATGTTGGGGATCGTGTTGGCGAGGTTGTACGCGTCGGCGAGCGACAGCGAGCCCAGCGCGTAGGCGAGCGCGAAGATCCGCAGCACGCCGGTGACGCGCGAGATGGTGGTTCCGACCGCCATGACCATGGTGTCCTGGCCAAGCCCGCGCGCCCTGCGCGTCCCGCGCGCCCCGCGCCCCCCGCGGCCCGAGGCAGCCAAGGCGCCGCTCACCTCCCGGGGGTGACGATCACCCCGGGCTCGCGTCGCGGCCTGTTCGAAGTGCGTGGGCCGGCCGCTTCCCGGTGCGCGCCCCTCGGCGCTCGCCGGCGCCCGGGACGCCACCCCCGCTCTGCGCGTGCCCGGCCTCGCGCCGGCCGCGCCGCCCGCGGCCTGCGGGGTCGCCTCCCTCGCCACGGCCGCGCCTGTTGCGCCGGCCGCGCAGCAGGGTCCTGCCCCACCAGGCGAGGAGGACGAGAGCGGCGAGGACTGAGAGGGCGATCGCCACGGCAGACGTCGACATCGAGCGCACCGTGAGCTGACCGCTCGCGAGCACGAGGTCCCCGTTCGGGCTCGTGAGGGTGACCGAGATGCGGAAATCCCCCGCGGCGCGCGATCGCATGTCCACGTAGACGACGTTGGTGGGGTGGTCGATGTCGCAGAGGGACGAGAAGCTCGAGCGTCCCGCGGAGCTGCGCACGGCGGATGGACGGCACGAAGCCCCCGGCGACTGCGAGCCGGGCGGGAAGACGAGCTTGTCGCTCGTGACAGCGACGATCCCGGTGACCGGGTACGGCAGGTTCTTCACGAAGGTGATCGGGACCGGGGCGGCGTTGGAGGTGAGCCGGATCTCGCCGGCGTTGACCGACAAGGAGCGCAGTTGGTCCGACAGCGCTGCGGAGGCGTCCGACGCGACCCGAGCCTGCTCCCTCGGGTTCAGCGTGCTCGACTCCGACAACAGCAGCAGCTGGCCGAGGGCCTGGGCCTCCGAGGCCCCGGCCGCGCTCTGCGAGACGGCTGTCGCGAACCCCTCTACACGCCCCCGCTCGGCGCGCATCGCGCGCGCCGGGAGGGTGAGGGTCGAGCTCGAAGCGGCGGGCTTGCGGATGGAGGGCTGGCCGGGGGGCTGGTCGATGCCCGCCGCCCCGCCCACCGGGACCTCGGTGAACAGGTCCGACAGGGTGACCGGGCGCACCATCGGGTTGTCCGAGAGGCCCGAGAGGAGGTCCGCTACGAACGTGCTGTGCGAGCTCCACGACGGAGGCGCCACGGCCACCACGCCCCGGAGGTCCGAGGGGTACTCGTAGTAGACGAGCTCGAGCTCCGCTAGCACCTGGTCGGCTCCGAGCACCTGGTCTGCGCCGGCAGCTGGCTGCAGATGGGCGGAGAGCCCCGGGTCCACGGTCTTTGCGAGCAGGGAATCCGAGCGCGAGTCGCCGAGGGCGAGGGGCTGGGTCCACGTGGCCGAGGACGGGGGCGTCCCGGCGACGGCGCTCTGGGGGACCACTACGTCGCTGTAGCCGAGGCTCGTGAGAGCGCCGAGCGCAGCCTGGTCGAGGGTCCCCGCCGCCACCCAGGTGCCGCCCGTGGAGGGGCAGCTCAGGTGCAGGGCGCCGCCGAGCACCGACCTGCCCTCGGCCACCTGGTGTGAGAGCTCGCTGGTCATGCCAGCGGCGACGAGCTGGCTGGCGTCCACCTGCACGAATGGACCGCACAGCGTCTCGCGCCCGGGCGAGGTCGCGAGGCCCGACAGCGCGTGGAGGACCTGGGAAGCGCGCGCGGAAGAGCTGTCCGCGGCGAGCGTGCTCACCGTCGCGGGGTCCGGCGACAGCGTGAGCGGCACGCGCGCCTGGGGCTCCGAGAGCGTGGAGACGAGCGAGGCGACGCCGGAGAGCGCCGAGGAAGAGGGCCTGCCGAGCGTCCCCGCCGCGGAGAGCTTCTGCGCCGGCGTGGCGATCGGCACGACGAGCGCCAGGCGAAGGGGATCGGTGTCGGAAGGCGGGTCGGTGTAGACGAGGTACGTGAGCAGGCGCGCCAGCACCGTCGAGGAACCGGCCTGGGTCAGCTCGATCCTCATGGGGTAGACGCCCGTGTAGGACCCCGGCTCGCACTCCGATGCGAGGTCGGCGGTCAAGGGGCCGCTTCCGGGGGTGGTCGCGCCCCCCGCCTCGACCGGGATCGTGAGGTCCACAGCCCGTGGGTTGGCGGGATCGGCCGGAAGCGACGAGACGCTGACCGGGGACGAGCCCGAACCGGCGATCAAGGAGCCGACAGGGGAGCCCCCGAGGGTCTCGTCGAACGCCGAACGCGAGTGCAGGCATGTGTAGATGCCGACCTGGAGCTCGAGCGAGCTGCGCTGGAGCCCCGCGCCGACGGCGAGCCTCGCAAGGAAGGGAGCGCTCGGCGTGACAGGGGCCGGCGGGGCGACGAGTGACAGTGCGCCCGAAGATTGAGATGAGGCAGCCGATCCCGCTGCAGCCGCCGGCGCTGCGAGGCAGCAGACAAACCACAGCCCCGCCGCGGCGCTGGTTGCGAGGACCCCCGCGAGCGTCCGCCAGCTGGGGGGCACGGCCCGGTCCTCCGTGCGGGCAGCCCCGCGTGATGGGGCGATGCTCGCCTCGGTACGGTCCACCTCGGCGCACGAGCCTACCGGCGGCAGGACCTGGGTCCCAGTACACCGGCATTACCCTCGGCGCAGTGTCAAGCCCGATCCCCGAGCGCTTCCGACCCCTGGTGGCGGCCACAGC
The DNA here is from genome assembly GCA_035509915.1 of Acidimicrobiales bacterium. Classification (GTDB taxonomy): domain Bacteria; phylum Actinomycetota; class Acidimicrobiia; order Acidimicrobiales; family UBA8190; genus Bog-564. The sequence goes on along the minus strand of DATKIB010000127.1, from coordinate 9,150 downwards.
CGAGCTCGCAGGTCGCTTCGACGCGGCCGGGCACTCGCTGTACCTGGTGGGCGGCTCGGTCCGCGACGCTTTCGTGACGGGCCTCGCGCTCGACGGACACGTCGGTGAGGGTGTCGGAGTCTCGGTGCTCGACGGCGGGGCGCTCGACGGCCCAGTGCCCGACGGCCCAGTGCCCGACGGCCCAGTGCCCGCCGGCCCAGTGCCCGGCAGCCGAGCCCCCGACCTGGACCTCACCACCGACGCGCGCCCGGAGCAGGTCGAGCGGATCCTGCACGGCTGGGCCGATTCGGTGTGGCTGCAGGGCAAGCGCTTCGGAACGGTGGGGGCGTCTCGTGGCGAGCGCCGGTTCGAGATCACCACCCACCGGGCCGAGGCGTACAGCCCGGACTCGCGCAAGCCATCGGTCGCCTTCGGGGACTCGATCGAGCTCGACCTCTCGCGCCGCGACTTCACGGTCAACGCAATGGCGCTCAAGCTGCCGACCCTCGAGCTAGTGGACCCCTACGGCGGCCTCGAGGACCTCGCCTCGGCTCGGCTGCGCACGCCCCTCGACCCCGAGATCTCGTTCGGCGACGATCCCCTGCGGATGCTGCGCGCAGCGCGCTTCGTGGCGTCGCTGGGGCTCGAGCCCGATGCCTCGTTGATCGCGGCGGTCCACGAGATGCACGAGCGCCTCGGGATCGTCTCGGCCGAGCGCATCCGGGACGAGCTCGACAAGCTGCTCTTGACGCAGCATCCCTCCAGAGGCCTCGCTTTCTGTGTCGGCACGGGGCTGGCGGATGTGTTCTTGCCCGAGCTCCCAGCTCTCGCCCTCGAGCAGGATCCGATCCACCGTCACAAGGACGTGCTCGCTCACACCCTCGCGGTCGTGGACAAGACCTCTGCCGACAGGCAGCTGCGGCTCGCGGCCCTGCTCCACGACATCGGAAAGCCCCGCACGCGCGCCTTCGGGCCGGGCGGGGTGACCTTCCACCATCACGAGGTGGTCGGTGCCCGCATGGCGCGCGAGCGGCTGACAGCCCTTCGCTACTCACGCGAGGACACAGAGACGGTGACCCGGCTCGTGGAGCTCCACCTGCGCTTCCACACCTACAGGCTCGGCTGGACCGACCGTGCAGTGAGGCGGTACGTCCGCGACGCGGGGCCGCTGCTCGAGAAGCTCAACGAGCTGACTCGATGCGACTGCACCACGCGCAACGTCAACCGCGCCCGCGCGCTGGAGAAGCGGATCGACGAGCTGGAGCGCCGAATCGAGGAGCTGCGCGAGCAGGAGGAGCTCGACTCGATCCGCCCCGACCTCGACGGACGCGACGTCATGGGGCACCTGAAGGTCCCACCCGGACCGGTCGTGGGCGAGGCGCTCGAGTTCCTGCTGGAGCTCAGGCTGGAGGAGGGTCCGCTCGGCGAGGACGAGGCCTACCGCCGGCTCGACGAGTGGTGGGCGTCGCGCTCCTAGAGGGCCTTTTAGTCCGGGGGCCAGGTGGGTGAGGGGTCGCCGGCGGCGAACGCCTCGACCAAGGCGCGCGCCTCGTCGTCGTGGAACTGCACCGGCGGGGACTTCATGAAGTAGGCGCACGGACCGACAAGTGGCCCCCCGATCCCGCGGTCGAGCGCCAGCTTGGCGCAGCGCACCGCGTCGATGATGACGCCGGCGGAGTTGGGCGAGTCCCATACCTCGAGCTTGAGCTCCAGGTTGAGCGGTACGTCGCCGAAGTTGCGGCCCTCCATGCGGATGTAGGCCCACTTGCGATCGGCCAACCATGGCACGTGGTCGGACGGACCGATGTGGACGTCGTCGGAGTCGAGCACGTAATTCTCGACCTGGCTGGTGACAGCGCGCGTCTTGGAGATCTTCTTCGACTCCAGGCGCTCGCGCTCGAGCATGTTCATGAAGTCCATGTTTCCGCCGAAGTTCAACTGATACGTCCGGTCGAGCGCCAGACCCCGATCCTCGAAGAGCCTCGTGAGGACCCGATGGACGATGGTCGACCCCACCTGGCTCTTGATGTCGTCTCCCACGATAGGGATGCGCGCGTCCCGGAACCTCCGTGCCCAGGTGGGGTCGCTCGCGATGAAGACCGGGATGGCGTTCACGAATGCGACGCCCGCGTCGAGGCAGGCCTCGGCGTAGTGGCGCTGGGCCTCCTCTGAGCCCACCGGCAGGTAGCTCACGAGCACGTCCGCGCGCGCTTCGGAGAGCACCCGTGCGACGTCGACGGGTTCCGCCGGGGACTCCTCGATCTGCTCGTTGTAGTACGAGCCCAGCCCGTCGAGCGTGGGTGCGCGTTGCACCGTGACGTCGAGGTGTCCGACGGAGGCGAAGCGGATCGTGTTGTTCTGGCCGGCGAACACCGCTTTCGAGAGGTCCGCCCCAACCTTCGCGGCGTCGACGTCGAATGCAGCCACGAAGTCGACGTCGGACACGTGGTACCCGCCGAGGTCGACGTGCATCAGCCCCGGGACCACGTCGGAGGGGTTCGCCTCGCGGTAGTACTCCACGCCCTGCACGAGTGAGCTCGCGCAGTTGCCCACACCCGCTATGGCGACGCGCACCTTGGGTTTGCTCATAGAGGATCTCCTTCCATCTGTCTCAGATCTTCGGGCTCGACCCGGGCCATGTCCCCACGGCCGGCCGCAGGCGCCGAGCGGCGCCGCTCGGCTTCGAGCAGCTGGTCGAGCCACGAGACCTCGCGCTCGGTGGACTCGGTGGCGTGCTCCATGAGCGAGCGGGCGTAGACGTCGAGCCGGTCTGCTGCTGCCTCGGCGCAGGCGCGCGCCTGCGCGAGGCGTTGCGCGAGCTGCGCACGCCGTCGCTCGAGGAGCCGCATCCGGGCCTGCGGCGGCAGGTAGCGCGCGAGGGCCAGGCGGAGGCTGAAGCTCCTGGCGTCGTCGGAGTTGGAGTCGCGCTCGGAGTCGAGCAGCTCGGCGAACTGCCGGCGGCCCTCGTCTGTGATCCGGTAGACCTTCCTGCCGCGCCGGGAGTGGCCGGCGCCCGAGCGTCTCGCCCGAAGTGCTGCACGCTCCCCCGACAGAGAGCCCGTCATCGGCACCTCTGGGCCGGACCGCCCGGGGTTCTCGATCGCCTCGACCGCACCCTGGCGCTCGAGGCGCGAGAGAGCCGGGTAGAGGGAGCCGAACGAGACGTTCGCGAACACGCCGAGGTCCTCCCTCAACCGCTTGCGGATCTCGTAGCCGTGCAGTGCCTGCGTTTCGAGCAGGCCGAGGATGGCGAGCTCGAGCATCAGCGGGGTCCTGCCCCCATCACTGGCCCGGCGCTCGAGAGGGGTCGGCTCTGCCCACCGGCGCGAGCGGGCAGGAGCGGGCGAATGGCCTTGAGCTGGGCGGTAACGGTGCGATGCATCGGAGCTACATATCGTACCGATATATCGACGGCGTGCCAAGCGGGGGCAGAATCGGCGGAACCAGCGGACGGCCCGGCGGTACCCTGACGGGATGGGCTTCGGGCCGTCGGCGCTGCGTGGGTTCTCTGTGAGCGGTGCAGGCGGAAGAGTCGAGTACCGCCTGGCGCGCAACGCCGTGGTGAAGGAGTTCCACAAGGGCCGGCTCTCGCGTCTCGACATCTGCGACGCGCACCCGGAGCTGCTTCGAGCCGCGCGCAACGTCGGGGTGCCCCTGGCGGAGCAGTGCCCGATCTGCGAGGAGACCTCGGTGGTCCACGTCACCTACGTGTTCGGGCCGAGGCTGCCCGCCCACGGGCGATGTGCCGCCTCATCCCAGGAGCTGGCGAAGCTGTGCAAGAGGGCCGACGAGGTGACGTGCTACGTCGTGGAGGTGTGCCCCGGCTGCGGGTGGAACCACCTCGCCAGGATGTACCCGGCGGGAGGACGTCACCGTGCTCCGGCGGCCGGTCGCGCCCCATTGGGAGGCGCGATGGGGCAGCATGGTAGGAGCGGCAGATCGCGTTAGGGGCGGCGCAATCGGCGACCAGTAGTCGACCGTCGGCGACCAGCCGGCGAGCAGGGCTAGCAGAGCGAACAATCCGAGCAGGACGGACAGGGAGACGGGACGCGCAATGAGTGTGGTCCAGCCAGGGGGCGACCAACGCCGAAGGGGCCAGGAGCGCGCCCAGAGAGCGGGCACTGCGGACGGCCGCGTGGGCGATCGCCAGCAGCGGCCCGGCCAGGCCGCCGGCAGCAGGGCGGGTCAGGCGCGTAGGCCGCCCGTCAAGGGCCAGCCCCGAGGCGGGGCTCCCGGAAGAGGTGGCTCGCCCGGGCGCGGCCAACCACCGGGACGCCCCGGGCAAGGACAGCGGCGGGACGGCAAGGGGAGGCGCAACGTCCCGGTTCAGGTAGCCCCGCGCCGATTCTCCCCCACGACGATCGCGATCGGGTCTATCGCCCTGGTCGTGGTCGTCGTGGTCGCCCTCGTCATCGTCAAGGTGACGGGCTCCACCAACAATTCCAACACCGTGGCGCCGACCAATACCGCTGCCTCGGCGACGGTCGTGTCTGCGATCACCAACGTTCCTGCCAGCGTCATGGACGCGGTTGGGGTTCCCTCGAGCTCGATGGTCGCGCCGCCGAGCGTCGACAAGCACCAGTCGTTGCTCACGTACAACGGCAAGCCCGGTGCGTTCTTCGTGGGAGCGCTGTTCTGCCCGTATTGCGCGGCCGAGCGCTGGGCGCTCATCGTGGCATTGAGCAAGTTCGGAACCTTCTCCGGGCTGAGGGAGACGACCTCCTCGCCCTGGGACACCGATCCCAGTACCCCCACGGTCGATTTCTACGGCTCGAAGTACACGAGCAATTACGTGGTCTTCAAACCCATCGAGAACGAGTCGAACGACACCACTGGCCTGGGTACCCGTCACCAGCTCCAGCCCCTCACCTCGCAGGAAGCGAGTCTCGACGCCAAGTACTCGGCCCATTTCGGGCTCTCGAGCGAGGGTTACCCGTTCGTCGACATCGGCAACAAGGTGTTCGTGACGGGCCCCAGCTACGACCCCGCCACCCTCGCGGGTCTCAACCAGAACGAGGTGGCCTCGGACCTCAAGAACCCGAGCTCGCCGATCACCCAGTCGATCGTCGGCACGGCCAACTACCTGATCGCGGGAATCTGCTCGGTCACGGGTGCCCAGCCCTCCTCGGTCTGCTCCGTAACTGCTGTGCAACAGGCCTCGCACGCGCTCGGCCTGAGCTGAGGCGCGGCGAGACGTGAGCGAGGTCAGGCGCCAACGAGCGAGAGTGCGTACGCCTGGAGCGGTCGCCCAGCTCCCTGCCCGTAACGGCGCGGGGCGTTCACCCGGTTCCGGGGCCCAGGCCCGGCGCGACCTCCGAGCCGGCGGTGACGCCCGCCGACCGGTGGACCGCCGCGACACCGAGGTGGCAAGCCGGCTGCGGTCGCCAGGGTGGCGCGCGATCACGGCCCTCGTGTTGTCGCTCGCCGGCTTCGGTGACTCGATGTACCTCACCATCGAGCACTACACGGGCAACGGGTCCCTGATCTGCTCGGCGACGTCGGTGGTGAACTGCCTGAAGGTGACCACGAGCCCGGAGTCGATGGTGTTCGGCGCTCCGGTGGCGTTGCTGGGGCTGATCTTCTTCACGGCGATGATCGGCATCAACCTCCCCGTGCTGTGGAGGTCGGGCCCGAAATGGATCCCTTGGCTGCGGCTGGCCATGGTCGTGGGGTCGATGGGTTTCGTCATCTACCTCCTCTACTCCGAGCTCTTCTCGATCAAGGCGATCTGCCTGTGGTGCACCGGGGTGCACGTGATCACGTTCTTGCTCTTCGTGCTGGTCGTCTCTTCGCTCCCGGCCTTCAGCGACCCGGCGGGCGCGGCTTAGTCTCAGAGAGGGCGCCGATAGGGCTCGGAGAGGTTCTCGGCGAACCATCTGGCGCCGGCTCCCCGTGAGGTGGCGGCACCGCCGAGCAGCGTCGCCGCTTCCGCCCACGAGCGTGCCCTGCCGTGCGGCGCCCCGTCGAGCAGCTCGTTCCAGAAGAGCGCCCATCCTTCTGCCAGCCGCCTGCTCAGCCGCGGGAGGGTGAGGAGACGGCCGAGGGTCGCCACCGCGCGGGGACGGGCGAGGAACGCACCATGGGAGACGGCCGCGATCCGCTGGTAGGGGAGGTGCGTGGAGGCGAGATGGTGGCGGTAGCGCTCGGCGGCGAACCCAGGGCCGGCCAGCACTGCTTCGGCGGCCGCCTTGGCGCTGGTCATGGCGTGCGCGATCCCCTCGCCCTGCAGCGGGTTCACCAGCCCGGCCGCGTCCCCGACGAGAAGAACGCCTCTGCCTGCGGGGCGCGTCCCCACCATCCCCATCTTGAGCCAGCCCCCGAGACGGCGCTGGACCGGCGGACAGGGGTCCGGTAGCAGGCCGAGGGTCGACAGGTGAGCCACGAAGTCCGGCAGGAGGCGCACCGCCTCTGCACCGCGGCGGCGGTCGGAGAGCGTCCCCACCCCCAGCCCGAGGTTGGCGACGCCCCGCGGGCCGGGAAAGATCCACCCGTAGCCGCACAAGGCTCGCAGTGGTGCCGTTTCCCACATGACGATCGTGGGCAGCTCCACTTCGTGTTCCACGTGGCAACGCACGGCGAAGCCCCACAGGACCCGCCCGGGGTCGATCAGCCCCGCCGCCTCGGCGACGCGGCTCGTGGCTCCGTCGGCTCCGATGACGACCGTCGCGCGGAGCCGGCGCCCGTCGTCGAGCTCGAAGCCACACAGCCGCCCCTCGGACCAAAGCGGGTGCTCGGCGCGCGCCGTTACCGGCTCGGCCCCGGCTTCCAGCGCGCAGGCTCGGAGCGAGGAGTCCAGCTCGGCCCTCGGGATCGCCAGCCCGTGGCCCGGGTAGGTGAGGCCAGCAGCGGAGGGGAGCTTCACGCGTCTCCCGGTGGGTCCGACGACGAGCATGTCGCCCGGGGCGGGGGCCCCGTCGGAGGTGAAGAGCTCGAGCAGGCCCAGATCGTCGAGGACCCCGAGCGCGCGCGGGCCCAGCAGGTCTCCGCACGCCTTGTCCCTCGGAAACCGGGCCTTGTCCACGAGAGCCACCCGGGCGTCGCCGCGGGCGAGGACAGTCGCCGCCACCGACCCCGCCGGGCCTGCGCCGACCACCACCACGTCGAAGCGCTGTCCGGGCAAGCCACCTCCCTCGGCCGGGCCCGCGCCCGCCACGGGAGCCTCTCGATGTGCGATTGTCGCACGGTGGGACGATTCTCCCGGGGTGGAGGCGGGCGCAGGGAGCTCGCCCAGCGGCTCTTCACCCCGCTACCTGCCCGTTACGACCGGCTGGCCGAGTGGCTCTCGTTCGGACAGAACGGCCGCTGGCGCAAGGCAATGGTCGACAAGGCGCTCGAGGGTTCGCCGGCGCTCGTCTGCGACGTCGCGACGGGCACGGCGGGTGTGGCCCTCCAGCTCGCCTCGCGCGACGGAGCACGGGTGGTGGGCGTCGACGTGACCGAGGCCATGCTTCGGCGCGCCAAGCAGAACGTGTCTGGCGCTGGAGCCGATGAGCGCGTCTCCCTCGCCGTGGGGGACGCCGTTCAGCTCCCCTTCGCCAGCTCCACGTTCGACGCGCTCACCTTCACCTACCTGTTGCGCTACGTCGAGGACCCGGGCGCGACCCTCGCCGAGCTCGCCCGGGTGGTGAGGCCCGGGGGGGTGGTGGCGAGCCTCGAGTTCCTGCGTCCGGAGAACTCTCTTTGGCGCGTCTCGTGGTGGGTGTACACGAGGGTGGTCTTGCCGGTCGCCGGATGGCTGAGCGGCGGGCGCGAGTGGTACGAGGTGGGCCGCTTCCTGGGACCGAGCATCTCGGGCCACTACGACCGCTACCCCGTGTCGTGGACGGTCGAGGCGTGGCGCAGCGCGGGTCTGGACCAGGTGCAGGTCCGGCGGATGAGCCTCGGTGGAGGGCTCGTCATGTGGGGACGGCGTGCCGGTGGGTGACGAGAGGCGTCCCGCCTACTACGCGGCTGCCCGCGGCGGGTGGCGCGACTGGTGGACGGTCCTGCACCCCCCGTACACGGCGTGGCACCTCTCCTACGTCGTGATCGGCGCTTCGCTGGCCGAGCGCCCGAGCGTCTCGCGCCTGGTGGCGACCGTGCTGGCCTTCTTCCTCGCCGTCGGGCTGGCGGCGCACGCGCTCGACGAGCTTCACGGGCGACCGCTGCGAACGACCATTCCGGCGGGGGCGCTGGTGGCGGTGACCGCGGGCGGGCTCGCGGGCGCGGTCACCCTCGGCGTGGTGGGCGTCATCGACGTGGGCCCTGCGTTGGTGCCGTTCATCGTGGCCGGCCCGGCTCTCGTGATTGCATACAACGCGGAGCTCTTAGGCGGGATCGTCCACACCGACGCCGGGTTCGCCGCTTCGTGGGGGTCGTTCCCGCTGCTGTGCGCTTATGTGGCGCAGACCTCGACCCTGCGCCTCGCCCCCGTGCTCGCGGCCGGAGGCGCCTTCGCGCTCTCCTTCGCCCAGCGCTCGTTGAGCACGCCTGCCCGGCTGGTGCGCCGTTCGGTCGTGGGCGTGGATGGCTCCATGCGACTGGCTGACGGTTCGACGGCGCCGATCGAAGAGCGGACGTTGCTCCTGCCGCTCGAACGGGCGCTCCGTGCCACGTCCTGGGGCGTGGTCCTGCTCGCAGCTGCACTTGCGGTCTCCCGCCTCACTTGAGACCGTGCCACGCTCAGCTGCGGGTCTCCTCTCGGAGTTGACGGCGGAAGCTCGCCACCGTCATCTCCACCACCCGGTCGTGTCCCCACACGAGCAGCGGGCGCGCGACTCGCGCCGCGAGTCGCATAGGCCTCTGCATCATCTCGATCCTCCATGCGACCTCGGCGCGGGTCCCACCGCCGTCGGGTTCGAGCAGCAGGCGCCCCTCGCCGACGAGGTCGCCGCTGACCCTCGCTAGGATGCTCCGAGGTCGCTCGCAGCGATCGAGCTCCACCCGCAGGCGCATCCGATAGGGCAGCGGCGGGGCCACGACCCCGGTGAGCACCGCCCCTTCGACGAGCCCGGGCCCCTCGAGGTGGAAGTCCTCGAGCCATCGCCACCAGGACTCGAAGCGGTCAGAGCGTTCGATGGAGCGCCAGATCACTTCCGGCGGTGCGTCGAGGTCGAACCTCCTCCGGTAGTCGATGACGTACCGGGACTCGCCCACGCGGCCAGGCTAACGGCCGGGCCTTAGAATGGCTTC
>DATKIB010000126.1:0-4334 GCA_035509915.1 Acidimicrobiales bacterium | reverse complement strand
AGGCCGAGAGCATCCGGCTGCACCTCCAGGAGACCCTCTACGAGATGCTGCGGGAGCGGCGCAGCGTCTGGTTCGGTTGACCCGCATGGCCCGTCGAGTGCTCGTGACAGGCCTCGACACGTTCTGGGGCGGGCGCATGGCCCAGGCCCTCGAGTCAGACCCGGACGTGGAGATGATCCTCGGCATGGGGACACACGAGCCGTCGGTGGCCCTCGAGCGCGCCGAGTTCGTGCGCGCGGACCAGACCTACTCGATCCTTTCGCGCATCGTGCGCGCCACTCAGGTGGACACGATCGTCCACACGTTCCTCGTGACGGACTCGACCAAGGCTCATGCCCGGGCGATGCACGAGATCAACGTGATCGGCACCATGAACCTGCTGGCGGCAGCAGGACAGTCGGGCTCCCCGGTGCGCCAGGTCGTCGTCAAGTCCTCCACGCTGGTCTACGGATCCGCTTCCACCGACCCGATGTGGTTCCGCGAGCAGATGACGCGCACCTCGCCTGCTCGCACGCGCGTCGAGCGCTCGCTGCTCGAGGTCGAAGGCTTCGTCCGCGACTTCGCCGAGGACAACCCCTCGACCGTGGTCAGCTTGCTGCGCTTCGCCAACGTGCTGGGCACGGACATCGTCACGCCGATCAGCGTGAACCTCTCCAGGCCGTTGTGCCCATCGATCGCCGGCTTCGACCCTCTGGTGCAGTTCGTGGAGGAGGACGACGTCGTGCGGTGCCTGGAGCACGTCACGCGCAACCGCATCCCCGGGCTCTACAACGTGGCGGGTGCGGGCAAGCTGCCGTGGAGCGAGGTGACAGAGATATGCGGCACCCGCCGCCTGCCTCTCTCTCCGGTAGGCACGCGCGCGGCAGCCGCGCCGCTGGTACGCCTCGGGCTGATCGAGTTCACCCCCGAGCTCGAGAGCCTCCTGCGCTTCGGTCGCGGTGTCGACACCTCGCGGCTGACCAAGACCGGCTTCAACTGCAGGTACACCACGGCCGGCGCGGTGGACAGCTTCATTCGCGCCCTGCGCCTGCGCCGCAGCGTGGGCAAGGCTCCGCCTTCCTACACCTACGAACAGGACATCGAGCAGTTCTTCCGCCATTCGCCGGCGGTCACCCACCACACCTGAAAAGCCCGCGGGTCGCCCCTGACGGCCGAGCCCGCCGCCTATCGGCTCTCCCCTATCGGTGCTCGAGCCAAATGCCCACCAGCTCGCTGCGGCGTAACCCCCATTCCTCTGTCGTGATGGCGTAGCGCACGTGGTCCTCCCATCGGCCGTCGATCTCGAGGTACCGCAGGGCGACTCCCTCTTCGCGAAGCGCCAGCTTCTCCACGACGCGCCGGCTCGAACGGTTGCGCGGGACGATGGCGATCTCGAGCCGGTGCAGACCGAGCTCCTCGAAGGCGAAGCGCAGAACGACCACCACGGACTCCGGGGCGAGCGAGTTCCCCGCCAGCGCGCGATCCACCCAGTACCCGATGAAGGCGTTCTGGAAGGGCCCTCGCTGGACCGAGGAGAGGGTGACCTCGCCGGCGAGCCTCGACCCCACGAATATGCCGAACCCGTAGCCAGTCCCAAGCTGTCGCTCTCGGTCCCTGGCCGCGCATCGCGCGGCGAAGCTCGAGCGGTCCTCGGGCATCGGCGGCGCTCCTGCCGGGCGCGGCTCCCAGGGCAGCAGCCAGTCGCGGCAGCGGGTTCGAACCTCGTGCCAGGCGTCGTAGTCGTCCTCGGCGAGGGTCCGCAGGACCACCCGCATCCCACGGAGCTCGAGCGGCGTCACCCGCGCGGTGCGAATCATCTCTGCGTCCCTCCGACCTTGCCCGCGGCCGTCGACGAGCGTGCCGCGTCCTCCTGCTCGCGCCGGGCAGCGCCTCCGCGCCGCCTGGGATGCAGGATCTCCTCGAGCGCTGCGAGCAGGAGCAGCACGTTCCCCGGGCGCGCAGTGTGTCCCATGCACCCGATCCTCCAGACCCTCCCCGCCATGGGGCCGGCTCCCGCACCTATCTCTATGCCGTAGCGCCCGAGCAGCGCCGAGCGCACCTCGGCCTCGCCCATCGAGCCCGGCAGCCCCTCGGGCACCCACACTGTGGTGAGCTGGGGGAGGCGGCTCGCCTCGGGTGCGACGAGGCGAAGCCCCATCTCCTCCAGGCCGTCCTGAAGCATCTTCCCGCACTCGGCGTGCCTGGCCCAGGAGGCAGCCAGCCCCTCCGACAGCAGCACGCCCAGCGCAGCGTGAAGCGCGTAGACCATCGCCACCGGCGCCGTGTGGTGGTAGGTGCGCGCCCCGCTGCCCTCGACGTAGCGCGATATGAGCGAGAGGTCGAGGTACCACGAGGAAGGCCTTTCCACGAAGCGTTCCCTGGCGCGTTGGGCGACCGTCATGGGCGACAGTCCCGGCGGTACGCCCAGGCACTTCTGCGTGCCGCCGTAGGCGATGTCGACCCCCCAGCGGTCGGCCGCCACCTCGATCCCGCCGAGCGAAGTGACCACGTCGACCAGGAGCAGGGCGTCCCCCTTCGACCTGCCTATGGCCTCGACGTCGTTGCGGACCCCGGTGGAGGTCTCGGCGTGGACCAACGCGATCAGCGCCGGCGCCCGGTGCGCGCCGAGGACAGCCTCCGGGTCGAGCGGCTCTCCCCAGGGCGCCTCGACCCTCACGACCTGCGCACCGAGGCGCGACGCCACCTCGCACATGCGCTCGCCGAAGAGGCCGTTGACCCCGACCACGACCGGGGCGCCGCGCTCGACGAGGTTGACGAAGGCGGCCTCCATGCCGGCAGAACCCGTCCCCGACAACGGGAGCGTGAGAGCGTTCTGCGTGGCGAACACGCTGCGCAGGCGGGCGCAGGTCTCGTCGAGCAACTCCAGGAACTCGGGGTCGAGATGGCCGAGGAGCGGCCGGCCCAGGGCCGCGGTCACCTCGGGGTACGGGTTGGAGGGACCGGGCCCCATGAGGACGCGCTCGGAGAACGGCACTGACGGATGCTAGGCACGCACAGCGGTCCGGCCGCCAGGCGACGCCGCTACCCCCCGACTATGGCGTCCATCTGGCTGTTCCAGATCCGCGTCTCGCCCGGAGCGCGAAGCCCGCACCAGGTGCCGAAGAGGCTCAGGTTCGGGTTGTAGAAAGGGTCGTCGAGAAGACGAGAGCGCTCCCACTTCCTGCAAAAGCGCTTCATGTCGCCGAAGAACCCCGAGATCCCCCTGCTCGCTGACTCGTGGTGCACCATCTCCGCGTGCGGGGTGTACAGCACGCTGTAGCCCGCGTCAGTGAGCCTCATGCAGTAGTCGACGTCGTTGTACGCCACCTCGAGGCTCTCGTCGAACCCGCCGACCTCCTCGAAGACCTCCCGACGGCTCATCAGGCACGCGCCGGTCACGGCGCCGCACTGCCGCACGACCCGGTCCCAGGCCATGTACCCCGCGCCACCCGCGGGCATCCCCGCGAAGACATGAGCGGCCACCACCCCCATCCCCAGGGTGACCCCCGCGTGCTGGAGCACGCCGTCGGGATATAGGAGGCGCGCTCCCACCGCGCCGACCTCGGATCGCTGTGCGAGCTCGACCAGGGCGCGCAACCACCCCGGTGTCGTGGCCTCTATGTCGTTGTTCATGAACAGCAGGAGATCCGCGTCGCACGCCGCGGCCGCCAGGTTGTTCATCGCCGACCAGTTGAAGGCGTCGTGGTACTCGAGCACGCGAACGCCGCTGGCGTGGATCCGGTGCAGCAGCGCGCGCGTCTCGGGCTCCGTGCTCTCGTTGTCGACTAGCACGACCTCGAAGTCCTCGTATCCCGGCGCGGTCCGAAGCGAACCGAGGCAATTTGCGGTCATCGCGGCCTGGTCGCGGAAGGGGACCACCACGGCGACCCGAGGGCTCGAAGCGATGCTCCTGCGAACGTGGTACCAGCCCGGGCCCGCTCCGTCGGCGACCACCGCGTCGACCCCCCGCCGGCGCAGGGCATCCTCCACTGCGCGCCTCGAGGCAACGTGCGCCCACGGCTTCGCGTCGGAGTCGCCGGCCGCCGACCCCTCGATCACCCGCCAGTGGTAGAGGACCCTTCGGACGTGCGCCACCCGCCGCGCCCGCTCGGTGGCGCGCAGCATCACGTCGTAGTCCTGGCTACCGTCGAACTCCGAACGGAACCCCCCTATCTCGTCGAGGAGGGACCGACGAACCACCAAGAGGTGACCCATGTAGGGGTAGCTGAGGAGCAACTCCGGAGACCAGTCCGGCTTGAAATGGGGACACGCCAACCGCTCGGCGCCGGTCGTCCCCCCGTCGCCGAAGACCTTGTCCTCGTCGCTGTAGACGATGTCGATATCGGGGGCCGCGG
>DATKIB010000125.1:0-3929 GCA_035509915.1 Acidimicrobiales bacterium | reverse complement strand
AGAGACGCGCGAGACGATCCAGGAGACGATTCGCTTCGCCAAGGACATCGACCCCCACTCCCTACAGGTCTCGATCGCCGCCCCCTATCCCGGCACCGCCCTCTATCAGCAGGCGAAGGACAACGGGTGGCTTCCCCCGGACGACAGCTCCCTCATCGACGAGCACGGCGTGCAGAGCGCGGTGCTCGAGTACCCCCATCTCAACCGCACCGAGATCTTCGACTCGGTGGAGACCTTCTACAAGAAGTTCTACTTCCGGGCCGGGAAGATCGCCGAGATGTCGGCGGAGATGTTGAAGAGCCCGGACATGATGCGCCGCCGGCTTCGAGAGGGCGTGGAGTTCGTGAGCTTTCTGCGAAAGCGGAAGACTCCGGCGTAGAGGCGGTGCCGATCGGCACGCGCTCCTAGGTCAACCCGCCGGTCAACGTCTGGCGTCGAAGGTGGGCACGAGGTTTCGCGCCGCGAGCGCCTCGTCCACCCGGCGCACCGGGGTGGCGTGCGGCGCTTCGATGGCCTCTCGAGCTCCGTCCGGCGATGCGGCGGCGGCGACTATGCGCTCGCACGCTTCAGCCAGCGCTTCGAGAGTCTGGAGGCTCTCGGTCTCGGTCGGCTCGATCATGAGGGCTTCTTCGACGATCAGCGGGAAGTAGACGGTCGGTGAGTGGAAGCCCTCTTCGAGCAGGCGCTTGGCCACGTCGAGCGCTCGCACACCGGTCCTCTTCTTGAGCGAGGAGGCCGACAGCACGCACTCGTGCATGCACGGCCGGTCATAGGGAGCGTCGAACGTCCCCGAGAGGCGCTTTCTCAGCCAGTTGGCGTTCAGCACGGCGCGCTGAGCGACCTCACGCAGGCCGTCGTCACCGTGGACGAGTACGTAGGTGAGCGCGCGCGCCAGCACGAGGGCGTTGCCGTGCCACGAGTGCACCCTGCCGATCGACCTGGGCGGGGTGCTCCACTCGTAGCGGTCGCCCGCACCGTCCGCTCCGGGCCCGACCCGGGTGGGCCGGGGGCCGGGCAGGAACGGCGCCAGCCGCTCGGACACGGCCACGGGCCCCGCGCCGGGACCTCCACCTCCGTGGGGGGTGGCGAAGGTCTTGTGCAGGTTGAGGTGAACGACGTCGAAGCCCATGTCGCCGGGACGGACGACACCGAGGATGGCATTCAGGTTGGCACCGTCGTAGTAGAGGAGCCCACCCACCTCGTGCACCGCGGCCGCCGTCTCGACGATGTCCTCCTCGAAGAGCCCGAGTGTGTTGGGGTTGGTGAGCATGATGCCGGCTACGTCGGTGTCGAGCACGGACCGCAGCGCCTCGAGGTCTACGCAGCCCCGTGCATCGCTCTTCACCGTCACCGTCTCGTATCCGCCAAGGGTCACCGAAGCCGGGTTGGTGCCGTGAGCGGAGTCCGGTATGACCACCTTGCGCCGCGGATTGCCATGGGCCTCGTGCCACGCCCGCATGAGCAGCAGCCCGGTCAGCTCCCCGGCTGCGCCGGCCGCGGGCTGGAGCGTGGCGGCCGCCATCCCCGTTACTGCACAGAGCGCCTCCTCGAGCTCGACGAGAAGCGCCATCCAGCCCTGGCTGCAGCTCGCAGGAGCGGCCGGGTGGGCGTCTGCGAGCCCGGGCAGCAAGGCGACCGCGTCGCAGACCTTCGGGTTGTACTTCATCGTGCACGACCCGAGCGGGTACGCACCGAGGTCGACGGAGAACTGGCGGTGACTGAGCCGGGTGAAGTGTGCCACCAGGTCGCGTTCGGAGACCTCCGCGAGCCGTGGAGGGGATTCGCGCCGGTGCGCCGCTGGCACCAGCTCCTCGGGCGGGACCTCGGGCACGTCGGTGGTGCGAAGCTGCCAGGCACGCCGGCCCGGCTGGGAGAGCTCGAAGAGCGTCGGTTCGGCGTCGCGGCCCATCAGCGGGGCGCTCGAGGCGCGCCCACCCGCCGCCGGTGAGTGAGCAGCATCCTTCGTCATCGAAGGGCCTTGGCGAAGCTGTCGGCGAAGGAGTCGATCTCCGAGCGCGTGCGTCGCTCCGTGACGGCCACGAGCAGCCCGTCGCGCCGTCCCTGTGTGTACTCGTCGTCCAGGGCGATCCCGGCGAGGAAGCCGTCGTCGGCGAGGCGTTCCACGAGCAAGCTTGCGTCCACCGGCAGCCGGAGGGCGAACTCCCCCATCGTGGGTGCCGATACGAGCGGCTCCACTCCCGTCACCGCGAGCAGGGCCTTGCGGCAGTAGTCGGCGCCCCTTGCGGACCGAAGCGCCACCTCGGCGATGCCCGAGGTGCCGAGCCACCCCATCTGTATGGCGGCGGTGACCGCCATGAGGGTCTGGTTGGTGCAGACGTTCGAGGTGGCCTTCTCGCGCCGGATGTCCTGCTCGCGCGCGCGCAGGGTTGTCACGTACGCGCGCCGGCCCTCTGCGTCGACTGTCTCGCCCACGAGCCGCCCCGGGAGCCGCCTGACGTTGGCGGAGTTGCAGGCGAAGAGCCCCAAGTAGGGACCTCCGAAGCCGAGCGGCATCCCGAGGGGCTGCCCCTCCCCCACCACCACGTCGGCCCGCCAATCCCCCGGCGAACGCAGCAGACCGGCGCAGATCGGGTCGAACGCCACGACGAGCATGGCTCCTGTCCGGTCGCACAGCGCGCGCGCCTCGCTCAGGTCTTCGAGGCAGCCGAGGTAGTTGGGGTAGGAGACCACGACCGCCGCCGGCGCCTCTGCGTCCCGGTCAGGCGGCCACGCCGTGGAGCCGTCAGCGAGAGGCAGCACTTCGATGGCGTGCCCGGTGCCGGCGGCGAAGGTCGAGAGTACCTGCCGCCAGGAAGGGTTCACACCCTGGGAGACCCAGACGTGCTCGCGCCCTGTGGCCGAGACGCAGAGGTTCACCGCCTCCACCAGGGCCGCGGCCCCGTCGTAGAGGGAGGCGTTGGCCACCTCCATCCCCGTCAGGCGCGCCACGAGGGTCTGGAACTCGAACAGCGCCTGGAGCACTCCCTGCGCGACCTCGGGCTGGTACGGGGTGTACGAGGTCACGAACTCCGAGCGCGAGGCGAGAGCCCGGGTGACCGGGGGGACCTCGCGGTCGTAGGCGCCCCCTCCGGCGAAGCAGACAAGCTCCTCAGAGATCGGTCGGTTGGCCGCTGCGAGCCGGCGCATGCGGACCAGCACGTCGGGCTCCGGCGCGCCCGGCGCGAGGCCGGTGC
Source organism: Acidimicrobiales bacterium (assembly GCA_035509915.1). Classification (GTDB taxonomy): domain Bacteria; phylum Actinomycetota; class Acidimicrobiia; order Acidimicrobiales; family UBA8190; genus Bog-564. The sequence continues at coordinate 735 of DATKIB010000125.1, read as the reverse complement.
CGCCTGCGAGGCGCAGGGCCAACGGAACTGCGGCGAAGAGCTCGTCGATGCTCTCGAGCCCGAGGAACTCGAGCATCGAGTCGATCTCCGCCTCGGTGTGCGGGGTGTAGCCGCTCACTGTCGCGCCACCTTAACGAAGGGCAAACCGCTTACCTCCCCCTCGACCGCCCTGCCTCGCAGCTCGACCTCGACCTTCTCGCCGTCGGGGACGGCTGCAGCGGTGTCGAGGAAGGCCATGGCGATGCCCCGCTCGAGAACCGGCGAGAAGTTCCCGCTCGTGACGGTCCCGACCACCTGGTGCCTTCGGCGCACGACGGCAGTCTCGCGAAGCGGCTGGCGCCCCCCCGCCACGATGCCCCGCAGCAGCCTCTTCGGGCCTCGGCGGCGCTCTCGCTCGAGAGGCTCACGGCCGCGGAATTCGCCTTTGTCCCAGCCCACCACCCAGCCCAACCCCGCCTGGAGCGGCGTGATGCCAGGCCCGAGCTCGTGCCCGTGCAGGGGCAGGCCGGCCTCGAGCCGCAGCGTGTCGCGCGCGCCCAGTCCGGCCGGCACGACTCCCTGTTCGAGCACAGCGCGCCAGAACGAGCCGGCTGCTTGCGCCGGCACCGAGCACTCCACGCCGTCCTCGCCGGTGTAGCCGGTGCCCGCCGCTGTGCAGCGGGCACCTCGCCAGGCGAAGGAGGTGACCGCGAAGCGCGGCACGGCAGCCGCTTCGGTTGACACGCCGGACAGAGC
>DATKIB010000124.1:0-6453 GCA_035509915.1 Acidimicrobiales bacterium | reverse complement strand
TGATCTTCAGCCTCATGATCGGACCGCCCGCTGCCGCCCGCTCTTTCACTGACCGACCGATCTTGGCGATGCTCCTGTCGGTGGTCGCCGCCCTGGTCACGGTCTGGGCCGCCATTGCGCTCTCGTACCTGTCGAATTGGCCCGTCGGCTTCTTCGTCGGGGCGGGAAGTGCTCTCTGCTACGCCATCGGCAGGAGTTGGGAAGGCCTGCGCAGGACGCGTCCTGTACGCGCCGGGGGGCTGCTGGCACCGATCGAGCGCTGAATTCTCGGGTCCTTGCCGGGTTGGCTAGTGGCCGCCCGCCAGCCCGATGATGATCGCGAGGACGATCAGAGCGACGATCGTGCCGACGAAGGCTCCGACGATGCCCAGCACCAAAGCGATGCTCATCTGGAGCTGGGTCAGCGGCCTGCGCTCTCGAGCACGGGCGGGCCCGCCACGTCGGAGTGTCGTTCCGGCCACTTCTTTCTCCTCGTCAACGAGCGGGAGTCGGAGATCTTTCCGCCCCTCGGGGTCCGGCAGATCGGCGCTAACACTACTCGCCCGGCGCGGTTAGCGTCTGCGCAGGACATCGTTGAACAGGAGCGACAGCATGAAGACCGGCGACGTGGTGGACGATTTCGAGCTTCCCGACGAGACGGGGACGCCGAGGAAGCTGAGCGACTTCCTGGCAAAGGGCCCCGTGGTGCTGTACTTCTACCCCGCTGCCCTCACCTACGGATGCACCAAGGAGAGCTGCCACTTCCGGGACTTGAAGTCCGAGTTCGAGCAGCTCGGAGCGCAGAGGATCGGGATAAGCGCAGACCGTGTCGAGAAGCAGAAGCGCTTCTCGGACAAGCACGGCTTCGACTTCCCCCTGCTGTCCGACTCCGAGCGCAAGGTCGCCGAGATGTTCGGGGTCAAGCGCGGCGCGATCTCGCTCACCCCTGTGAAACGATCGACCTTCGTGATCGACACCGATTCCAAGGTGCTCGCCGTCGTCCACAGCGAGGTCAGCATGAACCAGCACGCCGAGAAGGCGCTGGAGGTCTTGCGCTCGCGATCGTGAGCTAGAGGGCCAGCGGACCTCTTACTCGCCTATGTGGTCGGCCGGGATGGTGCCCAGCTTGCCGGCTTGGTAGTCCTCGAAGGCCTGGGCGATCTCGGCACGGGTGTTCATGACGAACGGCCCGTATGCGGCGACCGGCTCGCCTATCGGCAGACCACCGAGCACGAGCGCTTCGAGCCCCCCGAAGCGCGACTCCTGACGCTCCTGCGCACCGAGCTCGATGATGTCGCCGGGCCCCATCACGACCAACTGCCCGGTGGATATCGGACGGTGGTCGGACCCCACCGATCCCGCACCCGCCAGCACGTAGACCAGGGCGTTGAAGTCCCTGCGCCATGCAATCGCGACTCTGGCTCCGGGGCTCACCGTCGCGTGCACCATTGCCATCGGGGTGTGGGTGTACCCGGGACCCCTGTGACCGCCGAGCTCTCCGGCGATCACGCGCAGCAACGCCCCGCCGTCATGGGTCGTGAGCAGTCCCACGTCGGACCCTCGGATGTCCTGGTAGCGCGGCGGTACCCATTTCTCCTTCGCGGGCAGGTTCACCCACAGTTGGATCCCGTGGAAGAGCCCGCCGCTAGCAACCAGGGCGTCGGGTGGGCGTTCGATGTGCAGGATCCCGCCACCTGCCGTCATCCACTGGGTGTCTCCGTCGGTGATCACGCCCCCTCCGCCGGCAGAATCCTGGTGCTGCATGATCCCGTCGATCATGTAGGTCACTGTCTCGAAGCCCCGGTGCGGGTGCCACGACGTCCCCTTGGGCTCACCGGGGCCGTATTCGACCTCGCCCATCTGGTCCATGTGGACGAAAGGATCCAGTCGTTCGAGGGCGACGCCTGCGAAAGCTCGGCGCACCGGGAACCCCTCTCCTTCGAACCCAGCAGGCGCGGTCGTGACCGAGACCACCGGCCGCGAAAGTGCCCCAGGCTCTGCTCCTGCGACCCGCGGCAGACTGAGCAGGTCGTCGACTGTCACTGCCGGCATGTCAGCCTCCTTCGCCAGTGGTGCTGCACACAGAGCACTCCCGTGACCTGCGTCCCCACGAGCCAAGCAATAGAACACTTGGACCCCGTGCGGGATTCCTGTCCGTGGCTCTTCCGCCCGGCTGGCCCGAAGGACGCGAGGAGGAGCGCGCCTGTAGGCTCACCCTTGGGTCGGTTGCCAGACGTCCAGTCGGAGGGGCGACGCATCGTCGACGAAACGGCGGCCGGCGCCGGGGGGATCGAGGTGACGATGGCCGAAGAGACTTCACCGCTGACCCCGTCCGCTGCCGTCTTGGGCGCGTCGAGCTCCTCGGGTACCGCCGAGGGCACCGGGACGGTGGAGGTGCCGTTGCACACGGCCGACGGTCTCGAGCTGCGCGGCCGATGGCACACGGCGCCCGACGCCCGGGCGACGGCGGTGCTCGTGCACGGTTTTTCGGCGACGCGCGACGACGAGGCGTTGTGCTCGTTGGCGCGCGATCTTCTCTCTTCGGATCTCAACGTGCTCACCTACGATGCCCGGGGCCACGGCGGTTCCGAGGGCCAGTGCGGGGTGGGGAGCACCGAGCACCTCGACGTGGCCTGCGCGGTCCAATACGCATCGGAGGCTGGACCACCGGTGGTGATCGTGGGCATCTCGATGGGAGCGATCGCGGTGGTCAACTACCTCGCTACGGATCCCACCGGGCCGCTCCTCGCCGCGGGGGCAGTGCTCGTGAGCGCACCTGCACGCTGGCGCATGAGGGTGTCGCCGTTGGGTATCCTCACCGCCGCGCTCACCCGTACGCGACCCGGCCGCTACGTGGCCGCACGCCGGCTTCGTGTGCGCGTGGCGCGTCGCTGGAAGACCGGCGAGACACCCGAGGCAGCAGTGCGCAGGATCGGCCTACCGCTCGCCATCGTCCACGGCGCAGGAGACCGGCTCCTCGCCGTGGTACACGGACGCCAGCTCCACGCCTCGGCCGCGGGTCCCTCGCGGCTCGATGTGGTCGACGGCATGGGTCACGGGATCGACGACCTCTGCCGGGGGGCGACGCTCGAGTCGGTGCGCTGGGTACTCAGCCTCGGTGCGCCGCTCAGCCCCACCACCAAGCCAGCCCGATGACACCTGGCCCGGTGTGGGCCACCATCACGGGTCCGAAAGTCCCCACGAACGCGGTGACCGGCTCGACCTCGGCGCTCACCTTGGCCAACAGGGCTTCGGCGTCTTCTTGACGCAGTGCGTGCAGAGCCGCGACGTGAAGCGGCGCGCCGTTCGGGCGGGACTTGCGCCACTGGGCGAGTATCTGGTCCAGCGCTCCGTCGGAGCTGAATGCCGGACGCAGCGGGCGGATGTGCGACTGGCTCATCTCGAACAGGGGCCGCACACCGAGCAGGTTGCCTGCTCGCGCGGCGACCGCCGGGACCCTGCCGCCCCGTACGAGGTAGGTGAGCTGTTCGACAGCAGCCACCAGCCGTACACGCTCTGATACTTCGCGGGCCTTGGCTTCCACCTCGTCGAGCGTCGCGCCCGAGCGAGCTGCTTGAGCCGCCGCTATGACCACGAGGCCTTCTGCGCCGGCCGCCGTCCCGGTGTCGACCACGCGCACCTTGGAGGGGTCGGTGACGAGCGACGCGGCAGAGCTCGCCGACTGGTAGGTGCTCGACAGCCGCTGCCCCACCGTCAGGACGACGGTCCCGTCCGGGCTCTGGTTGGCCTCGAGCGCCTGCGCGAACGCCCCGGGTGACGGCCCGCTGGTCTGCACGCCGTCGTCGAGCCGGGCCACCAGCTCGTCGAGGCTCACCGCCTCGTCGACGATCGGACGGCCGCCGATCTCGAGCTGCATCGGCACCGTCACCACTCCTAACTGCTCGGACATCTCGGGCTCGAGCGCGGCAGCGCTGTCGGCTATCACGACGACGGGCATTGGCGGTCACCCTACAGGGCTGCCCCGCCTGCAAGAGCGGAGGTGGCGTCGCCTTATGAGGCCCAGCGAATAGGCAGAGCCGGCTCAGCACACTCCTGCGGGAACTGCGACGGCCGCGGCTCGGGTGCCGTCGCTGTCCAGCAGCAAGCGTCTCGAGAAAGTGCGCACAGAGAGCCCCCCGCCCCCAGCGCTGTTGCCGAGGACGCGCTTTGCCAGGACGGGAATGGCAAGGCAGGCGGCGATGAGCCCGCCTCGCGCACCGCGCCGGCGCGCCAGCAACGGGAAGAGCCCCACCAGCGCGAGGAAGCACCCGAGCCCGGTCTGCCGCAGGAGGCGGCCTCCCCCGAGCCCGGCGCCTAGGAGCACGGTGCCCTCTGGCGCCAGCACCAGGGAAGCACCCAGCGCCGTGGAGATCCCCCGCCCGCCTGCTCCCGAGAGAAGGGGCGACCAGTTGTGGCCGACCACGGCGAGCCCCCCCGCCACGGCCCCGAGCACCCGGCGGTCCCGGCCGGCGAGAAGTGGGCCGAGCGCCCCCACTGCGACCTCGAGGCTGCCGGCCACGGCCATCGGCCCGAAGCCGGCCACCTCGTACAGACCGCTGCCCGACACCGTGCCCGTGCCCGTCTTGCGGAGGTCCACCCCTTTGAGCAGGCGGGCGGTGAGCCCCGAGAAGGGGACAGCTCCAGCGGCAAAGGACACGGCCAGCACCTCGAGGGCGCCGAGGCGACTGCTGTGTCTGCGACCCCGCCTAGGCGGCGGTGGGGAGGGCTTGGACCGCACTGCTCCAGCGTACGGCTATGCCCGCTCTGCGCATGACACGCAGGAACCAGATCGTCGACAGCAGGATCCCGCCCGCTGTCAGGACGAAGGAGACCACTGTGCGCTCCACCACGAAGGCCCGCAGGGAGGACTCGAGAAGCAGCCACATCACGAACCCCGCGTTCACCGCCAGCACTGCGCACCACAGCAGGGAGATCCGGAGGAAGAACTTGCGCAGGAATGGTCGTGACATCACGTCGGGATCCAGCGGGCAGAAATCATTGGCGAGCCTCTCTGCGAGCGGGCGACCGACCACGACCGAAGCCAGGAAGATCACCGACACGAGGAAGGTGCCGAGGGTCGGCTGGGCGAAGTAGATGAACGAGCTCCCCGTGACGAAGGACACGGCAGTGCGCAAGGTGATCAGCACGACGCCGAGCAACAGCAGTCCCGGTATCGGCTGGCGGCGCACCACTCGGCGTACGAACGCGAGGTAGGACCAGACGAGCGCGGCGATGATCGCTCCGCGGAAGCCGCTGGTGAGAAGGACGATGTAGAAGACCGCCGCCGGCCCGATGGTGCTCTCGACGAGAGGTGGGAGCGCGTGGCGGACGAAGGCGCGCGGAGAGGGGAGGTGGAGGATCGACGGCGAAGGGAGGTGGAGATTGTGACGACCGTGCTGCTCGCCGTCGACTGGCACGAGCACGTCCGGGTCAGGCCTTCGCAGCAACGTTCGAAACGCCATCTGTGAGTCCCATCTCCAGTAACCCCACCCCTGCGGAGCGAGGAAGCACACGGTGGCGGTGCGCCACCAACTACGTCATCGGCACCTGGGCGCCGTTTCCTGAAACACCCCCTGCCCAACGACAACGGCCGGGGCCGCCCGACCCGGTGGAGCGATCTTCGGTGACGCACCACGCGGGCCCCCATTAGGCACCGGCGGGGCCTCCGGCGCCAGTCACCCCCCGGAAAGTTGATGGGGCCGTGGGCGCCGGACCGCACCCCGTCCATCCGCTACCTGGCACGAACCTCTTCACCACCCTTGCGGGCGACCCCACGGCCACGCTGTGGTCGGGGATCTCGCCCCTGACCACGGAGCCGGCTCCGACCACCACGTTGCGGCCGATACGGGCGCCCGGCAGGACGATCACGCCGGCGCCGAGCCAGCTGCCCGACCCGATGTGGACGCTCGACTCGACGGGCCACTGACGGCCGATCGGGACATCGGGGTCTTCGTAGGTGTGGTTCTGATCGGTTATGTACACGTAGGGCCCGGTCTGGATGTCGTCGCCGATCTCGATGCAGAAGTGGCCGACGATGTAACTGCCTTGGCCGATCACCGTCCGGTCGCCGATGGAGACGACCGGGTCGCTCACCATCTCCTGACCCGGCGCCATCCCGGCGCTCAGTGACACGCGCGGCCCGATCATCGTGCCGCGCCCGATGCGGATCCACCGTTCGTTGAACACGACACCCGGCGGGAACGCCATCAGGCTTCCCTCACCGAACGCGCCGAACCGCCGGGCGCGCGGGTCCTCAGGTCCCACCGTGCCCGCCTGGCAGAGCAGCTCCCACAGCGAGCCAACGAAGGTCGCGGCGTGCCGGCGAGCCCAGGGGGGAAGGCTCAGCGCCACGTGCGAACCGTAGCCCGGGGACTCGCCCTGCCAGGGCTAACCTTGTCGGGACCTCGACGGGTCGACCGCGGCGCCGGTGCGAGAGGATCATGGCGGAAGCGCCCCTGGAGGCGAGGTGAGGCT
>DATKIB010000123.1:0-2049 GCA_035509915.1 Acidimicrobiales bacterium | reverse complement strand
CCAGGGCGATCAGGACGATGAGTCCGAGCACGATGGGGAGGTGCGATTTGAGGCTCTTTTGCAACGACAGGAAAGAGGCCGTCTGGCCGATGACGGTGACATGCCCGGGCCCGGGGATTCCTTGAAGTGCCTCCACAGTCCTTTGCGCGGTCGGCGACAACGGGGCCGCCGCCAGCGCGACGTTCGACTCCCACAGCGACCCTCCCAGGTGCTCGAAGGTCGAGACGGCCTTCACGCCCGGGACAGCGGCCACCGCTGCTCCATAGGCCGCCAAGCGCTGTGGTGTGACCTGGGTGGAGTCGACGACGAGGCTCGCCGGTGCCTCAGAGAGGGCGGAGAAATTGGCCTGCGTCAGCTGGTATGCGGCGCCTGAGGAGGTGGTTCTCGGCAGGCCGCTGGCATCGCTGCCCGTGAACGAGACGTGCAGGAACGGAACCGCGAGCACTACGAGGACAACGACTGCCGACATTGCCCAGATGGCGGGTCTGCGCATGACCAGAGTCGCGATCCCATACCAGCGCCCCCTCGTCTCGGCCTCGCTGCCGGCGCGAAGCTGCGACGCAGTTCGGGAAGCCATGCGCTCTCCGAACACGGCCAGGATCGAGGGCAGGACGAACAGGGCGAAGGCCCCGGCCGCCAATACGGTGATCGCACCGGCGATCCCCATGGAGTACACGAAGCGCTCGGGGAAGACGGCGAGCGTCGCTACTGCGGCAGCGACCGTGATCGAGCTGAACAGCACGGTTCGCCCGGCGGTCTGCCTGACGGTCGCCAAGGCGGCGTCGATCGAGCCTTGTCGGCGGAATTCCTCTCGGAAGCGCGACACAATCAAGAGGCTGAAGTCGACCGACAGCCCTATGCCCAAGGCGATGACCAGGTTGAGGGCGAACACCGACAGAGGCAGGACCACCATGACGAGCCCCATCACACCCAGGGTGACCGCTATGGCGAAGATGGCGCCGATGAGGGGCATGGCGGCGGCGCGAAGTCCTCGGAAGACGAAGAAGAGCAAGAGGATCAGGAACGGCAGCGCAAAGAGCTCGGCACGCCCGAGGTCCTGGGACGAGACCGCAGCGATCTGGACGTCGGCGACGGTGGGTCCACCGAGCCACGTGTTGCCCTTGAGCGATGGTTGCGCGGCGATGGCCTTCTGCAGAGCCGTGACGGCCTGCTTCTCCTGCACGGCGCCGACCGTGGCCACCACGACGGTGAGTGTCCCGTTGTTGGAGATCATGGTCCGGTCACCGGTGTTGGCGTAGTCGAGGACGCTTTTTACCTCGGGGCGCGCCCGGAGCAGGGAGACGACGGTGGAGACCCGGGAGGGCGTCGGCGAGGACACTCCGATCGGGGTGGCGGTGCGGACGACTACCTCATAGCCCTCTTCAGGGTTGGCACCGGTGGCCCGCTGGATCTGACGTTGCGCCGAGACGACGGCCGAGCCGGGAGCGTCGTAGTCGCTCAATGACGACGTGAGGTGAGAGGACGCTATCCCTCCGGCCACCAAGCCGAGCAGGGCCACGACACCGGCAGCCCACAGAACGGTGCGGGCACGGCGACGCGTTTCTGTGACGTGACCCCCAGAAAAAGACGGCTCGTTGGCCATGACGGCTCCCCATTCCTCGGCGCTCGCCAGGGTCTGACTCACCGGGGTCCGGGGAGAGGATCAAGCTGAGGGGAACGTCAATCGTGTCCCCGTCGGGGAACGTTTCTGTCGTACTAACAGCAAAGTGCCCAGACTTCCTAGGGCCAAACGTCCCGATACCCTCAGCACCGCCACGCAACGCGTTTGCGCAACTGTGCTCCGCGCCACCGGACGCCGGTCCGACCGACCAGAGCGCTAACTGACCGACCTAGCCAAGCGATGATCTGGACGAAGTCTGGTCTGGCGCCGCGATCCCTACCCGTCGTTATGAAATTCCTAACCGTGTCAAGCAGGCATAGCCTGGTGTTGAGCGGGCCAACGCGGGGCGCCTCTGGTGACCCCTATCTCGTTGGCTCGCTCGTCGCGTCAGGGACGCGTGAACGCCGCCGGGCTTCGGGTGGAATCAC
>DATKIB010000122.1:0-10419 GCA_035509915.1 Acidimicrobiales bacterium | reverse complement strand
GATCGTCCTGTGTTCTCTGGCTGCGGCCGTCAAGGTCCCGGCGGCCCTCGGGATCTTGTACATCGCCTGGGAATGGACCGGCACAGGGTTGCCTCTTCGCGCCCGGATCCGGCCCGTGGTGACCGCCGGCCTGATCGCGGCCGCGGTGATGGGGGCACTGTCGCTCGTGACCGGGCTCGGCTGGAGCTGGGTGCTCAACCTCGCGACGCCCGGGACGGTCCGCTCGTGGGTCGCGCCCGCAACCGGTGCGGGGATCTTGCTCACCGACATTGCCCACGTCGTGGGGGTCGGGATCCCGCTGCACTCCATGCTGTCCGTCACACGCCTGCTCGGCCTCGGGGTCGCCGCCGCGGCCGGCTTGTGGTTGTTGCTGCGCTGCGACCGGATCGGAGCGCTGCGCGCCATGGGCATCACCATGCTGCTCGTCGTGGCGCTGGGGCCCGTCGTACAGCCCTGGTACCTGTCGTGGGGGCTGATCCTTCTCGCCCCCGCCGCCTCGGGGAAGATCCGCTCGCTGATCGTCGGCCTTTCCATCTCCTCTGCGTTCCTCGGCCTGCCCGGCGGGCGTCAGCTCGTGACGGACCTGCTCCACGCCAACCCGCTCACCGTTGCCTTCGCCTTGTTGGTCTGCCTCGGCATCCTCACGGTCCCCCTCACGCCCTTCGACCGCGAGCAGCTGCTTCCGCGCTGGCGCAGGCGGGGCGGCGGGCCGGGCGGAGACCTGGGCGAGCCCGCTCCGAGCCTCGACTACGCAAGCACCTGACCTGCCCCACCCGGGCGCCGAAGGCGAGATGTCACGGCCAGCGGCGGGGTTGGGGTCCCCGCCGTAAGGAGGAGGGTGGGGTTGGGGCCCCCACCCGGGCGCCGAAGGCGAGATGTCACAGCATCTTCTGGAGGACGGCGACGTCGAGCCACCTGCCGAACTTGCGCCCCACCTCGCGCTCGACTCCCACCAAGGCGAACCCACAACCCACGTGGAGGGCGATGGAAGGGGCGTTGTCGGCGGTCGTCCTGGCGATCACGGTGTGGAAGCCCTGTCGTGCCGCAACCCCGACCAGCTCCTCGAGCAGCATCCTGCCCACCCCCTGGCCGCGCCACGCCTCGTCGACATAGACAGAGTCCTCGACCGTCGTCGCGTACGCCGCCCGGTCGCGAAACGGGGACAGCGACCCGAAGCCGCAGACCTCGCCGCCCTCGACGGCCACGAGCGCCGGGTGGGCCCCCTGGTGCCGGCCGACCCAGGCGCGCTGGCTCCGAGCGGTGCGCGGCACGAGGTCGAAGGTAACCGTGGACCTCGTGACCTCTGCGTTGTAGATGCGGCGGATCGCCTCGACGTCGCCGGCGCCCGCCAGGCGGACCTGCACCGCCGGGATGGTACCGGCGAGCCGGGTCACGTGGTCCACTCGGCCTCTTCTTGCCACGAGACGGGCCGGGTAAGCTGCCTCGCTGCAACGAGTGCTGTGCCGCCCCCTTAGCTCAGTCGGCAGAGCACAGCCATGGTAAGGCTGGTGTCGTCGGTTCGATTCCGACAGGGGGCTCACCGACGGCGGGACGGGGCCGTGCCCGCCCCCCGTCAAAGGTGGGTACGGACCGGTCGACGGGACCACAGACACGGCGGCGTAGCTCAGTTGGCAGAGCACACGGCTCATAATCGTGTTGTCGCGGGTTCGAGTCCCGCCGCCGCTACAGCGACCTAAGACGAGGAGCGACGATGCCGAAGAACGAGAAGCGGGTCCAGGTGATACTGGCGTGCGAGGAGTGCAAGCGGCGCAACTACATCACGATCAAGAACCGCCAGAACGACCGGGAGCGGATCGAGATGAACAAGTACTGCCGTTGGGACCGCAGGCACACCCTGCACAAGGAGACCCGCTAGAGCACCCGCCCGACCGGGGCGCCCGGGGGCGCCCATGGGCGCCGAGCTAGTAACCTGCTCTGTCGGGCCCCCGAAGGCCGGCTGGGGCCACGGTGCCCGAGCTACCGGAGGGCAGTAGCTCAACTGGTAGAGCACCGGTCTCCAAAACCGGCGGTTGGGGGTTCGAGTCCCTCCTGCCCTGCCACCTTCCCGCCGAGGTGAGCAGTCGAAAGGCGTGCGAAGCAGTGAACCGAGAAATGAAGCGCATGATGCAGCGTCAGGGCCAGGTGGAGGCCGACGGCTCTCCCGCGGTCAAGCGTGCGGAGGCACCGCGGACCCGCCCACCGGTTCGTCCCGAGGTGTCCTTCGGTGGCCGTGTGGTCGAGTTCACGCGCGAGATCCGCTCCGAGCTCCGGCAGGTGGCGTGGCCGACCAGGCCGGAGGTGGTCAACTCGGCCACCGTCGTGTTCATCACGTTGGTGCTCCTGGTGTGCCTCATCTTCGTCTTGAACTACGCCTTCTCGCACGCCGTGATCTTCCTCTTCAGGTCGTGAGGTCCGGGTCGTGAGCGAGTTGAACACGGAGCAAGGGCGCTCCGAGCCAGAAGCATCCGGGGCCGGCGACGGCACCGACTTCCTTCCCCTCACCGACGCCGGCGCGACCGGCGAGGTCCCCTCGATCGACGATCTCCTCGAAGGACCAGACGGCACGGGCGACGACCTGTCCGCCGCCGACGGCGCCTCGGCAGCCGGGCCGGGCGCGGTGGAGGACCTGCAGGGGCTCGAGCAGGCGGCCGACGTGGTCGAGCAGGAGCCAGAGGTGCTCGAGCGCGCGGCCGATGTTGTCGAGCAGGAGCCCGAGGTGCTCGAGGAGGAGGCCGACGTCCTCGACCTCGAGGAGGAGCCCGAGGTCTACCTCGAGAGCCCCTACGACAAGCCCGGCCAGTGGTTCGTGGTGCACACCTACGCCGGCTACGAGAACAAGGTGAAGTCGAACCTCGAGAGCCGGATCGTGTCGATGAACATGGAGGACCGGATCTTCGAGGTCGTGATCCCCATGGAGGACGTAGTCGAGTTCAAGGGCGGGAAGAAGGTCATCGTCCAGAAGAAGGTCTTTCCCGGCTACCTGCTCACGCGCTGCGACTTGGACGACGACTCGTGGTCGGTGATCCGCAATACCCCTGGAGTGACGGGTTTCGTCGGTCCCGGGACGAAGCCCACTCCGCTGTCGCGCCGCGAGGTGGAGAGCATCCTCCAGGTCAAGGTGGAGGGCGGCGCTGAGCCCGCCAAGAAGACCCGCCCGAGGCTCGAGTACGAGGTCGGAGAGACCGTGCGCGTGCGCGAGGGACCGTTCGCCGACTTCTCCGGCCAGATCGACGAGATCAACGAGGACCAGCTCAAGCTGAAGGTGCTGGTGAACATCTTCGGCCGCGAGACCCCGGTCGAGCTCGAGTTCAGCCAGGTGGCGAAGCTCTAAGGAATCCACACGTGCGGCCCTCGGGCCGCCCGGCACCCCCCACAGGAGGTCGACCCGTGCCGCCGAGGAAGAAGGTCCTGACAGTCGTGAAGATCCAGCTCCCCGCCGGGGGAGCCACGCCCGCGCCGCCTGTGGGCACGGCCCTCGGGCCCCACGGGGTGCAGACGATGGAGTTCTGCCGCCAGTACAACGCGGCCACGGAGAACCAGCGCGGCCAGATCGTGCCGGTGGAGATCACGATCTTCGAGGACCGCTCGTTTACCTTCGTGCTCAAGACCCCACCGACTCCGGTGCTGATCCGTGAGGCGGCAGGGCTCGAGAAGGGGGCTGCGGCCACCGGACGCGAGCAGGCCGGCAGCATCACGCCGGCCCAGGTCGCCGAGATCGCCAAGGTCAAGCTGCCCGACCTCAACACCGACGACCTCGAGGCCGCCAAGCTCCAGGTCGAGGGCACTGCGCGCTCGATGGGCGTGGCAGTCGTCAGGTGAGCGGGCGACCGGTGGGACACGACACGGTCCTTGACCGGGAGCACACGGTCTTCGGCAGGGACAACAGGGACGTCCACCGGGGCAACAGGGAGAGGAGCTGGCGTGCACAAAGGTAAGAGGTATGCGGCCGCGCTCGAGCGCTTCGACCGGGAGCAGCTGTACTCGCCCACCGAGGCCGTCGACCTCGTCAAGAGCCTCGACGGGGCCTCGTTCGACGAGACCGTCGAGCTGGCGGTGCGCCTAGGGGTGGACCCCCGCAAGGCGGACCAGATCGTGCGCGGGACCCTCAGCCTCCCCGCGGGTACCGGCAGGAGCACCCGCGTGGTGGTCTTCGCTGCCGGGGAGGACGCGACCGCCGCGAAGGAGGCCGGCGCGGACGTGGTCGGGGCCGACGACCTGGTCTCGAGGATCGAGGGCGGGTTCCTGGACTTCGACGTGGCGATCGCCACCCCGGCGCTCATGGGCCAGGTGGGCAAGCTCGGGCGCGTGCTCGGGCCCCGCGGGCTCATGCCGAACCCGAAGACCGGGACCGTCACGACCGATGTGTCCAAGGCAGTCGTCGAGTTCAAGGGCGGGCGGGTCGAGTACCGCACCGACAAGGTCGGCAACGTGCACGTAGGCATCGGCAAGCTCTCGTTCACCCGCGAGCAGCTGCTCGAGAACTTCCACGCGGTGACGGAAGAGCTGATGCGGGCCAAGCCGGCGGCAGCCAAGGGCCGCTACATGCGCTCGGTCACCCTGGCCTCGACGATGTCGCCCGGCATCCGGATCGACCCCGCACGTGCGAGGGAAGTAGAGGAGCTGGCCAAGCCGGCATAGGACTGCCGGCGGGCGGCGGGCCGGCGGGCGTGTCGCAGCGCCGGCGCGGTCCACTATGCTTCGACGTCAGTCAGGACCTGCCGTCGCCGTAGACCTCCGGCTGCGCCAAGGCGCGTAAGGGTCTCGTACCCGCCCGAAGAGGCGACGACCCCGTCCCACCTGCATGGGCTCTCGCCCTGCTCGGTGGCCGCGGTGGCGGCCGGTGCCGCGCCCACCCGGGCGCAGGCCAGTCAGGTGCCGCAGCGCACCCCGAGCAGGAGATCCGAGGATGGACGAGCCGAGGCCCGAGAAGGTCGCGGTGGTGGACGAGGTGAGAGGCCGGCTCGATGCAGCGGCCGCGGCCGTGCTCACCGAGTACCGCGGCCTGACCGTGAGCGACATGGCCGCCCTCCGCCGGGCGCTGCGGGGTGCGGGGGGCGACTACAAGGTCTACAAGAACACGCTGGTAAAGCTGGCCATCGCAGGGGGTCGCCACCAGGTGCTCGACCAGTTGCTCTCGGGTCCCACCGGCATCACCTTCGTGTCGGGCGAGGTCACCGCCGTGGCGAAGGCGCTTCGCGACTACGCGAGGGCCAACCCGAGCCTGGTGGTGAAGGGCGGCCTCATGGGCGACGGGTTCCTCTCCGCCCAGGACCTGGCTCGCATGGCCGACCTTCCTTCGCGCGAAGAGCTGCTGGCCAGGTTCGCCGGCGCCCTGGCGGCACCGATGCGGCAGCTCGCAGGGCTGCTCCAGGCCCTCCCTCGCAACCTCGCCTACGGGCTCTCCGCTCTGATCGAGCAGCGTGGTGGTCCAGTGGCGACCCCGGGGGGCGGCGCGGCAGGCGACGCTGCAGACGAGGGCGAGACCGTGGACAGCACAACCGCCGACAGCACCGTGGACGACACGGCGGCAGACACCGCAGAGCAAGCCGTGGACGACACGGCGGCCGACACCGCAGAGCAAGCCGTGGACGACACGGCGGCCGACAACGCAGACCAAGCCGTGGACGACACGGCGGCCGACAACGCAGACCAAGCCGACACCGTGGACAACAAGGAGAACAGCGAAGATGCCTGACAAGACCCTCACCAAGGACGAGATCCTCGACGGGATCGCGACCCTGACCGTGCTCGAGCTCTCGGAGCTGCTCTCGGACTTCGAGGAGCGCTTCGGCGTGACCGCAGCGGCACCGGTCGCGGTGGCGGCTGCCCCCGCCGCCGGCGGCGCAGCAGACGCCGGGGCCGAGGAGGAGCAGAGCGAGTTCGACGTGGTCCTGACGAGCGCCGGCGACAAGAAGATCCAAGTGATCAAGGAGGTCCGGGCGCTCACCAGCCTCGGGCTGAAGGAAGCCAAGGACCTCGTCGACGCGGCTCCCAAGCCGGTGCTCGAGAAGGTGTCCAAGGCCGACGCCGACAAGGCGAAGGCCCAGCTGGAAGAGGCCGGCGCCACGGTAGAGGTCAAGTAGGCTGGCCCGTCGGGGCCCGAAATTGGTTGACGGGGCCCCGGGGTTTCCGTACCCTGTCTGTGGCGGCAACCCAGGGGGTTGCATAAGGCTGCGCGTCGGCGTATGCTGTCCGGTTGCCGTGCCCTATTGTCGCGTCACCCCGTTTTCGACGGCTTGATGGCGCGCGCCCTGGCTAGATCCCGCCAGCCCGGACCCGCTCCCCGAGCCACGCCCCACGTCCCCGACCGCCACCTCCCGACCCCGCCGGCGTCCGGCCGGCCTCGAGGTGTCTCGAGGTAGCAGCAGCAGCAGTGGCAGCGAGTAGCCGCAAGACCAAGAGGATCGACCCCGCAGCAGGACCCCCTAGCGAACCACCCACGCACCGAACCCACCAGCCGACACCGCACTCCTTGGAGGAAGGCCGTTGCCCGCACGGTCAAAGAGCCCAGAACGTTTCAGCTTCGCCAACCTCGACGAGGTCCTGGCCCTACCCGACCTGATCGCCATCCAGCGCGACTCGTTCCGTTGGTTCTTGGACAAGGGGCTCGCCGAGGCGTTCGCCGACATCAGCCCGATCGAGGACTTCACCGGCCAGCTGAGCCTGGAGCTGGAGTTCGACCCGACCGACCCCGATCTGCGCCCGCCACCGAAGTTCTCGGAGGCCGAGTGCAAAGAGAAGGACATGATCTACGCCGCGCCCGTCTTCGTGCGCGCGAGGTTCATGAACGCCCAGACGGGAGAGATCAAGGAGCAGACCGTCTTCATGGGGGACTTCCCGATGATGACGGACAAGGGCACGTTCATCATCAACGGCACCGAACGGGTGGTGGTGAGCCAGCTGGTGCGTTCCCCGGGCGTCATCTTCCAGCCCGGGCGCGACCCGAAGACGATCGTGACGGGCACCGTCCACCCTTACAGAGGGGAATGGATCGAGCTCGACGTCGAGGCCAAGCCCTCCAAGGACGTCACCGCAGGCGCGCGCGTCGCCCGAAAGCGCCGGCTCTCTCTCTTCGTCCTGCTGCGCGCCCTCGGGTACGAGGACGAGGGCTTCCTCAACCGGTTCGTCCGGCACTTCGACTTCCTCGAGGGCCAGTGGGAGAAGGAGCGCGAGCTCGCGCCCTCACGTGAGGAGGCGCTGCTCGAGATCTACAAGCGTGCCCGGCCAGGGGAGCCCCTCTCCGCCGAGGCGGCGCGCGGTTACTTCGAGAACGCCTTCTTCAACCCGAAGCGCTACGACCTGACGCGGGTGGGCCGCTACAAGCTCAACCGCAAGCTCGGACCCGAGATCGAGCGGGTCAGCGAGGTCCTGGACATAGACCTCGAGCGCCCCGCACCCGACCAGGGTGTGCTGAGTCCCTCGGAGATCCTGGCCACGGCCACCTACATGCTCCACCTGGCCGACGGCGAACCCGGGTACCGGATCGACGACCAGGACCACTTCGCCAACCGACGCATCAGGTCGGTCGGCGAGCTGATCCAGAACCAGGTCCGGGTGGGCCTCAGCCGGATGGAGAGGGTGGTGCGCGAGCGCATGACCACCCAGGACGTCGAGGCGATCACCCCCCAGACCCTGATCAACATCAGGCCGGTGGTAGCCGCCATCAAGGAGTTCTTCGGCACGAGCCAGCTGAGCCAGTTCATGGACCAGAACAACCCCCTCTCGGGCCTGGCCCACAAGCGACGCCTCTCGGCGCTCGGGCCGGGCGGGCTCTCTCGAGAGCGCGCCGGCTTCGAGGTCCGTGACGTGCACAGCTCGCACTACGGGCGCATGTGCCCCATCGAGACCCCCGAAGGCCCGAACATCGGCCTGATCGGCGCGCTGGCGACCTACGCGCGGGTCAACGAGTACGGGTTCATCGAGACCCCCTACCGACGGGTGGTGGACGGCCGCGTGAGCGACGAGATCGTCTACCTGGCTGCCGACGAGGAGGAGGAGCACGTCATCGCCCAGGCCAACGCCAAGCTCGACGAGCACAACCGCTTCGCCGACGAGCGCGTGCTGGTCCGTCGAGGCCCCCAGGGTGCGGGGGTGCGGGTGGGCGCCACTTCCACCTCGTACGGGACGACGAGCGAGATCGACTTCGTGCCCCCCGCCGAGGTCGACCTGATGGACGTCTCCCCGAAGCAGATCGTGTCCGTGTCTACTGCGCTCATCCCCTTCGTCGAGCACGACGACGCCAACCGGGCGCTCATGGGCGCCAACATGCAGAAGCAGGCCGTACCTCTCGTGGTCCCCGAGGCCCCCTACATCGGCACGGGCGTCGAGGCCCGCGCCGCGCGCGACGCCGGCGACGTGCTGCTGGCGGAGGGGGAGGGCACGGTCACCGAAGTGACCGGCGACCACGTCATGGTGGAGTACCGCGCCGGCCAGCGCGACCGCTTGGGCCACGAGCTCGGGCGCAAGCGCTACACCCTCGCCAAGTTCCGCCGTTCCAACCAGAACACCTCGATCAACCAGAAGGTCCTCGTGGGCGAGGGCCAGAAGGTGACCAACCAAGAGGTGCTGGCCGACGGTCCCGCCACCCACAGCGGAGAGCTGGCCCTCGGCAAGAACCTGCTGGTGGCCTTCATGCCCTGGGAGGGCTACAACTTCGAGGACGCCATCATCATCTCCGAGCGCCTGGTACGCGACGACGTCCTCACCTCCATCCACATCGAGGAGCACGAGGTCGACGCCCGCGACACCAAGCTCGGCGCCGAGGAGATCACCCGCGACATACCCAACCTCTCCGAGGAGATCCTCGCCGACCTCGACGAGCGGGGGATCATCCGCATAGGGGCCGAGGTGGACGCCGGGGACGTCCTGGTGGGCAAGGTCACCCCCAAGGGGGAGACGGAGCAGACCCCCGAGGAGAGGCTCCTGCGCGCGATCTTCGGGGAGAAGGCGCGTGAGGTGCGCGACACCTCGCTCAAGGTGCCCCACGGCGAGTCGGGCAAGGTCATCGACGTGAGGGTCTTCTCGCGCGAGGACTCCCACGAGCTCCCGCCCGGGGTCAACCAGCTGGTCCGTGTCTACGTGGCCCAGAAGCGCAAGATCTCCGAGGGCGACAAGCTCGCGGGGCGCCACGGCAACAAGGGCGTCATCTCGAAGATCCTGCCGGTGGAGGACATGCCGTTCCTCGCCGACGGCACGCCGGTCGACATCATCCTGAACCCGCTCGGCGTGCCGAGCCGGATGAACGTCGGCCAGGTGCTCGAGTCGCACCTCGGGTACGCGGCGCGCTGGGGATGGGACGGTGACGGTACCGACGGCCACGCCGCCGATTCCGAGGCCAACGGGCACCCCCGCAAGACCCGACCACGCACAGACCCGGCGGTGTGGGTCGCCACGCCCTCGTTCGACGGGGCCCACTGGGACGAGGAGGAGGAGGCGGGACGCCACCCGACGATCCGCCGGTTGTTCGAGAGGCTCAACCCCGACTCCGCCGACGGCACCCGCCAGATCGGCCCGGACGGCAAGGCGACGCTCTACAACGGTCGGACCGGTGAGGTCTACGACAACCCGATCTCGGTCGGCTACGTCTACATCTTGAAGCTGGCCCACCTCGTCGACGACAAGATCCATGCTCGTTCGACAGGGCCGTACTCGATGATCACCCAGCAGCCGCTCGGTGGTAAGGCACAGTTCGGCGGCCAGCGCTTCGGTGAGATGGAGGTCTGGGCGCTCGAGGCCTACGGGGCTGCGTACGCGCTCCAGGAGCTGCTCACGATCAAGTCCGACGACGTGCTCGGGAGGGTCAAGGTCTACGAGGCGATCGTGAAGGGCGAGAACATCCCCGAGCCCGGGATCCCCGAGAGCTTCAAGGTCCTCATAAAGGAGATGCAGTCCCTCTGCCTGAACGTCGAGGTGCTCTCGACCACGGGCGAGGAGATCGAGATGAGAGAGCTCGACGAGGACGTGTTCCGCACCGCCGAGGAGCTGGGCATCGACATCAGCCGGCCCGAGCGGGGGTCGGACGAGGAAGACGAGCGACGTGCCGCTGAGAGGAGCTTCTGAGAATGCTCGACGTAAACGACTTCGACCAGCTCAGGATCGGGCTCGCCACGGCGGAGTCCATCCGCTCCTGGTCCAACGGCGAGGTCAAGAAGCCCGAGACGATCAACTACAGGACGCTGCGCCCGGAGAAGGACGGGCTGTTCTGCGAGAAGATCTTCGGCCCCACCAAGGACTGGGAGTGCTACTGCGGGAAGTACAAGCGCGTCCGCTTCCGGGGGATCATCTGCGAGCGCTGTGGCGTCGAAGTGACGCGTTCGAAGGTACGTCGCGAGCGCATGGGCCACATCGAACTCGCCGCGCCCGTCGTGCACATCTGGTACCTGCGCGGCACACGCTCGTGGCTCGCCTATCTGCTGATGG
>DATKIB010000121.1:0-6862 GCA_035509915.1 Acidimicrobiales bacterium | reverse complement strand
GCATCGCATTGCGCCCGACCCCAAAGCTGGCTTTGTATGCAGTCCCGGGGGCTTCTACCCGAGCAGCTACAAGGGCATCTCGCGCTAGCCCGCCGGTCTCGTCCCGCCGTAGTGCTGCACTGATGGGCATGCAGACGTCGTGAACGAGTTCGTCAGCTTCGTCATCGCCGGGTTGGTCACGGGGTCGATCTATGCCGTGACCGCGAGTGGCCTCGTGGTCACCTACAAGTCCACGGGGGTCTTCAACTTCGCCCACGGCGCCGTGGGCATGCTGATGGCCTACCTGTACTGGCAGCTCTGGCAGGGCTGGGGCTGGAACCCCGTGCTGTCGCTGGTGCTGGTGCTCTTCGTCTTCGCTCCGGCGTTCGCGCTCTTGGTGGAGCGCGTCCTCATGCGGCCGCTCTACGGCGCGGCGCTCAGCACCATGATCGTGGTGACCCTCGGCCTGTTCCTGGTGCTCTACGGCGTGGTGCAGACCATCTGGGACCAGACGATCACGCGCAACCTGCCGGAATGGTTCCTCGGCGATCAGGTCACCGTGTTCGGGGTCACGCTCACGTATGAGCAGCTGATCACGATCGGTTGCGCGGTCGTCGTTGCGCTGGCGCTGTGGGCACTCTTCAAACTGACGCGCGTCGGTGTCTCCATGCGCGCCGTCGTCGACGACCCCAGCCTCGCCTCGCTGACCGGTGCCCGCACGAACCGGATCGCCGGCTTCGCCTGGATCGTCGGCTTCATGCTCGCCGGCCTGGCGGGGATCCTCCTCGCGCCCGGATCCGGCATGAGCATCGCCATCCTCTCGGAGCTTGTGATCTTCGGCTACGCCGCCGCCATCGTCGGGCGTCTGAGCAGCCTGCCCTACACGTTCCTCGGGGCGATGATCCTCGGCGTCGGCGAGTCGCTGGCCGTTGGGTACGTCCCGGCGAGCTACCTGAATTACGTCACCGCGATCCTGCCGATGGGGTTGCTCATCGTCGCGCTCCTCTTGCTGCCCCAGTCCAAGCTGACCGTCGGCCGCGTGGTTCGCTTGCGGCCCCCGAAACCCGCCAGCCTGGGGTCCACGCTCATCGGCGCGGCGCTGCTCGTGGCGGTCACGCTGCTCGTGGGCGAGTTCGTCACGGGGAACAACCTGTCCGCCCTGGGGCTGGCCCTGACCATCGGGCTCGGTGCGCTGTCCCTCGTGCTGCTGTCGGGCTACGGCGGACAGGTCTGGTTGTGCCAGTTCACGTTGATGGGGCTGGGCGCCTGGGCCATGTCCAAGGTCGGCGGCGGCGATTCTGTCCTCGGCGTGGTCGCGGCCATCGGGTTGTGCGCCGCCGCCGGAGGAATCCTTGCCCTCCCGGCGATCCGGCTTCGCGCGCTCTACATGGCCTTGGCCACGTTGGCGTTCGCCGTCCTGATGGACCAGCTCTTCTTCACGAACCCGTCGGTCCTCCCCAGCGGCTCGATGAGCGTGGGGCGCCCCGACATCTTCGGGATGCGCTTCACCACCGACCGGGCCTTCATGGTGCTCGTGGCGATCGTCTTCGCCGTCTGCCTCATCGGCGTGGGTGCATTGCGCCGGGGTCCGTTCGGCCGTCGGCTCGTCGCCATGAGCGACAGCCAGGCGGCCTGCGCCACGGTGGGCATGAGCATCATCCGGACCAGGCTGGTCGCATTCGTGGTGGCCGGGGGCATCGCCGGTCTCGCGGGCGCGCTCTACGGCGGGATGGACCGAGTCGTGTCGTTCTCGCAGTTCGGTTTCGTGAACAGCCTCGTGTTGTTCGTGGCCGTCGCCCTCGCGGGCATCACCGTGCTCACCGGCGCGGTGTGGGCGGGCCTCGCGGTGGCTTTCCTGCCGATCCTGACCACCTGGCTCACCGCCAACGTCTGGTCGGGGTTCAAGGGGTTGACGTACATCGGCTTCGGGGTCGGCATCATCGCGGTGGGTCGCAATCCCTACGGCCTCGGCCTGATGTTCACACGGCTGGACGAGTGGCGAGCGGCCCGGCGCGCCGGGGCGCGCACGGGGCCACCCTCGGAGATCCCCGGTGGGTTGCGGACGGAGGTCGGCTCCGTTGGCTGACGCAGAGGGCTCGGTGCTGACCGTCAAGGACGTCTCCGTGCGGTTCGGGGGGCTGCAGGCGCTCGATGCCGTCACCCTCGACGTCGCGCCGGGGGAGATCCACGGGCTGATCGGTCCGAACGGCGCCGGGAAGACGACGTTGTTCAACGTCGTCACCGGCCTTCAACGCCCGACGAACGGCCAGGTGCTCCTGCGCGAGCGGGACGTGACCGGCTATCGGCCCCACGCCCGGGCCCGGCTGGGACTCGGACGAACGTTTCAGCGTCTCGAGTTGTTCGGCACGCTGACCGCCCGCGACAACGTGCAGATGGCGGCGGAGGTGCAGCAGCACAAGCTCACCAGTGGGAGAACCCCGGCCGAGGAGGCGGAATACCAGCTGGCGCGCGTGGGCATCCTCCACGTGGCCGACGAGCCCAGCGACTCACTGCCGACGGGTCTCGCCCGACTCGTCGAGATGGCGCGCGCCCTCGCCACCACGCCCTCGGTCCTGCTCCTCGATGAGCCGAGCTCCGGCCTCAACGCGGAGGAGACGCGGAGCGTCGGCGACGTCCTCGAGCAGCTGGCGTCCGAGGGCATGGGTGTCCTCCTGGTCGAGCACGACATGACACTCGTGATGTCGGTCTGCGCTCGGGTCGACGTGCTCGACAACGGCTCCGTCATCGCACGCGGTGATCCCGCCGCGGTCCAGGCCGACCGCGCCGTCCAGGAGGCGTACCTCGGCGGGGACACGAAAGAGGAGACGCCTGCGCCCATCGCCGTCCGCGACGCGACGCCCGTTGCTCGTGAGGTTGGCCCCGCCGACGGCGAGCCCGCCGCCACCGGCTCGTCGCCCCTCGCCCTGTCCGCGGTCGACGTGCGCGCCGGCTACGGCCGCATCGAGGTGCTGCACGGCGTCTCACTCGACGTGCGATCCGGCACCTCCATGGCATTGCTCGGCCCCAACGGCGCGGGCAAGACGACGTTCCTCAACGCGATATCAGGACAGATCCCCCTGACGGCGGGCACGGTCGAGGTGTCGGGCCGTCCCCTCAAGAGGAACGCGACCGAGCACCTGGCTCGGTCGGGCGTGTGCATGATCCCGGAGGGACGATCCATCTTTCCCAACCTCACGGTGTCGGAGAACCTCCTCATGTACACGTTCCGCCAGGCTGGCCTGAAGAGCGCGACGGTGGAGGAGCAGGCCTTCGCTCGGTTTCCCGCGCTGGCGAACCGGCGCAAGCAGCTCGCGGGCACGTTGTCGGGTGGCGAGCAGCGGATGCTCGCCATGGCCAGGGCCCTGACGACGGAGCCGGAGATCCTTCTGCTCGACGAGCTCTCCATGGGCTTGGCACCGATCATCGTCGACCGGCTCTACGAGGTCGTCGGACAGCTGGTCGCGTCGGAGGGGCTGACCATCGTGATGGTGGAGCAGTTCGTCCAGACGGCGCTGTCGTTCGCGGACCAAGCGGCGATCATGGTCAACGGATCGTTGGTCAAGCAGGGAAAGCCCGCCGACATCCGATCCGAGGTGGTCAGCGCGTATCTCGGCGCCGAGACGCTCGGCTAGCGCTGTCGCTCAGGCCTCGTCGGCCAGCACCACGTCGACCCGGAGGGCCTCGTCCTCCTGCGTCACGAAGTCGTCCACTCCGCCGGCATCGACGATGTCGTTGCGCGCCGCCTCGACGTCGAGAAGGACCGCGGGTGGCGCGGTCACCGTGAGGGTCGCGACGCGGGCCCGCATGGAGCGCTTGTGCGACGTCTTCTCGCGCCGGATGGCGCCGAGCACCTCTGCCGCCACGTCGAGCACCGCGGGCTCGGCGCCGGCGTGCGGCCCCACCTCGGCCACCGTCGGCCAGGGCGCCCGGTGCACCGAGCCCTCCTGCCACCAGCTCCACACCTCTTCGGTCACGAACGGGAGGAAGGGTGCGAAGAGGCGGAGCAGGGCGGACAGCGCGATGGCCAGGGTGGCACGCGCCGACTCGGCCCCACCGGTCGAGCCCTCCCCATAGGCGCGGGTCTTGACGAGCTCGACGTAGTCGTCGCAGAAGGACCAGAAGAAGCCCTCGGTCAGTTCGAGCGCGCGGGCGTAGTCGAAGCCCTCGTGCGCGGCGGTGGCGCCGTCGACCAGACTCGCCAGCTCGGCGAGCAGCGCCACGTCGAGGGCGTCGTGGACCGCGTCGAGCCCTGGAACCGGCCCGTCACCGAGCCGCCCGAGCGCGAACTTCGACGCGTTGAGGATCTTGATGGCCAGGCGCCGGCCGATCTTCATGACCCCTTCGTCGAGGGCGGTGTCGGTCCCGGGGCGGCCGTTGCAGGCCCAGTAGCGCACCGCATCGGAGCCGTACTGTTCGAGCAGTGCCATCGGCGTGACGACGTTGCCCTTCGACTTGGACATCTTCTTGCGGTCCGGGTCGAGAATCCACCCATTGATGGTCGTGTGCTTCCACGGCACCTCGTCGTGCTCGAGGTGCGACCGCAACAGAGTGGCGAAGAGCCAGGTACGGATGTTCTCGGGACCCTGCGGCCGCAGGTCCATGGGGAAGGTGGCGGCAAAGAGGTCCGGGTCGTCCTCCCAGCCGCAGACGATCTGCGGTGTGACCGACGACGTGGCCCAGGTGTCCATGATGTCCGGGTCGCCCACGAAGCCGCCGGGCTTGCCCCTCTGGTCCTCGCTGTAGCCCTCGGGCACGTCAGTCGTCGGGTCGACGGGCAGGCGCGCCTCGTCGGGGACGAGTGGGGCGTCGTGGTCGGGCTCTCCGTCGGGGCCGAGCGGGTACCACAGCGGGATCGGCACGCCGAAGAAGCGCTGCCGGCTCACCAGCCAGTCGCCGTTGAGACCGTTCACCCAGTCGTCGTAGCGGACCTTCATGTAGGGCGGGTGCCAGGAGAGCTCGTTGGCGCGCTCGAGGAGCCGCCGCCGGAGCGCGTCGTCGCGTCCGCCGTTGCGGATGAACCACTGCCGGCTCGTGACGATCTCGAGCGGGCGGTCGCCCTTCTCGTAGAACTTCACCGGATGCGTGATCGGGCGTGGGTCGCCGACCATCTCCCCCGAGGCGGCCAGCATCTCGACCGTCGCCTTCTGCGCCTGCTTGACGGTACGCCCGGCGATCGCGCGCCAGGCCTCACCGTCGGGCACGCCGGGCGGCGGCGTCTCGGCGATGCGGCCGTTGCGCAGGATGATCGAGCGCGTGGGCAGGTTCAGCTCGCGCCACCAGGTGACGTCGGTGGTGTCGCCGAACGTGCAGATCATCGCGATGCCCGATCCCTTGTCCGGCTCGGCCAAGTGGTGGGCGAGGACGGGCACCTCGACGCCGAAGAGCGGCGTGTGCACCGTCGTCCCGAACTGCGCTTCGTAGCGCTCGTCGTCGGGGTGGGCCACCAGGGCGACGCAGGCGGCAATGAGCTCGGGCCGGGTCGTCTCGATCTCGATGTCGTCGAAGCGCAGCCGGTGGTACGCGCCCGGCTGCTCCTTGTCCTCCATCTCGGCCTGGGCGACGGCGGTCTGGTAGTCGACGTCCCACATGGTGGGCGCCTCGGAGGAGTAGGCCTCGCCGCGGGCCAGGTTGTGGAGGAACATCCGCTGGCTCGTGCGTCGGGCCCGGTCGCCGATGGTGGCGTAGGTCCGTTGCCAGTCGACCGACAGCCCGACGCGTCGCCACAGCTCTTCGAAGGCCTGCTCGTCCTCGGCGGTGAGGCGCTCGCAGAGCTCGACGAAGTTGGGCCGGCTGACGGGGATGTCGTCCTTGCCGGGGTCGTCGGGGAGCCGGAAGTCCGGGTCGTAGGGGAGCGACGGGTCGCAGGTCACGCCGAAGTAGGTCTGGACACGGCGCTCCGTGGGCAGGCCGTTGTCGTCCCACCCCATCGGGTAGAAGAGGTTCCAACCCCGCATGCGGCGGTAGCGGGCGATGGCGTCGGTCTGGACGTAGCCGAAGACCGAGCCCATGTGGAGCGAGCCCGAGACCGTCGGCGGCGGCGTGTCAATGGAGAAGACGTCCGATCGCGAGGTGGAGGGGTCGAAGCGGTAGGTGCCGTCGTCCTCCCAGGCCGGGGCCCAGCGCTCCTCGAGGCCGTCGAGCGACGGCTTCTCGGGGACACGGGGCGAGCCGGTCGGAGGGTTGGACATGACGGGTTACCGTACCTGGATGCTGCACCTGCACGACACCGCCACGGGCACGGTCCGGCCCTTCGAGCAACGCACGCAGGGGCATGTGTCGATGTACGTCTGCGGTCCGACCGTCTACGACCTCCCGCACATCGGGCACGGCCGCTACAACCTCGTCTTCGACATCCTGCGCCGCTATCTGCTGTTCGGCGGCCAGGCCGTGCAGTACGTCTCGAATATCACCGACGTCGACGACAACATCATCAAGCGGGCGAACGAGCAGGGGCGCAGCGAGCCCGAGGTGGCGCACGAGTTCGAGGAGCGGTGGTGGGAGGCCATGGACGGGCTCGACGTGCTGCGACCCGACGACACCCCGCACGCCACGGCCTACATCTCCGACATGGTGGCCCTGGTCGCCGACCTCCTCGCGAGCGGGAAGGCCTACGAGACGTCCGACGGCGTCTATCTCGACGTGAGCCAGGTCGACGGGTACGGGCTCCTGGCGCGGCAGAGCCTCGACTCGCTGCGAGTGGGAGCCCGGGTGGAGGAGAACGAGGAGAAGCGCTCGCCGCTCGACTTCGCCGTGTGGAAGAAGGCGAAGGAGGGCGAGCCGAGGTGGAAGGCGCCGTGGGGGGATGGACGGCCGGGGTGGCACACCGAGTGCGTGGTCATGTCGCTCGACTTGCTGGGCGACGGGTTCGACCTGCACGGCGGCG
>DATKIB010000120.1:0-4434 GCA_035509915.1 Acidimicrobiales bacterium | reverse complement strand
GCCGAAGAACAGCGCTTCGGTTCCCGCCGGCAGCTGTTTCGCTCGCCACGCCTGGTTGAAGAACACCACCCGCAACTTGCCGGTGCCATCGTCCACATCGAGCTCCACTAGCGCGCGACCCTGGCGAGTGCGGCGCGACCTGACCGACTCCACGGTCGCCAGCACTAGCGACTCCTCCCCCACCTCCATCGCGGCAACCTCGGCGCGGCGCGTGCGGTCGATGTAGCGACGCGGGTAGTGCGTGACGAGGTCGAGGACGCTCGTGATGCCCAGCTGCGCGAGCGGGGCGGCGCGCTTTTCCCCGATGCGACGTACCTCGCTCACCGGTATATCGGCCAGGCGTCGCAGCGTCTGACCGCCGCTCGCAAGCGATGTCACTCGATACTGATCAGGTAGGGGTACAGCGGTTGACCGCCGTGGTGGACCTCTACGGCGACCGAGGGGCGCTGCTCGGCGAGCCACTCCGTCACCTGGCGGGTGTCGCCGCCGGCCACCCCTTCGCCCTCGATGAGCGTCACGAGCTCGTGGTCGTCGGAGAGGAGCTTGCCCAGCAGGCCACAAGCGGCCTCCGCCAAGGTCTCTGCGACCACCTCCACCCCGTTGCGCGACATGCCCATCCAGTCCCCGGCCCTGATCGGACCCGCCGGCCCGGTCGCGTCCCGCACGGCCTGGGTGACCTCGCCTGCGACCACCCTTCGCGCCGACGCCGACATCGACGCAAAGTTCTCGTCGACGCCCGCCTCGGGGTCGTACTCGAGCAGGGCGGCGAAACCTTCGACTATCCCGCCGGTCGGCACCACCCGCACCGTCTTCTTGGCGAGCTCGCAAGCCTGCATTGCGACGGGGACGATGTTGTCGTTGTTGGGGAGGATCACGACCTCGTCGGAGGGGGTCGCGTCGACCACGTCGAGGATCTGCGAAGTGGAGGGGTTCATCGACTGCCCTCCTGGCACGAGATGGTGGACGCCGAGCGAGCGAAAGATCCGGCCCACCCCCTCGCCCGTCGCCACCGCTACCACCGACGTCCGCGGGGCGGGACCGAGCCGCGGAGCGGGAGCCAGCGGCGGCGCCGCGGTGCCCTCGCGCACCCACCGCTCCTCCTCGATCTGCTCCGCCAGGTCCGAGACCCTGATGTCGCGGGGTCGCCCAGCGTCGAGCGCGGCCTCCACGGCCGCTCCCACGTCGTTGGTGTGGATGTGACAATTCCAAAGCCCGTCCCCGCCCACCACGACGATGGAATCGCCTATCCCTTCCCACACCTCCTTGAAGGCGGGAATGGTGTCGTCGGGCGCCTCGAGGAAGTACATGACCTCATAGCGGAGGCCGCCGTGAGCTGAGAGGCCGGCGCGGGCTGAGACACCGCCGTGGGATGAAAGCCCGCTCGGCACGACCTCGCTGCCCGCGCCATCGCTGCCTCGGGTGGTTCCTCCGGCCGCGGACGGGCCTTCCTTGGTGCCAGTGCGCTCTTGCGTCGTCGGCCAGCCGGCGAGGCCGGCGGCGGGCGCGACCTGGGGGGCGTCGGGCAGAGGCCGGCCGTCCACCACGTTCAGCAGGGAGTCGACGAACAGCAGGTAACCGCTTCCCCCGGCGTCCACCACGCCGGCCTCGGCCAGCACCGGCAGCATCTCGGGGGTCCGGGCGAGCGCATCGGCCGCAGACGATCGTGCGGCTTCCAGCACCGCCTCGAGCGAGGCGTCGGGGCCTGCCGAGCCCGCGCCCTCGGCCGCCGCGCGGGCCACGGTGAGGATCGTGCCCTCGACCGGTCGCAGCACCGCCTTGTAGGCCGCCTCACTCGCGGCCTCGAGGGCCTCCGACAGCTCCGCCCCGCCCGGGCCCGCGCTGCGCGCGAGCACACCCGCGAGACCCCGGAGCAGCTGGGAGAGGATCACCCCGGAGTTGCCCCTGGCACCCATGAGCGAGCCGTGAGCGACCGCCTTGCAGACGGCCCCCATGTCGGGCGTGGAAGAGCCGGCGTCCTGGACCCCGTTGTCGAGCCCGTCGACCTGCCCGAGCTCCTCCACCACCGACTCCAGGGTTAGCGCCATGTTGGTGCCCGTGTCGCCGTCGGGCACCGGGTACACGTTGAGGCGGTTGATCACTTCCTGGTGCTCGCGCAGCGCCATGCTGTAGGTGGACATGACCCTGGCGACGTCGGCCGCGCTCAGCCGCCCGAGAGCCTCCATCAACAGGATGCTAACCTTGACCCCCGGTCCGGAAGTCCCCCCGTGTCCTAGTCCGAGGAGCGATCGCGTCGTGGCTGCAGTGTGCGAGGTGTGCGGAAAGCACCCCTCTTTCGGCATGAGCCTGAGCCATTCCCACCGCCGCACCAAGCGGCGCTGGGACCCCAACATCCAACGTGTCCGAGCGTTGGTCGGCGGGACTCCACGCCGAGTGAGCGTGTGCACCTCGTGCATCCGTGCGGGCAGGATCACCAAGCCGCCCCGGCGCAGCGCCGAGGGACGGGCTCAGGCCGGCTGAGGCGGCGTCCCAGACCCCGCGGCCTGGGTGCATTCGCTCAGGGCTTCTGCTTACGCTCCGCCAGACGCGCCGCGTAGACCGCGGCCTCGGTGCGCCGGGCAAATCCCATCTTCGACAGAAGGTTCGACACGTAGTTCTTCACGGTCTTCTCGGCCAGGAACAGCTCGTCGGCGATCTGACGGTTGGTCTTGCCGTCGGCGATCAGCTCGAGGATGTTGCGTTCCTGCGTTGTGAGGCGGGCAAGTCGCTCGTCCTCGACCTGCTCCCCGCGCAAGCGGTCCATGACCTGGCGGGTGAGAGCGGGATCGAGTAGAGAGTCCCCCGCAGCGACCCGTCGCACCGCCGAGACGAGGTCGCTGCCCTTCACCTGCTTGAGCACGTATCCGCTCGCGCCTGCCAAGATCGCCGAGAACAACGCCTCGTCGTCAGCGAACGAGGTCAGCATGAGGCACTTGAGCTCCGGCATGACGGAGCGCAGGTCGCGGCAGACCTCCACCCCGTCCCCGTCCGGCAGCCGGACGTCGAGCACAGCCACGTCGGGCTGCGTAGCCGGCACCCTGCTCAGCGCCTCCTCGGCACTCGCCGCCTCCCCTACGACGCTCAGGTCCTCCTCCGCGTCGAGCAGCTCGCGCAAGCCACGCCGCACCACCTCGTGGTCATCGAGCAGGAAGACCCGTGTGCTCACCGTCACCTTTCTGTGTCCTCGCCGCCTGTGTCGTCGCCGCCTGTGTCGTCGCCGCCCGTGTCCTCGCCCCCCTGTGTTCACGCCCAAAGAGGTCGGCCAGGCGATCAATGCCTACCACGACCAACCGCCCAGAGGCCTCTTAGCGTTGGAGCTTGACTTGCCAGATCAGCTCGGTGCCGGCTCCCGCTCCGGGGCGTATGTCGCACGCTCCCCCGAGCAGCTTGGCTCGCTCCGACAGGTTCGCGAGGCCGCGCCCGGCCGCTGCCGGAAACACGACCGGATCGAAGCCGACCCCGTCGTCCACCACACGCAGGACGAGGGTCTCGCCTTCCACCTGGACTCGGACCTCCACGGTCGAGGCCTTCGCGTGACGCACCACGTTGGCTATCGCCTCGCGCAGGCTCACCATCAAGTGCTCACCGATCTCCGGGCTCACCGCCGATTCGATGGGGCCGTCGAAGTCGACCTTCACCTCGAGACCCAGCTTCCCGGCAGCCTCGTCGGTGGCCTCGAGGATCTGCGCTCGCAATCCCCCTCCGCTGACGGTCGGCGGCCGGTTCATCGCGAAGATGGTCGTGCGGATCTGGCGGATCGTCTCGTCGAGGTCGTCGATCGAACCGAGCAGGCGGCCCTGCGCTTCGGGGCGACCGAGCAGGCGTATGGCGCCCTGGAGCGACAGACCCACGGCGAAGAGACGCTGGATGACCGTGTCGTGGAGGTTCCTGGCGATCCGCTCGCGCTCCTCGCTCAAGGTGAGCTCGCGCATCCTCGAATAAAGCCTGGCCTTGTCGATCGCCAGGCCGGCGGCCAGAGCAAGGGTCGAGACGACGTCTTCGTCCATCTCGGTGAACTCCTCCCCGCCTTCCCTGCCCTGCTTGTCGGCCAGGTAGAGGCTCCCGAACACCTCGTCTCGCACCACGATCGGCACCCCGAGGAACGACCGCATCGGAGGATGACCCTTCGGGAAGCCGACGCTCGCGTCGTGCTCACTTACATCGGCAAGCCTGATAGGCCTCGGGTCCTCGATCAGCCGGCCGAGGATGCCGTTGCCCTCCGGAAGCCGGCCGATGTCCGATTCGGTCGCCTCGTCCACGCCGACGGTGACGAACTCAGCAAGCTTGCGGCGCGAAGGGTCGAGCACGCCGAGGGCCGCGTAACGAGCGCCCACGAGGTCCACCGCCCTGCGCACGACTGTGCTCAGCACCTCGGGAAGCTCGAGGTCCTGGTCGACTAGGAGCATTGCCTCTATGAGAGCCTGGAGGCGCTCCGGG
>DATKIB010000119.1:0-12267 GCA_035509915.1 Acidimicrobiales bacterium | reverse complement strand
TGATCGTCCCGTAGCGACCGTCGGGCAAGAGCACGCTGACCGCCGGGCCGA
Source organism: Acidimicrobiales bacterium (assembly GCA_035509915.1). GTDB lineage: Bacteria > Actinomycetota > Acidimicrobiia > Acidimicrobiales > UBA8190 > Bog-564. Next base: position 12,216 of record DATKIB010000119.1, on the reverse strand, counting down.
GCTGGTCCGGACAGAACGCCACGAGGTCCCCCGGGCGCGCGGAGCGCGCCAGGGCGGCGGCGACCTGGCCGGCCTCCGTCCGGCTGGTCCACGCGTTGGGAAGCGACGTGGCCAGGCCCAGCGCCGCTACGACCACTAGCGCTCCGGCCCGCGCGCGCTTGCCGGTGAAGCTGCCCAGGCCCAGCGCCAGGACGAGGGCCATCAGCACGAAGACCACCGAGGCGTAGCGAGCCTGGAACGCGCTGTCGCTCAGGTACCCGCCGACGAGGGCCAATGCGAGGGTCGCGAACACGGCCAGCGCGAGCACCTTCTCGTTGGCCCGCAGCGCCAGGTCGACGTGCCGGCCGCCGCGCGCTACCCCGATCAGGACGAGCAGCAGCAGCCCGAGGTACACGGCCGCCAGTGCCCAGCCCTGGTATGTCGGAGCCCCGGCGAGAGAGGTCAGCGAGTCGTAGACGACCGCGAAGCTCCCGGTCCCGGCCCAAGGCGAACCCGTGTGGCGGACCTGGAAGACGAAGGTGGCCAGCCACGGCGCGAAGGCCACGCAGCCCGCCATCATCGCCACCAACGAAAGTCGCGCGCCTCGCCGGCGTGGTTCGGGGCCCCGCCACGCCTGATGAGAAAGCCAGATCCCCGTGGCGCCGACGAGGTAGATCGACCAGTAGTGGCTGTATAGAAGCAGTGCGCAGACCGCACCTACCGCCAAGAGGTTCGAGCGCGTCGGCCGGCGGATGCTGCTCCCCAGCGCGACGACCCCCGCCGCCACCAGCAGCATCACGAGCGAGTACATCCGGTTCTCCGTGGCGTAGTCGACGGCGAACGGCGAGGTCGCCACGACGACCAGCGCGCAAATCGCCATGGCGCGGCCCCCGATGCGGCGAGCAGCCACCCAGACCAGAGGCAGGGTCGCGCAGCTCATGACCCCGGCGAGCGCTCGCTCGGCGAAGGCTGAGCTTCCGAACGCTCCCATCCAGAAGTGCAGCAGCACGTAATAGAGAGGTGGAGAGCCGTCGCGCAGCAGCGCTGCGTGTAGCTGGGAGAGGGGCAGGCGCGCGATGTCGGAGGTGAGCGCCTCGTCGAGCCACATGCCCGAGGTGGCCACGAAACGCAGGGTGATGCCGGCCACGACCACAGCCACCGCGCCCACGACCAGGAGCCGGTCGTAGCGATATGCAGGGGAGGCTGGGGCTTCGTCCTGCCCGGAGACTGGCGTGTGGACTGGCTCGGGATCGGGTGCAGGGACCGGCCCGGGGAGCTGGACCGGGGAGCTGTCCTCGGTCCCGTCGGCGAGCGGGTCGGGAGCGACGAAGGGCGGCTCCTCGACGAGGGCGGTCACCTGCGCCCGGCGTGCTCGGTGGGGCGACTGGGCGCGGCGACCGGAGGGTCCGAAGCGGATCCCATCACTTCAAGGTACGAGACGCATGAGGCGCAGACCAGGGACTTTGGTCCCGTACTGGGAGCCTGTCTCGATCCGCCCGGCGCCCGAAGGCTACCGTGAGGGCGGCTGAGGTCTCGGCGGGGTGCGGGAAGCTCGCGCAGCGAGCCCTGGTCGGAGTGCAGCGGCAGGTCGGCAACAAACGGGCGGAGGACATCGACCGATGGGCGGGACCTCGAAGGGTGCGTGCTGGGCGCGTCCCCGTAGGGCTGGGCGTCACTCACACGGCAGCACGGGCTCACAGGGCTCGACGAAAAGGCGCGCCCGCGTGATCACCTCGGCCGCGCTGTGTGCCACGGCGCTCAGCGTATCGGCGGCCGTGCCCGTTTCCACGGCATTCGCCACCGCATCTCCGGCCAATCCCTTCCCCTCCTGTGGCCCCGCGCCCGCGCCGGGTACCACCATCGACGTCGCCGTGGGCGCTGTCGCCTGCCAGGAGCTCACCACCCACCTGCTGGGCGACGGAGTGGCGGCCCCGTTCGAGTACTACGTCCCACCGCAGTGCGCGCCCGCCCGCTCGGTGAGGTGCCCGACCGTGTACCTGCTGCACGGCTTCGGAGGCGATTACACCGAGATGCTCGGCAAGCCCGGCACGACGAGCTCGGCCTGGATCGCGGCGGAGACGAGCCAGCCGCCGCCGGGCTTCGAGGCCGACCCCTGGAACTACCAGGATCCGAGCACGTGGACCAAGGCGCCGGCTCTCGGGATGATCCTCGTCGCGCCCCTGGGCCAGACCCTCCCCGGGGGTTACGGGCCCCATGCGGGTATGGACAGCTACTGGGTGAACTGGAATCCCCGCTACGCGCTCGGAGGTGACGACCAGCGTTACGACACACCGCCGCCACAGTTCGAGAGCTTCTTCCTCGACGAGCTGGTCCCCTTCGTCGAGGACAACCTGCCGGCGGGCACCGGCCGCGACTACAGGGCGATCGCAGGCGTCTCCCTCGGCGGGTACGGCGCATTCGAGCTCGGGCTCGAGCACCCCGACGAATGGACGACGATGGAGGCGGTCTCGGGCGCGTTCAATTTCCTTTTCGCGCCGGCACCCCAACCCGGCTACGTGACCTCGCCGGTGGGCGTGCAGCCGCCGGTGCCGATCGCCTACGAGCAGCTGCCTTCGGCGACGGGACCCGCCACCAGCGCCCCGCTTCCTTCGCAGGTCGGTACCTTCACCACCGCGCTCGACGCCTTCGGCGACCCTGTGGCCGACCAGGCGTACTTCAGAGGCAACATGCCGACCGACCTCGCGATGAACGCGCAGGCCACGGCGTCCGGTGGGCAATCGCTCGGCATCGACTTCTTCTCCAACGACATGGTTCCGATGCAGACCTTGACCGGCGACACCGGCGCGCTCGGCAACGACGTGAGCAGTGAACCGTTCGAGAACATCGTCTTCCCGATGAACCTCGACATGGTGACCGCCTTCGACGAGGAGGGCGTGTCCTCTACCTACGCGTTGCACCAGGGGAACCACCAGGACTCGTACCGCAACGCTTGGTTCCGAGGCCTCGAGGAGTACGCGTACTCGCGGCTGCTCCACGCCGGAGGAGGTGGCAACCCGCCGCCTGCACCGCAAGTGTTCGACTACAGGAGCATCAGCACCGCTTTCTCGATCTGGGGTTGGCAGTTCAGGGTGGATCGCCAACCCGTGGAGTTCCTGACGCTCAGGTCGGTCAGCTGCCGAGGGCTCACGCTCCAGGGGACGGGGCTCGTGACCGTCAAAGTCCCGGGGCCGTGCCACACAGGCCTCGCCGGCAAGGCTCTATTCACCGTCGATCTCGGGCCGTCGGAGGCCACGAGCGACCCGGCCGGCCTCGGGGCCGACCCCGCCTACGGTCGCACGGTCACCGTCACCCTCGCCCCCCTGCACTGAGCGGGCTCCGCACCGCTCCGCACCGCACCGCACCGCACCGCACCTCGCCGCCATCGGCTGAGCCCGCGCCACCTCGGCCCCCTGGACCGACGGGGCGTCACCCGTCGCCATCGGTTACGTTCCGTTGCATGACGCGCGTCGAGACCACCAGCGGCACGATCGAGGGGACGGTCGAGGGGGGCCTCCACGTGTTCAAGGGCGTACCCTACGCCCGGCCGCCTGTGGGCGAGCTGCGGCTCCGGGCGCCCCAGCCACCCGAGCCTTGGGCCGGTGTCCGCCCGGCCCGCGAGTTCGGGCTCTGGGCGCCGCAGAGCACGCCGGTCAGCGCCCTCACCGGCGACCCCCCGGGCGAGCAGGGGGAGGACTGCCTGACGCTGAACGTGTGGACGCCCGGGACCGAGGGAGCGAAGGAGGTCCTCGTGTGGGTGCACGGGGGCGCCTTCCTGGGCGGTAGTGGCGCGTCCGTCATCTACCGCGGCGATCGCCTTGCGTCACGCGGCGACGTGGTGGTGGTCACGATCAACTACCGCCTAGGCATTCTGGGCTTCCTCGCGCACCCGGAGCTCGCGGACCCCGATGCCGGAGGCGCGTTCGGCAACTGGGGGCTGCTCGACCAGGTAGCCGCGCTGGGTTGGGTGCGCGACAACATCGCCGCCTTCGGAGGCGACCCGAACAACGTGACGGTGTTCGGCGAGTCGGCGGGAGGCATGTCGGTGTCGGACCTGCTCGCGGTGCCCGCTGCGCGCAATCTCTTCCGCCGCGCCATCGCCCAGAGCGGTCCTCCGTGGGCCATGTCCGCAGAGCACGCGGAGGAGACCGCCGCCAAGCTGATGGCCCAGCTCGGCGTGGCGACCCCGCACGCAATTCGCGAGCTACCCGCGCCGGCGCTGCTCGAGGCCCAGGAGTCCTTGTGGGCCCGGCGCGTCGGGGGGATGCTCCCGCTCACCCCCGTGATCGACGGCGCCGTTCTACCCGTGCACCCGCTCACGGCCCTCCGAGAGGGCGCCTCGGCCGAGGTGCCGCTGCTCATCGGGACCAACCGCGACGAGTTCAAGTTCTTCATCGTGGCCGACCCCAAGGGCCGCGACCCCGACGAGGCGCTCGTGCGCCGGCGAATCGAGCAGTCCTCCACCGGCGGTGAGCGGCTGAGCCCGGACGAGCTCATCGAGAGCTACCGCGCCATACGCGCCCGGCGCGGGGCGCCGGTCGACCCCCGAGAGCTCTGGTCGGCGATCCAGAGCGACCGGGTCTTCCGTATCGGCTCCATCCGCGCAGCCGAGGCTCACGCCGTGCGCCAACCTGCAACGTTCTGCTACCTATTCACCTGGGAGTCACCGGCGATGCACGGTGCGCTCGGCTCGTGCCACGCGCTCGAGCTTCCCTTCGTGTTCGGCAATCTGGACCTGCCCGGCCTGGACCGCTTCGTCGGCGCCGGCCCGGACGCGCAAGCGCTCAGCGCGCAGATGATGGACGCGTGGCTCTCCTTCGCCAAGACCGGCGATCCCGGGTGGGCTCCATACGACGCCGAGCGCCGTTCGACGATGGTCTTCGGGCCCTCGAGCGCGCTGCAGGACGCTCCGATGGACGAAGAGCGCGCCCTCTGGGACGGGGCTTGATGGGAGACCTCGTCGGTGCCCACTGGCCAGGTGAGTGGAATCGACGATGAGTGACGGACTAGCTCGAAGATGACCACGGTCGTGCACGAGCTCGAGCTGCCGACGCTCGACGTGACGGGCATGGAGCGCTCAGCGGCACTGTCCTCGGTCTCTGCCGCGCGCAACCGGCACTGGCTTGCGCGCGCGCCCCTCGGGTACTCGGTCACCCGCTACGAGGACGCCGTCGCCGTGCTTCGCGACCGGAGGTTCCATTCGGCCGTCTCCCTCATCCCCGAGCTGGCGGGCCTTACCCCCACCGACCGGGTCGAGGAGCGCCGGCGGAGGTCGATCCTCTCGATGGAGGGCGACGAGCACGCGCGACTGCGCCGCCTGGTGGCGCCGGCGTTCACCCCCGCCTCGGCGGACCGACTGCGTCCCTACATGCGCGAGGTCATCGGGGAGCTGGCCGACGCCGTCTGCGCGGCGGGGCGCTGTGAGCTCGTCGCAGAGGTGTGCGAGTGGTACCCGATACCGGTCATCTGCGAGCTCCTCGGCGCCCCAAAGGAGGACATCGAGCTCTTCTCCGCCTGGGCGACCGACATCTTCAGGATCTTCAACCAGAACCTCGTCAACGACCAGCCCCTCATCGCCGCGGCCATGTCGGAGCTTGGTGAGTACGTGTCCGCCATGGTCGCCGAGCGCCGTGCCCGTCCGCGCGCCGACCTCCTGAGCGACCTCATCGCCGCCGAGGAGGCCGGCGACCGTCTCTCGAGCGACGAGCTCGTCATGATGGTGCAAGCCATACTCATGGCAGGGACAGACACGACGCGCAACCAGCTGGCCTGCTCGATGGCGCTCTTCGCCGAGCACCCGCAGCAGTGGGCGCTCCTCGCCGCGAACCCTCAGCTCGCGCCGCGGGCCGTGGAGGAGTCGATGCGCTACCTCGGGGCAGTCCGCGGCACGTCGCGCGTCGCCTCCGAGGACATCTCCTACAGAGGAGTCCTGTTCCCTCGAGGGACGCTCGTCTTCGTGACCCTGGTGGGAGTGAACAGGGACCCGGGAACCTTCGACTCCCCCGACATCTTCGACATCTCGACAGAGCGAGAGGCCGCTCAGATGACGTTCGGCTCGGGGATCCACCACTGCCTCGGCGCCGCCCTCGCACGAGCCGAGCTCCAGGAGGCGTTAGCCGAGCTCTCGCGCAGGATGCCCGGTCTCTCACTCGACGGGCCCGTGGAATGGAAGCCCACCACCTTCGGAATCTGGGGGCCCGCCCGCCTACCGGTGCGCTTCGACCGGTCGTCACCGGCGAAGTAGGCACGGCGATCAGGACCTCGATGCAGCCAGAGTTCGGGGGCAGGATCGGTGACGACTGGCGCGACTCGGAGCCGTGGTGGCCCCCCGAACCCTCTCCTCCCGACCACGCGCCGAACGTCGTGCTGATCGTGCTCGACGACGTCGGCTTCGCCCAGCTCGGCTGCTACGGCTCCGACATCGATACCCCGGTGATCGACGGGCTCGCCGATCGGGGTGTCCGCCTCGCCAACTTCCACACGACGGCCCTTTGCTCTCCGACTCGCGCCTGTCTCCTCACGGGTCGCAACCACCACCGAAGCGGTATGGGCAGGGTGGCCGACCTCGCGGCCGGGTTCCCCGGCTACTGGGGGAAGCCTCCAAAGGACAACGGATATCTGTCGGAGATCCTCCGATCGCACGGCTACGCCACCTACGCCGTAGGCAAGTGGCACCTCACCCCCGAGGACGAGACCAACATGGCGGCGTCGCGCGCGACGTGGCCCCTGGCACGGGGCTTCGACCGCTGGTACGGGTTCCACGGAGGCGAGACCCACCAGTTCGTCCCCGCCCTCTACCACGACAACCACTCCGTGCGGCCGCCGCGGAGCGTCGAGGACGGGTACCACCTGAGCGAGGACCTGGCCGACCGCGCCATCGAGTTCCTCTCCGACCTACGCGCAGTCGACCCCGACCAGCGGTTCTTCCTCTACTTCTGCACGGGCGCATGCCACTCGCCCCATCAGGCGCCACGGGAGTGGATCGACCGCTACCGCGGGCGCTTCGACGACGGCTGGGACGCCTGGCGCGAGCGCACGTACGCCCGCCAGCTCGCAAGCGGCGTGATCCCAGAGGGCACCGACCTCTCCACCCGGCCCGCTTGGGTCCCGTCGTGGGGGGAGCTCGACGCCGACGAGCGGGCGTTGGCGAGCCGCTTCATGGAGTGCTTCGCCGGTTTCCTCTCGCACACCGACGCCCAGATCGGCCGGCTCCTGGAGTTCCTGGATGAGACCGGCGATCGCGACGACACGGTGGTCGTCTTGGTGTCGGACAACGGGGCGAGCGCAGAGGGCGGGCGCGACGGGTCGATCAACGACATCCGGCTGACCAACCTCGATCCCGCGGGCGTGGCGGAGATGCACGACCGGATGGACCAGATAGGCGGCCCCCTCACCCACAACAACTACCCGTGGGGATGGACCATGGCGGGCAACACCCCCTTTCGCCGATGGAAGCGCGAGGTCCACGAGGGCGGGGTGGCCGATCCCTGCATCGTGTCGTGGCCCGCCCGGTTGTCGGGATGCGCCGGAGACATCCGCCACCAATTCGCTCACGCCGTCGACGTCCTCCCGACAATCCTCGAGCTGGCCAGGATCGAGGCACCGGCGGAGATCGACCACGTGCCTCAGACCCACATCGACGGTGTCAGCTTCGCCTACCTGCTCGACACCGACGGAGCCTCTGCTCCACAGCGACACGAGACCCAGCACTTCGAGATGTTCGGCTCGCGAGCCATCTACCACCAGGGTTGGAAGGCTGTCACCTTCCACCCGGTCGGCCCCATCTACGGGGACGGGCTCGACCCCAACGCCCCCTTCGACGAGGACGTCTGGGAGCTCTACCACGTGGCCGCGGACCTCTCTGAGTCCCACGATCTGGCGTCGGAGCACCCGGACAAGCTGGCTGAGCTAGTCGAACTGTGGTGGCGCGAGGCGCGCCGCAACCAGGTGCTCCCACTGGACAACAGGGTGCTGTGGACGCTCGTCCACCCGAAGCCCGACCGCCGTCGGGAGCGCAACAGCTTTCGCTACTTCGGTGCCGCCGCGCAGGTCCCCGAGACCGTCGCTGTCAATGTCCGCAACCGCTCACACAAGATCAACGTGGCGGTGACCGTGCCCGAGGGAGTGGTCCCCGAAGGAGCCCTGCTGGCGCTCGGCTCCGCCCTCGGGGGTTGGTCGCTGCATCTGATCGGCGGACACCTGCGTTACGTGCACAACCTCTACGGCAAGGAGCGCCACGTGGTGGCCTCCGAGGAGGTGGTGACGGCCGGGAAGCACACGCTCGGGTTCACCTTCGATAAGGACGAGGGGGCCGGCGGGACCGGCACGCTCTTCGCCGACGGGCGACTCGTAGCACGCGAGACGATCCCGACCTTCACCCCATCCGGGTTCAACGGGGTGGGTGCAGGGCTCACCTGCGGTTACGAGTGGGGGCCCGCCGTGGGCGAGGGGTACACGGCGCCGTTCTGGTTCAACGGCACCATCGACGAGGCAGTGGTGGAGGTCACCGGGCCGGTGGTGCGCGACCCGCTGGCGGAGCTGGCGGCCATCCTGTCCGAGCAGTAGTGGCGACGGTCCTCGCCGGTCCAGCGATCAGGTCGCCGCGCGCCAGGTGAGGACGCGGCCCCTGTTGTCGACCGCCAGGCACGACGTGGCGCTGGGGCACGAGACGTCGAAGAAGACGTGGCCCGTGTCGATCGGCTGCGGCTTCGACCACTTGCCGCCGCTGTAGAGCACCGCGCGACCGTCGCCGTCGACGACCATGCAAAGCGAAGGGCTCGGGCACGAGATCGCGTTGAGCGACGGGCTGCTGTCGATGTGGGCGGGCCTCGACCAGGTGCTGCCGTCGAAGCTGAGCGCGTCGCCGGCGTCGTCGACAGCCATGCAGAACGTGGTGCGCGGGCAAGAGACGTCCTCGAAGCCGTTGGCGTCGTCGATGGGCTGTGGGCTCGACCAGGTGCTCCCGCTGAAGTCGAGCACGTCCCCCGAGTCGTCCACCGCGACGCAGAACGACGCCGTGGCGCACGAGACCACCATGCTGGTGCTGTCGACGGCGAGTGGTCTCGCCCAGGTCCCGCCGGTGAAGCGGACCACGTCGTCTCCTGAGACCTCTCCTGACTCGCAGAACGTCGTGGTGGGGCACGAGATGCCGTCCATGCTCTGATCGTCGACGAGCAGGGACCGCGCCCACGTCCTGCCGTCGAACCGGAGAGCGTCACCGGAGACGTCGACTGCCATGCAGAACGACGTCGTGGCGCACGAGACGTCGAAGAGATTGTTGTCGCCGTCGATGCGCACCGGCTTCGACCAGCTGCTCCCGTCGAAGCTGAGCGCGTCACCGGCGTCGTCGACCGCCATGCAAAAGCTCGTGCTCGGGCAAGAGATGCCGTCGATGATCGTCCGGTCGACCGGGAGCGGGCTCGACCAGGACGCCGAGCTCGGGATCACGACCAGCGCTACGACCAGCCCGAGCGCTGCGAGCGCCACCACGGGCCCAGCCACCAGGAAGACGGCCCGCAACCTCATGCCAGGACCTTGCAGGCTCTTCGGGATCTTGCAGGCTCTTCGGGGCGTTGCGGCTTCCCGGGCTTCAGAGGCCCCGAGTCCCGGCTGTGCCCTGGAAGCGATCGCGGTGGATTCTCGCGTCGGCGGGCGCATCTCCCACCCTCTGGAGGTCGCGGCGTGTGACCCCCAGGTACGCGACGAAGCAGAAGATCACGCCCGTGAGCACGAGCGCCACGTTGCCGGCACCCCAGCCGAGACCCCCGACCTCGTGGGGCTTGCCCATCCAGTCGGCGAAGGACGCCCCGAAGGGTCTCGTCATCACGTAGGCGAACCAGAAGGTGAAGATCGCGTTCCACCGCAAGAGGCGGAAACCGACTGCCGGGATTGCGATCAACCCTGCGAATAGCATTCCCGACGCGAAATAGCCGAGGTGGAAGGTGTAGGCCGTGAGGTCTCCCACGGCCGTGCCCATGGCGAAGGTCGCGACCACCGCTGCCCAGTAGAAGGCCTCTCGACGCGGCGAGTCGACGGTGTGTATCGAGAGGGTCCCCTCGGTCCGGTACCAGCTCACGAACACCACCAGCAGCACGGCGCCGTAGAGGATGCTCGACAGGGCGTACGGAACCCCGAGCCCGACGTGGAGGACGTCTGCGGCCATCGTCCCAAACACGCCGACCCCGACAACCGCCAGCCAGTAGGTCCACGCGATGTACCGGCGCGCCGAGAACTGCAGCGAGAGCGCGACCAGGAAGCCGAAGAAGCCGAGCAACACCGCCGGCACGGGATGGATCCTGTGAACGAGGAAGTCCGACGTCGCCTCGCCCATTGCGGTGGACAGGGCCTTGATCACCCAGAAGTAAGCGGTGATCTCCGGCACCCGCAGGGCGCCGCGGGTCGTGAGTCTTGCCATCAAGCTACGGTCTGCCACGTGCACATAATGGCCCAGGAGATCCCCTGCACGAGCACGCCGGACTTCGCTAGCGTCGTGCCGTCGCTGCTCGTGTACCGCACCCGCACTCGAGCGCCCGCGACCCGACAAGAAGACCAGAAGGGCCGATACGAATACATGGCACACACGAGATGAACAACGAGCGCCCGTCCAGGCCTCTCAGACTCCTCCTCGCAGTCAGCGCGCTCCTCGGAGTCGGCGCCGGGGTGCTAGCGAACCCACTTCACGCCGCCGCTCAGGGAGTCACGACGACGTTGGCGTGGAGCCAGACTCTCGGCGACACAGGCAGCCCGGTCGCCCTCTCGTCTCCGATCGTCGCAAACCTGGCAGGCGGGCAGGCTGCCGTGGTCGGCGACCGCGCCGGGCACGTCTATGCGTTCAACCTCGGCACCGGCGCGGCCGTGCCCGGTTGGCCGTTCTCGACCGGCGGGGTGCCGGTGGACTCCACTCCCTCGGTCGATCCCGACGACAACACCATCCTCGTGGGTGTGGGCAACTCCGCTACCCCGACCGAGGGCGGGTACCAGGCGATCTCGGCCGGGGGCGGCAACGAGTGGTACTCGATGGTGCAGAACCCCTCCACGGACGCTTCCCCGTACTACGCCGTCCAGGCCTCCATGGCCGTCGGGAACCTTCAGGGCCAGACCGACACCGTGGCGGGAAGCCTCGGGGAGGCGCAGTCCGCCCTCAATGCCGGCACCGGCGCCATGCTCACAGGGTTCCCGTGGTTCCAGGCCGACAGTGACTTCTCGACGCCGGCGCTCGCTGACCTCTACTCGAACGGCGCGACAGAGATAATCGAGGGCGGGGATTCCTCGCCAGGACTGGCATACAACGTGCAGTACACCCCCGGCGGGCACATCCGTGTCCTCGCCCCCAGCGGCAACGCGGGCACGGGCAATCCCGCCGGCGGGCTCGACTGCGAGTACAACACCAACCAGGTCGTCCAGTCCTCACCGGCGGTCGGGAGCTTCCTGTCCGGACAGGCGCTCGGCATCGTCGTGGGCACGGGCACCTACTACGCCGGGGCCTCCAACACCGACCAGCTCCTGGCCGTCAACACCCAGTGCCAGCTCCAGTGGGCCGCGACCTTGAACGGCTCCACCACCAGCTCTCCCGCGCTTGCGGACGTGCTCGGCAACGGCCAGCTCCAGGTGGTCGAGGGGACGGACACGGGGTCCAGCGGGTCGGTATACGTCCTGAACGGCGCCACCGGGCAGCCGATCTGGAGCCAGCCGGCAACAGGGCGGCTGATCGGTTCGGTCGTCACCGCCGATCTGACGGGCTCGGGCTACCAGGACGTGATCGCCGCCACCACCAGCGGCGTCGAGATGTTCGACGGCAAGACAGGAGCTGTGCTCGGGACCTTCGACCAGAACAACATCGCGTTCCAGGACTCCCCGCTCGTCACCGAGGACTCGGACCGCACCATCGGCATCACCGTGGCCGGGTACAACAACGCCAACCAAGGTGTCGTCCAGCACTGGGAGGTGTCCGGCTCCGACGGCGAGCTCGTCTACGAGGCGGGCGCCTGGCCGATGTTCCATCACGATCCACAGCTCACCGGCAACGCCGCCAACCCTCTGCCGAGTCTTCCTTCGACTTGCAACCCGAAAGACCACGCGGTGAAGGCAACCTCCACCTCGTCGCCGGCCGCGGTCTCCACGAGCGGGCTCGGCTTCACCCCCCTCTCCTCGCCGGTGCGAATAGCAGACACCCGCCTGGGGGCCGGCGACCCTTCCACCTACGCGGGGGACACCTTGTGCGCGGGGGGATCTCTCACGATC
>DATKIB010000118.1:0-23338 GCA_035509915.1 Acidimicrobiales bacterium | reverse complement strand
CTACGGCCTCGAGGCGTACTCGGAGCTGCAGTCGATCGTCTGGACCGGGTGAGGAGCGGCACATGAGCACCTACGACCTCGCCATCATGGGTGGCATCGTGGTCGACGGCACCGGGCTCGCCCGCCGGCGCGGCGACATCGGGATCAAAGACGGCCGCATCATGAAGGTCGGGTTCGTCCAGGCGGGCGAGGCGGACGAGGTCATCGACGCCGACGGGCTGCACGTGGCGCCGGGGATCGTCGACGCCCACACCCACTACGACCCCCAGCTCACCTTCGAGCCCCACGCCACCTCCTCCTGCTACCACGGCGTGACCACGGTGCTCGCCGGCAACTGCGGATTCTCCGTCGCCCCGAACCGCCCCTCCGAGCGCGACTACCTGGCTCGGATGTTCGCCAAGGTCGAGGGCATGTCACCCGTGGCCCTCTCGGCCGTGCAGTGGGACTTCGAGACGTTCGCCGAGTTCCTCCGAGCGCGCGAGGGCCGACTCGGGGTGAACATGGCCTGCTACGTGGGCCACTCGGCCGTCAGGCGCACGGTCATGGGCGAGGCGGGGTCCGAGCGCGAGGCGACCGACGACGAGATCGAGCAGATGCGCAGTGTGGTGGCCGGCGCGATGGAGGCGGGCGCGGCGGGCTTCTCCTCCTCCCACGGCCCCACGCAGCTCGACGGCGACGAACGCCCGGTCCCGAGCCGCTTCGCCTCCCTCGGTGAGCTGGAGGTGCTGTGCGCCGAGGCCGGCCGGCACCGTGGCGGCTCCATCTCCTACCTGCACCGAAGCGCGATCGGAGGGCTCGACGCGGACGACAAGGAGCTCCTCGTGCGCCTCGGGAGCTCGAGCCGGCTGCCGATCATCCTCCAGGGACTGGGCGGGCGCTCGAAGGTCGACGTGCCTGGAGCGGGCTGGGAGGAGGTCGCCGCCTGGATCGACGAGGCGGGCCGCCAGGGGGTCGGGATCTACTCGCTGCTTCGCAACCATCCCTTCGACCGCGACTTCCGCATCGACTCGGGCACCAACCTCTACGAGGGGGTGCCCGCCTGGCACCGTGTGCTCGGTCCCGGAGCGACCACGCAAGAGAAGCTGGCCCTGCTCTCCGACCCCGCCCAGCGCGCTGAGATGCGCGGCGCGGTCGAGCACCCGAACACGGACGCGTCGAAGGGCTCGACCCTCCCGCCCCCGAGGTGGAAGGTGGTGGAGGTAGACGAGGTGACGCACCCCGAGCACGAGAAGTATCTGCACCGCACCATCGCCGACATCGCCGAGGAGCTGGGCAAGGACCCCGCCGACGCCATGGTCGACCTCGCGGTCGCCGAGGACCTAGAGACTGTCTTCCGGTACGTCAACAAGAGCCGCTCGTGGGAGGAAGCGGTCGCCGTCGGCCAACGCCACCCGTCGATGGTGATCGGAGTGTCCGACGGCGGCGCGCACCTCGACCGTGACGACGGCTCGGACTGGTCGACGGCGTTCTTGGCGTTCTGGGTGCGCGACCGCAAGCTCTGGAGCCTCGAAGAGGGCATCCGCCAGCTGACCCAGGTGCCGGCCGCCCTGCTCGGGTTCGAGGGCCGGGGGATGCTGCTGCCGGGCTACGCGGCCGACGCCTTCGTCTTCGACCCCGACACCGTCGAGCTCGCATCGAAGAAGCAGGTCCGCGACTTCCCCGGCGGAGAGGCGCGCTACTCGGCGCGTCCCAAGGGCGTCTACTGGACGATCGTCAACGGGGTGCCGATCGTGCGCGACGGCGAGGTGCTCACCGAGAACCTCCCCGGCCAAGTCGTCCGCCCGGGGATCGTCTAAACCGAGCCCCAACGGTGTTGGCTCGCCAGGCGCTTTCGGGCTTGGCTCGAGGCTGGACGGTCCTAGTCGTCACGACGCACTTCGGTGAGGGTTCACTCGCGCCTGCTCGCCCTTCCTGCAGCACCCGGATGGTCACGATTTGGGTTATCCCTGACCAATCGACGTGATTTCCCTAGGATATTCCCAAGGCGCCGGGAAGACCGGTGTCTCGAGCGGGGTGGAGAACGATGGCCGCTGGCGGAGGGTCGGATCGAGGCGATCTCTGCCGGCGGACGTCATCCATTCGAAAGCTGGGGGTGGCGAATTGACCAGAACGAAGCTGCGAAAGCTGATCGGAGTCGCCGGAGCCACAGCGGTGTTGGCGGGAGGCGTCGTGTTGCTGCCCACCGCACTGGCGTCAGCGGACGTCGTCACCCCGTCGGGTGCGTGCACCGCCACCGGGCATTGGGTGAACGCCGGCTTCACGAAGAGCTCCACCGACTACGTGCCCTCCTACATCGTGAAGGTGCCGCAGAAGGACAAGGTCAACTGGGTGGGCCACGAGCATGGAGAGCCGATCGGCTACTTCGGGCCGCCGCGGCCGATCGACGGCGCGGTGCAAGTGACCGTGCCCTTCGGAATCAGCGTCACCGTCTGGCACTGGGGCGGCGACAAGAGCCCGCGGTACTCCAACGAAGGCCAGGAGTCTTACAACGTGCCCTCGGTCCTGATCGGCATCCCCATGAAGCTCTCCGGCTACGAGAAGGACAACGGCACCCTGGTCTGCTCGGGCTCGGTCTACGTCGAGGTGATGGGTAGCAAGATCAAGAACCCACTGGGATGGGCGGGGATCGCCGGGATCGTCATCTTCGGCGCAGGGCTGCTCGCCGCCGGGTTCCGAAAGACCGAGCTCGCGTACGACGACCTCAATCCGTGACGAACTGCCGAGTGAACGGAGACACCAATGGCTAGAAAAAGGCGAGGGAAAGGACGTCCGGTCCTCGGTGCCATCTCGGGACTGTTGTTCGGGTTCTTCGTGAGCATGACGCTGAGCGTGTTCGCCGGCGTTCCGCTCGACAGCGTCGTGTACTACGTCCTCACCGCGGCGGGGCTCGTCGGAGGTATCGCGCTCGGGCTCACCGGTCCCATCAGGCGCGGCCGTCGACAAGCGACGCAGGCCGCGAGCTGAGCCGCCGGGGACACTCCTTCCCCAGGGCGGGCGTATAGCCTGCGCCAACGATGGCCGCACCGGAGAAGTACGCTGAGATCGCGGCGAAGGTAAACAACTGGGGCCGCTGGGGCGGGGACGACCAGCTCGGCACGCTCAACTTTCTCGACGACGAGACCCGCAGGCGCGCGGCGCAGTGCGTGCGAAGAGGTAAGACCTTCACCCTGGGACTGGCTCTCTCGGAGGCAGAGGGCATCCAGAAGGGTGTGGTGGCGGGGCGGTTCAACCCGATCCGCACGATGACCTACGTCAACGTCCCCCTCGGGAGCGACCCGGACTGGATCAGCTCCAACGAGGATGTAATCACGATGCCGCTCCAGTGCGCGACCCATTGGGACGGGCTCGCCCACGTGAGCTACGGCGGGAAGATCTACAACGGCTATGCGGCGTCCAGCATCACCTCGGCGGGTGCCTCGCGATGCGGCATCCACCTCGTCGGCTCCCTCGTCGCGCGCGGGGTGCTGCTCGACGTGGCACGTGCCAAGGGAGTAGAGGTTCTCGACGCCGGCTACCCGATATCTCCGTCGGACCTCGACGCGGCGTGCGCGGTCGCGAACGTGTCGGTCGAACGGGGGGACGTGGTGCTCGTGCGTACCGGGCAGATGGCTCGCCTCAAAATGCGCGAGCGTTTCCCCGCAGGCGGGGCGACCTTGCCGCTCGCGAACATGCTGCGCTTCGAGGACGTGATGCGTTACCTGGTGCCTGCGCCGGGCCTGACCATGGCCACCGCCGTGTGGTTCCACGAGCGCGACGTGGCCGCTGTGGCCACCGACACGCTGTCGCTCGAGGTGCTCCCGTGCGAGGACGAGGACATCTACCTCCCGGTCCACTTGCTGCACCTTGTCGAGATGGGCATGACCCAGGGGCAGAACTGGGTGCTCGACGAGCTCGCCGCCGACTGCGCCGCGGACGGCACCTACAGCTTCCTGCTCGACGCCACACCGCTCCCGCTCACCAACGCCCTCGGCTCACCGCTCAATCCGGTCGCCGTCAAGTAGGGCGCCCGGCGGTCAGCCCCGCATCTCTCAGCCCTGGCCGCTGATCGGGCGCATCCTCTCGGCGACCGCCAGCGCAAGCTGGTCCGCGAGGCCGGAGGAGAGCGGGGTGGCCGGGCTCGAGGCCGTGATCGTGCTCTCGGCGCGGCCGTAGAGCACCACGATCACGTCTATGTACACCGGCACCACCTGGGTGCCCTGGTCGATCGGCACCACGAGCTCGATGTCGCCGGAGCGCTGCCCGTAGGAGGGGAGCGGGCGCGCTGAGGCGCTCACCTGGCCGACGCTCTGGCCGGGCTGGAGCTGCTTGGAGATCTGCTTCTCGAGCGGCCCGCCGAGCAGGCCGACGAGGCAGCCTGGCGTCCTCGGGTCCGAGAACGTGGAGAAGTCCGCCGCGGCCTTCGAGGCGCCGGCATAGACGCTCACTGCGTCGTTGACCGTCGCAGCGCCCGAGCCGTCGGAGAACGTCGGGCTCGACCAGTGGGGGACGTGGGTGTCTATGTCCGAGGCATTGACCTTGAGGCAATGGGTGAGCTGCGCGTCCTGCGCGGTGGTGAGCCCCGACGAGCCGCTCGTGGTGACAGAACCCTGTGACGACCAGCCGGCGGGGAAGTCCGAGAGCCGGATCAGGCTCTGCTTGGCGAGCGTCTTCTGCTTGCCCGAAAGGACCGGTCCCGCGGCGGAACTGCTCGACGTGGTCGCGCCCGGGCCGGACCCGCAAGCAGCGAGCGCAGAGGCGACGGCCAAGGAGAGCGCGCAGAGCAGCAAGCAGCTTCGGATGTGCACGCCTGCGCCCCGCCTCGGACGGCGCTAGCTGGCGGCGGCGTCCGGACCGCCCATGCGGCCTGTGCGCGGCCGCGTCGGGGGTCGGGGAGCAGCAGCGCCAGAGCGCGTGCCACCGGTCGCGACCCGGGCGGTCTGGCCCGACGGCCTCGGGCCGAACGCGTCGCTCGCTCGCCTTATCGCCTGCACCACGGCAGTCGCGTCCTGTGCGTTCTCGTCGGCCACGAGCGAGTGCACGAACTCGCGGTCGGCGTGGCTCAAGGTCTCGAGCGAATCGGCGAAGGCGCCGGGGGCGAGCACGGCGTGGAGGCGGCGCACCACCTCGCGAAGCAGCAGCCGCTCGTGCTCCGTCCCTCGGAGCTTCGAGGCAAGTGCCTCGAGGTCGTGGGCCAGACCCCCCCCGGGGCCGAGCTCGGACGATGCGGCCACGAGGCCGTCCGGCTCAGGATCTGCCGGAGCAGCCGAGAGCTCGCGCCGGGCGGCATCCGCATGTGCGGGGATCCGGTGCTCGGCCTGCCAGGCGGCAATCGCCTGGTCAAGCCCCTGGCGCAGGCGGGGGACCGACACTGCCACGTTGGGCTCGGTCCAGTCGGCCAGCGAGGCGATCCTCCGCGCAAGGTTGCGCACGACATCGGGGTCGGGGTGCTCCGCCGAACGGGAGACAGCCCGCCCCGTGGGGATGTGGACGAGACGCCACCCGGAGGTGACCGGCCGGCCGACGAGCGCGAGGCCGGGGACGCCGGTCGGCATCCATTCCGCTTCCACGACCTCCCCTGCGGTCACCACCCGCAGCGTCGTCGGCTGCTCGATCGCCATGACGCCGACACTCCTCCCGGGCCTACGCCCGCCCGGCGACTCGCGCCTGCCGGGTCTCCTGCGCCCTCCCTGGGTGACACCACATTTCTACCTCTTGGGAGTTACGTTCGCACCCGCGTCCGCCCGCGCACCAGGTGCGACAGGACGCCCGCCCTGCTCAGGCATATCGCGGCCCGCGGAGCGACTGGGCCGGCTCGACTGGGCCGGCTCGACCGCGCGGGACTGGGACGGCTCGACCGCGCGGGACTGGGCCGGCTCGACTGCGCGGGGCTGGGCCGGCTCGACTGCGCGGGCAGCGCCCGTCCCGGACCGGCAGGCTCCTAGGGAGCAGGACGGCCCGTCACGGCCCAGTGCAGAAGGCGCGCCTGGCTGTCTCCCATGGACGAGGTTCGTATCCCCCAGAACTCGAACCCGTAACGGTGGGCGGCTACGTGCGCCAGCATCGACACGAGGGTCGCTGCGGTCGCCATCGGGTCCGCGCTGGCGGGGGAGCCTGCGGGGTTCGCCGACTCGATGGCGCGAGCGAGGGCGACCGTCACCGCGTTGAGAGCGCGAACGCGCGGGCGTTGGAAACGGCGATCGCCTTCCTCGGTGGTGAGCTCCACGACACGGAAGACGGCGCGGTTCGCCTCCCAGAACTCCGCGAACCCCTGGACCACCCTGCGAGCGGTGCTCCAGCTCGCATCCTCGGACCAGTCGCCGTCGACGAGCTCGGCCACGAGCTCGGCGCCGCCTACGAGCTCCTCGGCGAGCACCAGGATGGTGTGCTCCACGTTCTCGAAGTACTGGTAGAAGGTGGCCGGCGAGGTCCCGGCCTGGCGGGCGATGTCGATGACCTTGATGGAGCGCCAGGGGGTGGCGCCTAGCAGCTCGGCCGTGCACGAGAGCAGGCGCTCCCGGGTGGCCATGCCCCTGGTGCCCGGGACCCTCCCGTCGGTGGCGGCGACCTCCGCGAAACCGCTGGTGCTCGGCATCGCGGCCCAGGTTACCGGCGTGTCTGACGGTCAGTCAGATTCCCGCCAAAACTGGAACAGGTTCCGGTCGGCGGACCTCCAGGGGTAGGGTGAGCGCCTGTGCAGGAGGGCGCGCTCAGAGAAGCGGTCGTGGATGCCGCGGACGGCGAAGGGACCGCGGCCGCCGGGGAAGAGACGGCCGAGGAGGCCGGCTCGCGCCCGCTCACACGCGCCCAGGAGGCCCGCCGCCAGCGCGTCGTCGACGCGGCGATGGAGCTCGCGCTCGAAGGCGGGTACGAGGCCGTGCAGATGCGCGACGTGGCGTCGCGTGCGCACGTGGCGATGGGCACCGTCTACCGGTACTTCACCTCGAAGGACCACCTGCTCGCCGCGGCCCTCGTGCACTGGGTTGAGCAGCTCGACGCCCGCCTGGCGCAGGCCCCCGCCAGAGGGTCGAGCGCTTCCTCCAGGGTCCTCGACGTGCTCGAGCGGGCGCTTCGTGCCATGTCCCGCCAGCCGAAGCTCGTCGCCGCAGTGTTCATGTCTCTCGCTTCACCGGATCCGGCGGCGGTCCAGTGCCAGCAACAGATGTCTGCCCTCATGGACGGGATAGTCACCCGTGCCATTGGCGAGCCGCAGCCCCCGGACCACGCCGAACGCACGCGATTGATCGGTCACGTGTGGTACTCGTCGATGGTGGGGTGGCTGAACGGATGGAGCGACATGACCCGGGTGCGCGACGAGCTGGCAGTGGCGGTGAGGCTGCTCCTGCCTGACGGGATCTAGCCACAGCCGGCGCCCGCTGTTCGCCCGCTGTTGCGGAGGCAGCGGACGCATGGTCGAATGCGCAGTCGTTGACATAGGAGGGGAGCCCGAATGCGCGGAGTGGTTTTTCACGAGGTCGGCAAGGAAATTGTGGAGGTTCGGGACGACATCGAGGTGAGCGGCCCGGGCCCGGGGCAGGTGCGCGTCAAGATCCACGCCGCCGGCGTCTGCCATTCCGACCTGTCGGCAATGAACGGGACCATTCCCCAGCCCGCCCCTGCTGTGCTGGGCCATGAGGGCTCGGGCGAGGTCATCGCCGTGGGCGACGGGGTGGACGAGGTCTCCGTGGGCGATCACGTGATCATCGCCTGGACCCCTCCGTGCGGGAAGTGCAGGGCGTGCAGGCGCGGGGAGCCCAACCTCTGCGTCACGCTCTTCTACCAGATCGCCGGGTCGATGCCATTCACCATGGGCGGCACCCCGGTCTTCGGCTTCGCCGGCACCGGCACCTTCGCCGAGGAGATCGTGGTGCCCAAGCAGGCCGTGGTGAAGATCCCGAACGACGTGCCCTACGACATCGCCGCCCTCATCGGCTGCGGCGTCACGACCGGAGTCGGGGCCGCGCTCAACACGGCGAAGGTGAAGCCAGGGTCGAACGTCGCGGTGTTCGGCGCCGGCGGAGTGGGGATCGCCGCGATCCAGGGTGCGCGCATCGCCGGCGCGGCCGAGATCGTGGCGGTCGACACGATCGAGACGAAACTCAAGGACGCGCAGCGCTTCGGGGCGACGAGGGGAGTGCTCCCCGACGAGCTCGACCGCACCAACATGGAGCTCAACGAGGGCGAGGGCTTCGACTATGCCTTCGAGTGCATCGGCCTGCCGCAGACGATCCGCGCCGCTTACGACGCCGTGCGCCGTGGAGGCACCGCGGTGATTGTCGGCGCCGGCAAGAGCGACGCGATCGTCGAGTTCAACGCGTTCGAGATCTTCTTCATGGAGAAGAAGCTGCTCGGCTCTTACTACGGCTCGGCGGACGTCCGCACCGAGTTCCTGCGGCTGATCTCTCTGTGGAAGGCGGGGCGCCTCGACCTAGAGGGCATGGTGTCGTCGCGTATGGACCTGTCCAAGGCGCAGGAGGCCTTCGACGCCTTGAAGCGCGGCGAGGTCATCCGCCAGGTCCTCACCTTCGACGGGTAACGCCTCTTGACGACGGGCACCGAATCGCCGGCTCACCCTGACGCGCCGCGGTCGCCCGAGGCGAGCGGCACGAGGCCCAGCGTCGAGGTGCGCGCGCTCACCAAGCGCTTCGGCGACGTGCTGGCAGTGGACGACTTGAGCTTCAGCGTCGAGCCGGGGCAGGTGACGGGTTTCCTGGGCCCCAACGGCGCGGGAAAGACCACGACACTGCGCATGCTGCTCGGCCTCGTCACCCCGACCTCCGGCACAGCGCTCGTCAACGGGGTCGCGTACCGCGACCTCCCCGACCCGACGCGCACGGTCGGGGCGGTACTCGAGGCATCGGGGTTCCATCCGGCGCGCACGGCGCGCAACCACTTGAGGATCGTGGCCACCGTGGCCGGAATCGACTTCGCGCGCGTCGACGAGGTCCTCGAGCTCGTGGGGCTCGGCCCCGACGCCAACCGCAAGGTGGGCGGCTTCTCCCTCGGGATGCGCCAGCGCCTCGAGCTCGCGCGCGCCGTGCTCGGCGAGCCGCAGGTGCTTATGCTCGACGAGCCTGCCAACGGCCTCGACCCCCAGGGAATCGCCTGGATCCGCGGCTTCCTGCGCTGGTACGCCTCGTCGGGCAAGGTGGTGCTCATCTCCTCGCACCTGCTGGCGGAGGCAGCGCAGACCGTCGACGAGGTGCTGATCCTCGCTCGCGGCCGCCTGGTCGCGCACGGCCCGTTGTCCGAGCTGCTCCAGGGAGCCACCACCACCGTGCGGGTTCGCACGCCCGACGCCGCCCGCCTCGTGTCGATCCTCCAGGCAGCGGGGCCCGAAGCGGGCAGGCCGAGGCTCGAGGGTCCCGACGTCGTGGTGGCAGAGGGCACGAAGGCCGAGATAGTCGGCCCGCTGATGGCCCAGAACGGGATCGTCGTGCTCGAGACCACTTCGAGCGGCGAGTCCCTGGAGCAGCTGTTCTTCGAGATGACCGAGGGAGCGCACATGGGCGGCCATCCGATGGGACAATCCCCCGCCGGTCCGGTCCAGGGATTCCCGCCGCCGCCTCCGCCGCCGCCTCCTCCTCCGGCCGCCCCTGGACGGTCGCCCGCGCCAGGAACGCCGCCACAGCCTCCCGGGTGGCCGGGCCAGCAGGAGGGTCCGCGGTGAGCCGGCTGTTGCGCGCCGAGGTGCTCAAGCTGCGCACCGTGTGGTCGACGTGGGTGATCTTGCTCGTCACCATGGGCCTCACCGGCGCGCTCGGCGTGCTGGTCGGCTTCGCCCCCCACCGCCGCGCGCTCGCAGAGGGCCTCTTCCCTGCTCGGGGCACACCGGCCTGGTTCGACGACGTCTTCTCGACGATGGCGGTGGCGATCACGCTCTCGCTGATCCTCGGCATCATCTCGGTGACCGGGGAGTACCGCCACAAGACGGTGACCCCGACGCTGTTGGCCGAGCCCCGCAGGGGTCACACCGTGGCTGCCAAGCTCGTGGTCTCGGCTGGAGGAGGGCTCCTCGTCGGGTTGGCCGGCTGCGTGATGGGGCTCCTGCTCGGTCTCGGGCTCGTCGCCGGCGGGTTCGGCAATACGAGCTCGATGCTCACCGAGTACCGCCACGTCTTCCCCGGGATCCTCGCGGCAGCAACCCTCTACGCCGTCTACGGGCTCGGGCTGGGGGCGATGCTCAAGAACCAGATAGTGGCGCTCGTGGCTGGGCTCGGGTTCGAGGTCGTAGTGACCCCGATCTTCGTGGGCATGCTGCCCGGGGTCGGGAGGTACTTCCCGAGCCAGTCCGCGGCGGCGCTCGAGTCGGTGGCCGCAGCTGCGCGCCGCGGCACCCGGGCGTTCTCCGCCTTCGGGTCGGGCACCTCGCACCTGCTCACCTGGTGGGAGGGAGCCCTCATGTTGCTGGCCTACGGAGTGGTGCTCTCGCTGGCCGGGACCCTCACCACCCTGCGCGCCGACGTCACTTAGAGCTCGAGCCTGGCGGGTGGCGTAGAAACTGCAATCTGTTCTAGTTTTCTGCCTGTGCAGGGGAGGAGCGGATGAGCGACGACGACGGGGTGCTCCGGGCGCCGCACGTCCTCGAGTACGAGTACAAGCGCTCGGTGGGCCCGGTGATCGGCGCCTTCATGACCGGCCTCCGCGACGGGCGCATCCTCGGGGTCGTCTCCGCCGGAAAGGTGGTGGTGCCGCCGACCGAGTACGACCCCGTGACCGCCGAGGACACCGGCGAGCTCGTCGAGGTCGGCCCCGGCGGCGAGGTGACCACGTGGTCCTGGGCCTCTTCCCCGCTCGAGGGGCAGCCGCTCGAGCGCCCGTTCGCCTGGGCGCTCGTGCGCCTCGACGGAGCCACCACGTCGATGCTGCACGCCGTCGACGCGGGCTCCCCCGACGCGATGTCGAGCGGCATGCGCGTCACCGCGCGCTTCCGGCCGCCGGCAGAGCGCCAGGGCCACATCAGAGACATCGAGTGCTTCGTCCCCGAGGCCGTGCCACATGAGTGACAGCCCCTCACCCGACTCCGGCTCCACCGACGAGGGCACCGTCACCACGATCGTCACACCGATCCGTGTCGACTACCGGTATACCGCCGGGCTCGCACAATCTCGTTTCCTGAAGGGGATCTCCGAGGGTCGCTTCCTGGGCCAGCGCTGCCCACGTTGCAAGAAGGTCTACGTGCCGGCGCGCGGATCGTGCCCCACAGACGGCGTGGCCACCACCGACGAGGTCGAGCTCCCCGACACCGGAACGGTCACGACCTACTGCGTGGTGAACGTGCCCTTCGCGGGACAGTCGATCGAGCTCCCCTACATATGCGCGCAGGTGCTCCTCGACGGGGCAGACATCTCGTTCATGGGCCTGGTGCAGGAGATCCCCGCGGACGAGGTGCGGATGGGGCTGCGCGTCCAGGCGGTGTGGGTCGACCGCTCGCAGCTCGTGCCCAACATGACGTCGGTCAAGTACTTCCGTCCCACGGGCGAGCCCGACGCGCCGTACGAGTCCTTCTCCCAGTACCTGTGAGACGATGACGCGTCCTGTGGCAGTGGTGTCGTTCGCGCAGTCGAAGAACCTGCGTCGCGAGGACCACCGCAACGAGGTCGAGATGTTGATGCCGGTGGTGGGGCAAGTCTTGGGCAACGTCGGGCTCACCAAGGACGACATGGGGTTCGTCTGCTCGGGCAGCTCGGACTACCTCGTCGGGGCGCCGTTCAGCTTCGTGATGGCGCTCGACGCCGTCGGGGCGTGGCCACCCATGCGCGAGAGCCACGTGGAGATGGACGGCGCTTGGGCGCTCTACGAGGCGTGGACCCTGCTCAACGAGGGCGAGCTCGACACAGCGCTCGTCTACAGCTTCGGTCGCAGCTCGCCGTCGGACCTCGCGAGGGTGCTGGCGCTACAGCTCGACCCCTATTACATGGCGCCGCTGTGGCCCGACCCGGTGGCGCTCGCCGCGCTCCAGGCGCGTGCTCTCATCGACGCGGGCCGCGCCCGCGAGGAGGACTTCGCCCAAGTGGCCTCGCGCTCGAGGGCCTCGGCCATCCACAACCCGAACGCGCAGGTAGCAGGCGTTCGCTCGCCCTCCGAGCTGCTCGAGGACGACTACGTGGTGGCGCCGCTGCGAAGGCACACCCTCCCGCCGATCACCGACGGCGCCGCGGCGGTGGTGCTCGCAGCGGGAGAGCGCGCGACGAGGCTCGTCGAGCGGCCCGCGTGGATCTCCGGCATCGACCACAGGATCGAGACCCACGCGCTGGGCGCACGGGACCTCACCAAGTCGCCCTCGACGCGCCGTGCCGCAGTGGGCGCCGGCCTGCTCGCCGACGAGGCATCGGTGTCGGTGGACGTGGACGTAGCCGAGCTGCACGCCCCGTTCGCCCACCAGGAGCTCATACTGCGCGAGGCCCTCGGCCTCTCGGACCGGGTCGAGGTGAACCCCTCGGGTGGGGCGCTGGCAGCGAACGCGTTGATGGTTGCGGGCCTCGTGCGCATCGGGGAGGCCGCTGTGAGGGTCATGGACGGAAGTGCGTCGACGGCGCTGGCGCATGCCACCTCGGGCCCGTGCCTCCAGCAGAACCTGGTGTGCGCGCTCAGCGCCAGCCCCCCCGGCACCAAAGGCCGGCGCTGATGGCCCGGCGACGCTGCTTCGGCGCGGCACATTGCGTGGGCGATGGGGACCGCCGATGACCGAGCGGCTCGCGGTCGTCGGGACCGGCCAGACCCGCCACGCCTCGGCGCGCACCGACGTGTCCATAGCGGGGCTCGTGCGCGAGGCGGCAGTGCGGGCCCTCGAGGACGCGCAGATGGAATGGTCCGACATCGACGCGGTGGTGATCGGCAAGGCCCCGGACATGTTCGAGGGCGTGATGATGCCCGAGCTCTACCTCGCCCCCGCGCTCGGCGCGGTGGGCAAGCCGATGATCAGGGTCCACACCGCCGGTTCGGTCGGCGGGTCCACGGCGCTCGTGGCGGCGCACCTGGTGGCCTCGGGCACGCACGAGAAGGTGTTGACCGTGGCGTTCGAGAAGCAGTCCGACTCCGACGCCATGTGGGCGCTGTCGGTGCCCCAGCCGTTCGCGCCACCGCTGCTCGCAGGAGCGGGCGGATACTTCGCACCGCACATCCGCGCCTACATCCGCCGCTCGGGGGCACCCGACCACATCGGCATCCTCGTCGCGGTGAAGGACAGGCGGCACGCGCTCAAGAACCCCTACGCGCACCTGCACATCGAGGACATCTCCTTCGAGATGGTGCGCGACTCGATGATGCTCTGGGACCCGATCCGCTACCTCGAGACTTGTCCCTCCTCCGACGGCGCGGCGGCGATGGTGCTCGCTTCCGAGCGCGTCGCGACCGCGAGCGCGGCGCCGCACCCACCGGCCTGGGTGCACGGCATGGCGATGCGCTCGGAGCCGACGATGTTCGCCGGGCGCGACCAGGTGAACCCGCGCGCGGGGATCGAGTGCGCGAAGGACGTGTACGCGCAGGCCGGCATCGGCGACCCGAGGCGCGAGATCGACGTGGCCGAGGTGTACGTGCCGTTCAGCTGGTACGAGCCGATGTGGCTGGAAAATCTCGGCTTCGCCCCGCAGGGCGAGGGATGGAAGCTCACCGACGCCGGCGCCACCTCGCTCGACGGCGGCGACATCCCCTGGAACTGCTCGGGCGGGGTGCTCTCGTCCAACCCGATAGGGGCTTCGGGGATGCTCAGGTTCTTGGAGGCGGCCCTCCAGGTGCGCGGCCAGGCCGGCGAGCACCAGGTCGACGGGGTGCGCCGCGCTCTCGGTCACGCTTACGGCGGCGGGTCGCAGTACTTCGCCATGTGGGTGCTCGGGGCCGACAAGCCGGCCTGAGAAAACGTGCGCGGATAGGCCGACCGGACGAGTCGAGCCCTCCGCCAGGTGTCGAGCGACCGGCGGATTCCTCGACTCGCCGATTGCCCGTGCGCACGCCTATCGGTTCGCTCTCTGCTAACGGCCGAGCTGCTTTGAAGCCGGCAGTCGGGCTCCCGTAGGCTGGCACGCAGGCGGAAGGGGGGCCTGAGCAGAAGGGCGGGCCTTGCATCCTCGCGGCGGATACCCGCACAGGGCCATGAGGCGCGCGCTCGTCGCGCCGGCGATCGTGGCCATCGTGGCAGTGGCGATCGTGGTCGGGCTGGGACCGGGCGCTGCCGGCGGGGCAGCGGCGGCCTCCTACCACCGCGCCGCCCCATCCAGCAGCCCGAGCTTGCCCGCCTCCCACGGCGGCACCAGCTGGTGCTCGCGCGAGCCCTCGAGCGCTTCCTCGGTCACGGGATGCGTGACCGCACCCGGCGGCCCATGGCTGCGCGACAGCCTCGGGCGAGCGCTCGTTCTCCACGGCGTGAACGCCGTCTTCAAGGTGCCTCCCTACGAGTTCACCCAGGTGGCCGGCGAGCCCGACTCGCTCACGGCATCGGACGCAAAGGAGATGGCGAGCCTCGGCTTCGACGTCGTGCGCCTCGGCATCATCTGGAAGGGTCTCGAGCCGGGGACGCTGCCCGTGAACAGCGCCCGGACGTGCACCGAAGGCATCGTGTCCGGCTCGGGCACGGGAGCGAGCCAGCTCGACGCGACGACCCTCGACGATTACCTCGCCCGCCTGCGCAACACCATCGACCTGCTCGGCAGCTACGGGATCTACTCGCTCGTAGACATGCACCAGGACGTGTACAACGAGCTGTTCGCCGGTGAGGGTGCCCCGAACTGGGCCGTGTGCACCAACGGCATAGAGCCCACCAACACAGGCAACTGGTCGGCCAACTACTTCACCCCGGCGGTGGGCTTGGCCTACGACCACTTCTGGGACAACGACGTCGCGGGCGGGCTCCAGCAGAACTACGACCGCGTCTGGGCCGCCGTGGCGTCGTACCTGAGGAACGATCCCTCTGTCATCGGCTACGACGTGTTCAACGAGCCGTTCTCCACGGACATCGCCACGGCCGCGGGCAACGCTGCATTCGACTCGAAGCTCGAGTGCTTCTACACCGGTACGGCGCATGCCGGCGAGCAGTCGGAGACCGACCTGCCGCTCGCGTGCCCCCCGACCGACCCCGCTCAGGGCGCCGTCGCCTCGATCGAGGAGAGCGACCCTGATCATCTGGTCTTCTACGAGCCCGACGTGGGCAACGACTTCGGCGAGACCAACTGGATCGGGCCGATGCCCTTCGGCCGCCTGGTCCTGGATTTCCACGACTACTGCCTGGCGAGCGCAGGCCAGGCCTACTACGACTTCTACGGCTCTCCGATGTGCTCGGAGCCCGAACAGGAGGTCGTGTCCCAGGAGCAGCGCGCCCGTGCGGACGCTGCCACGCCCGAGCAGCCCGGAGGTCCGGCGTGGTTCATGAGCGAGTTCGGCTCCGGGGAGGACACCGTCGACCTGGGCAGGATCGCCGACCTGGCCGACCAGAACCTGCTCTCGTGGACGTACTGGCAGTGGAAGCTCTACGACGACCCGACCGGCGGCTCCACGGAGGCTCTCGTGAGCTCCGACGGCGCCCTCGACAAGACCAAGGCGCAGATCCTCGTGAGGCCCTACGCCCAGGCCGTGGCGGGCACTCCGGTCTCCATGAGCTACGACCCCACCTCGAAGGTCTTCGAGCTGTCCTACTCAGCCGCGGCGTCGATCTCTGCGCCGACCGTCGTGTACGTGCCGGTCGAGAGCACCTATGACGTCTATCCCTCCGGGTACTGCGTGCGGGCGACGGGGGCCACCGTCAGCTCCGCGGCCGGGGCCGCCCACCTGCTCCTGCGCGCTGATCCAGGAGCCGGCACGGTGAGCGTGAAGCTCGGCCCGCCGGGGGAGTGCTGAGAAAGCAGAGCGCCCCGGGGGGCCAGGTGGGCCACCGCTAGGATCGGGCCGTGGTTCGTGCCCGAGTGAGCCGGAGGTGTCCGAGATGAAGGTCGTGGTCGACTTCGACACGTGCGCGTCCAACGCGGTGTGCATGGGGATCCTCCCGGAGGTCTTCGAGGTGCGCGACGACGGGTACCTGTACGTCCTCAACGAGAACCCGCCGGCCGAGCTCAACGACAAGCTGCGCATGGCCGAGAGCAACTGCCCGACCGGGTCCATCTCGCTCGTCGAGGAGGAGTAACCGCTCCGTGGCCGCCGCCGCCGGCGCCGCCCACGTGGAGCCCCGGCCGCGGGTCCGGTTCGCACCCTCGCCCACCGGCTACTTCCACGTAGGCAGCGCGCGCACCGCTCTGTACAACTGGCTCTTCGCGCGGGGCGCCGGGGGCACGTTCATACTGCGCATCGAGGACACCGACGCCGAGCGCAACCGCGAGGAGTGGGTGGACGGCATCGTCGAAGCGCTCGACTGGTTGGAGATGGCCCCCGACGAGGGCCCGTACCGACAGTCCCAGCGCTCGGCGCGCTACGAGGAGGCGATCGGCGCGCTGTGGGAGGCCGGTGTCCTCTACGCCTGCGACTGCACCCGGCCGGAGATCGAGGCACGCACCAAGGAGAACCCGACTCCGGGATACGACGGCTTCTGCCGGGACCGTGGCCTGAGCCGAGACGTGGGGGCACTGCGGCTGCGGGTGCCCGACGAGGGCACCACGACCGTGAGGGACCTGATCAGGGGCGACGTGGCTTTCCCCAACATCTCGATCGAGGACTTCGTGGTGGTGAAGTCGAACGGGGCGCCGCTGTTCGTCCTCGCGAACGTCGTCGACGACGTCGACATGCGCATCACGCACGTGATCCGGGGAGAGGACCTGCTGCCGTCGACCCCGAAGGGGCTGTTGCTGTGGGGCGAGCTCGCGCGCTCGGGGTTCGCGCCGGGGGCTCGGGTGCCGGCCTTCGCCCATCTGCCGATGCTCGTGAACGAGAAGCGCCAGAAGCTGTCCAAGCGCCGAGACCCCGTGGCGGTCGAGTCCTACCGTGAGGAGGGCTACCTCGCGCCCGCCATGCGCAACTACCTCGCCCTTCTCGGATGGAGCGACCCCGGTGGACGCGAAATCCTGGGCGTCGAGGAGATGGTCGAGTCGTTCCGGCTGGAAGACGTCAACCACGCTCCGGCCTTCTTCGACGTGGACAAGCTGCGCTGGATGAACGGCGAGTACCTGAGGGCCATGAGCACCGAGGAGTTTGTGGCCGTGTGCGCGCCTTGGATCTCGCCGCCACGCGCGCCCTGGCCGCCCGAGCGCTTCGACGAGGCGGGCTTCGCGCACATGGCTCCTCTCGTCCAAGAGCGCGTGACAGTGCTGGGCGAGGTGGCCGGCATGGTCGACTTTCTGTTCCTCGCCGAACCGCAGGTGGACGAGGCGTCCTGGGCCGCGGTCGAAGCCGACGATGCGAGCCCGGCGATCCTCGACGCCGCGCTCAGGGCCTACGGGGAATGCGCCTGGGAGCCCGACGTGCTGCACGAGGTGACGCGCGGGCTGGCCGAGTCGGTGGGCCGAAAGCTGAACCGGGCACAGGCACCGATCCGGGTGGCGGTGACCGGGAGGAGGGTCGGCCCCCCGCTGTTCGAGTCGATGGCCGTGCTGGGGCGCGAGGCGGTGCTGGAGCGGATATCAGCGGCGAAGCGCCGGCTCGAGGCGGTGCGCGCCGGCGGTCCGGGCTGAACTCGGGGCACGGCGGTGACGCTCCTGGCGGGGATCTGGCGGCTGCTGTGGCGCGCGCTCGTCATCACCGCCGTGTTGATCGTCGGCTACCTGATCGTGACAGCGGTGCAGGTGTGGCTCACCTCGCGCCATTCCGACGCCCGGTCCGCGCAGGCCGTCGTGGTGATGGGCGCAGCGCAGTACAACGGCGTGCCGTCGCCGGACCTGGCGGCTCGTCTCGCGGACGCAGCGAGCCTCTGGCACCGGCACCTCGCTCCCCTCATCGTGGCGACCGGCTACAAGGAGCCCGGTGACCGCTACACCGAGGCGGAGGCGTCCTACGCGTGGCTCGTGGCGCATGGGGTGCCGGGCGACGCCGTCGTGGAGGTCGGAGGCAACGACTCTTGGTCGAACCTCTACGACGCGGCCGGCGCCCTGCACCGCAGAAGCCTCGACACGGTCCTGATCGTCACCGACGGGTTCCACGAGGATCGCAGCCTGGCGATCGCCACGGACGTCGGGCTGCGGGCGATGCCGGTGCCGGTCACCCACTCTCCGATCTCCGGGTGGTCGACGGTGCCATACTTCGCCAAGGAGACCCTGGGTGTGGCGGTCGGGCGCGTCATCGGCTACTCGCGGCTGCACGACCTGGACTCCTCGGGACTTCGCCGGGTCGGGTAGCTTGGGTCTCACCCGTTCGGGGGTGGTGTAATCGGCAACACGACAGGTTCTGGCCCTGTTATTGGGGGTTCGAGTCCTCCCCCCCGAGCTTTTTCCGAGAGATAGATGGGCCATTCTCGAGCTGGTTCTGGCGGCGGTTGCGGCTGGAAGCGACCTGGACTTGGGCGTTGCGCCGCACCTCGGGGTTGTAGCAGATGCCCTTCATTCCGAGCATCTGTGCCGGGACGCAGCGGTTGGAGCTCCGGCACAGACGAGGGCCAAGGTCGCCTCCGAGAATGCGCTTTGCAAGGTCGGGCTCTGCGTAGAAGGGCCGACCGATTCCCACCATGGCCGCTTCGCCGGCGTCGAGGATGCCGTTGACCTCGTCAGCGGTGCGAACGCCGCCGACGGCAAAGACTGGGATGCTCACTTGTTCGGATGCTCTGGTGAACAATGGTCTGTTCCACACCGCCTCGAAGGGCGCCCGCCGGCCGCCCCACCGTGCTCCGGCCTTGATGGCACCACGCCGCAGGCGTGAAGGAGCTGCGCGCCGGAGCCTGTCGGCCATCCCCTTGTTGGTCCAGAAGCTGTCGGGAACGCCCCCGCGCGAGAGGGTCGTGTCGGGGAAGACCGACACGACCACAGGGGTGATCGCGTCGTATCCCCACTCCTCCACAAGGCGGCACAGGGCCTGAGCTTCGTCGGGGCTGGTGCCCCGCAGCCCCGGAGGCGTCCGCTCAGCCGGGATCTTGACGGTGCAGGGGAAGTCTTCTCCGGCCATGTCGGCCACCGCTTCGCGGATCAGCCGTAGCACCCGCGCCCGTGCTGCCAGGGAGCCGCCGAACTCGTCGGTGCGACGGTTGTAGAAGGGCGAGATGAACTGATCGAGGAGTTTGGCGTTCGCCGAACCGAGCTGTATCCCGTCGTAGCCTGCCTCTCTGGCCCATGAGGCGACCGTCCCGTACCGGCGGCACATGGTCCGCACCTCGTCAGTCGTCATCACGTGGATCGGCACACCGCGAAACAAAGGCCGGAGAAACCAAGGGAGCGGCGAGACCGCAAGGATGGGACTCCGACGAGCGCCGGCGTAGGGTTCGTGCCAGGCTTCCATCGCGTAGATCCCGCCGTGGCCGAGCTGGAGGAAGATGTTCGCCCCCGCGCCGTGGACCTGGTCCACCATCGAGGCGAGACGCAGCATTTTTTCCCTTGTGTCGACGCACGTCATTCCCGGCGAGGTTCTCCCCTCTGCCAAGATGCAGGACGATCCTTGAATGATGAGCCCTACACCGTGTCGGGCGTTCTCGACGAAATGACGGGCGTAGACCTCGACGGCGTCGGGCCCGTCGCCCGCCCCTTCGAGCACCGGTGCTCGATAGAGGCGGTTACGAACCGTCGCCCCTCCTATCCGGATCGGCTTGTGAAGTAGATCTTTCACGCAATCACTCTTGTCCTCTGACTAGGACGGGGAGAGGAGCGACAGGAGTCCGCCCTGCTCCCTGAAGGTACGCCATCACCCTGGATTCGGCACAGGGCGGTTGCCGAAGAGGTCGAGTGCCCTATCCTTCCCCCTGTCAAGAGTGGGCTTGGGCGGGCCGCCGGGCTGATCCTCCACCGCGGACTCCCAGTCGAGGACAGGGGAGGGCCGCTGTGGAGCCTGTGCGCCGAGAAGTCGTGCGCGAGCGCGGATTGATCGGTGTGCTGTTCCGGAACACACTCAACGGCCACGGGCCCCAGGTCATTGTTGTCCCAGGATCGGGCGGTGGTGTGCCTGAGCACGTCGCTGCCATGTTGGCAGGCGAAGGATTCACGAGTCTCGCCCTGGCGTACTTCGGGCAGCCCGGCCTACCTCGGCACCTCGTCGAAGTGCCCGTTGAATACATCGCGACTTCGATCGACTGGCTGCGATCTCGTCCCCATGTGACCGGAGACAAAGTCGGCATCGTCGGCGGGTCCAAAGGCGCCGAGCTGGCTCTGGTCGCAGCCAGCCAGTTTCCATCGATTGGGGCGGTCGTTGCCTATGCGCCCAGCTCGGTCGTGTGGGCGGGCGTTGAGTTCTTTGCTTGGGCGAGCCGACCCCTATTCGGCGTCTTCGGTACTGCGAGCTCTCGCTCCAGCTGGTCGCTGAACGGTGAGGGCTTGCCGTTCGTGCCGCACCCGGCGGGCGTGTGGCCAGCGATTACACGCCACGGCATCAGTGTGGCCCCATCGTTCGATGCCGCGCTCGACGGCGCGAGGGCCGTCGCAGCTGCAACGATCCCGGTAGAGCGGATCAACGGGCGGGTGCTTCTCGTATCGGGAGGAGCCGACCGAATGTGGCCGTCCACGCGGATGGCAGAAATGATCGTGGAGCGATTCAGCCTGTACGGCAGCAGCGAGAAGGTGGTCGACCTGCGCTATCCGGGAGCGGGGCATCGTCTCCTCCCGAGGAGTGCACAGCACGGGATCCACAGACTCGCCGGCGTAGTCGATTATGGAGGCACTCGGGACAAGAACAACACCGCCGCCCGTGACGCATGGCGCGAGACGGTGTCATTTCTGAGGGCCGAGCTCGGAGACCATGCCGGGTCGCCTGAATCTGGGTCTAGCCAGCTGTAGACCGCTCGCAACGGCGCTGTTGCGTCGACCGCCTGAGCGCACAGCCGCTTCCGAGCACTCTGGCAGCCGGGCCGCCGCATCCCATAATCCAGGCCGGCGGCGACCCGGCCGAGCCAGCGGTTGGAATATGTTGCTGGCCCATGGGCGCATGGACACGCAGCGAGTTGGAAGAGGCCTTCCGCCACTACAAGGCCACGGCTCAGGCGGCAGCCTCCACCAAGGACTGGAACGCATGGGCTGAGCTGTTCACCGAAGACGCTGAGTACGTCGAGCATTTGTTCGGGACCATGCGCGGCCGGGAGGTGATCCGGGAGTGGATCACGCAGACCATGGCCAGCCCTCCTGGCAGCCAGATGGACGCTTTCCCGGTCGGTTGGTCGGTGTTCGACGAGGACCGGGGGTGGGTGGTTTGCCAAATATGGAACCGCATGGAAGATCCCGGAGATGGAAGCGTCCACCAGGCCTACAACTTCACCTTGCTCAAGTACGCCGGGGACGGTCTATGGACTTATGAGGAGGACATCTACAATCCCGCCCATTTCGTCCACATGATCGAGGCCTGGCAGAGCGCCAAGGACGCTGTGAGTGGCTAACCCGGGGGCGTGCAGATCAGGGTCTTCGGGGAGAGGTTCGGTGTCGAAGACCTCCTTCGGGGTTCTGCGCCCGAGAGAGCTCATCCGATGGACAAGACTGCGATGAAATCCCGGGTCCATCCGACCTGGCACTGGTCTGCCGGACGGTTCTGGCCCGGTATTCCCGCCACGAGTGACGCACCCGGGCTGGGCGCGGTGGCGAGCTGCACCCACTCGGGGTTGATGTCGAGCTCCATCGCGGACGCCACGCCCGCGCTCACAAGAGCGGCGGCCAGATCGATTGGGAGAGCCGACATGCTGGCTGCGTACAGCAGATCACCACTCGGGTCTTGACCAAGGGCGCTGCGAGCCACATCCGCTCTGCCGCCGAGCGTCGATCCCCAGGCCGCGATGTCTGTGATCTGCGGGCTCGGCTGTCCGCCCGATACCAACGGTGGAAGGTTCTGACGAACGCTCGCCACTGAGGCGCCAGGAGTTGGGACGCCCGCGCTCCATGCTCCCACCTGTCCCACGCCAGCCGTATCGATCACCAAGCTGGCAAGCCCCGACGTGAGCGGGGACAGCACCTGCCCGTCGACCTCGAACCCGCCGGCACCTGCAGTCATCTCGAAGCCTCCGTTGAAGCATGCGAGGAGGAGGGGCTGCTCGGCGGTGCTCACCATTGAACCCGAATCTGCCGAGATGGCCGCTTGGCCCGTCGGTGGGTCTTGGCTTCCGACGTGGAGGCTGTAGTCGACGTGGCCGGCGAGGAAGCGTGCCACCGTCACTTGGCTTCCGTCGGGCTGCGCAAAGGTCCGCTCGTCGACGGCGATGCCTCTGGGCCCGACGCTGAGCGTCGTCCAACCCGGCTGCTCGGGTGCCGTGGTTGTCGTCGTCGTCGGGGGCACTGTCGTGGGCGTCGGCTGCGCGGTCGTGCTCGAGTGCCCGGCCGGTCGGTCCCGAGCCGCAACGGCGCCTTTTGCCGAGCAGCCGACCAGTAGCAAGGCGGTCGTACAAGCCATTATCAGGTCGAAGCGCACGCTCGGGCGCTTGCGACGCGGAGTGTTCTGGCGTGGTGCCAGCATTGAAGGTACCCGGAGCGCCTAGCGACGATCGTCCATCGGCACCGGACTGATCTGGCGCGAGTTCGGCCCATCGACGATGTCCGAGCGCGACCGAGGGTTTGGCGTCGGGTCCCTCGTCCCCTTGCCCGACGCACGATCGACCTCGCGCACCTGGGCGCGGTGCCAGGAGACCTCCATGTCGGCACCGCCGCCGGGCGCGTCCCCCAGCCGCCAGCGACCCCCAGTTGAGCGAACAACCGCGTCCGCGATGGCGAGGCCTAGGCCTGCACCGGATCCTTCGTCCGTGGCCCGCTGGAACCTGTCGAAGAGACGTGACCGCTCCGCGGCGGGGATACCCGGCCCGCTGTCCTGCACCGAGAGGACCACCCTGTGGCCCGAGCTCATCACGTGGATGCCAACCGCGCCCCCTGAGCCGGCGTACCGGCAGGCATTGTCCACTAGGACGCCTGCGAGGCGATCGATCCATTCGGGAGGCGCGTTGATCCACGGGGGCTCGTCGCCTTCACGGACCACCGACAGCGTGATGTCCTTTGAGATGGCAACTCCTCTGAATCGGTCCGCGCAAGTCTCCGCGATCGTGGCCAGGTCGACGGGCTCGTTGCCCGGTGGGGGAGGTTCGGAGTCGAAGCGCGCCAACCAGAGCAGGTCTTCGACGAGGTGACGGAGTCGGTCAGCTTCGTGTCCCACCCGTTCGAGCGTGTCGCGGTATCTCGCGATGTCTCGGTAGCGAGGCGCGTTTGGTGTGGTGCTCAGTGCCAGATCGACCTCCGCTTCGATAACGCTCAATGGCGTACGCAGCTCGTGGGAGGCGTCCGCCGTGAACTCTAGTTGCCGCAGCCGCGCCTGTTCGACCGGGCCGGACGCTTTGAGACCGATGAAGAGG
>DATKIB010000117.1:0-40417 GCA_035509915.1 Acidimicrobiales bacterium | reverse complement strand
CCGCGGCCGCGCTGGCTGCGCTCGACTCCGATGCGTCCGGCGCGCCCGTCGCGGCCGTGGACCTGCTGGGCGAGGCACGCCTTGCGATCGAGGGACGAACGGCCCTGGAGGCGCTCGCCGAGCGCTTGGGTGCGGCGCAGGCGGAAGTGGCGGATCTCGCATCGGAGCTGCGCCGCGTGGTCGAGACGTGGGAGGACGACCCGCAGCGCCTGGCGCAGGTGCAGGCGCGCCGGCAGTTTCTGCGCGAGCTCTCCCGCAAGTACGGCGAGGGGCCCGCAGGGGTGCTCGCCTACGCGCAGGAGGCTCGGGCCAGGCTTGCTGCCCTCGAGGCGAGCGAGGAGCGCGCCGCGAGCCTGAAGGTGGAGATCGCCGGGGCGGACGCCGAGCTCGCGGCCGCCAAGGCGGCCCTCGGCGCAGCGCGACGGAGCTGCGCGCCGGAGCTGGCCGCTGCGGTGGAGCACCGCCTCCGCGCCCTGGCCATGCCCCACGCCCGGGTCGAGGTGACGGTGGGGGAGGCCGACCCCGGCGACGACGTCAGCTTCGCTCTCGGGGCGAACCCCGGCGAGCCGGTGCTGCCCCTGTCGAAGGTCGCGTCGGGAGGCGAGCTCGCAAGGGCGATGCTCGCGTTGCGCCTGGTGCTAAGCGAGGCTCCGCCGACCATGGTCTTCGACGAGGTCGACGCCGGGGTAGGCGGCGAGGCGGCCACCGCGGTCGGGGCCGCGCTGGCGGAGGTCGCCCGCCACCACCAAGTGCTCGTCGTCACGCATCTGGCGCAGGTCGCTGCGTTCGCCACCAAGCACCTCGCAGTCACCAAGGAGGTGTCGGGCGGCCGGACCGTAGCTCGCGTGAGGGAGCTCGAGCCCGCAGAGCGCGTCGTGGAACTGGCGCGCATGCTCTCGGGGCGCCCGGGTTCGGCCACCGCCCGCAAGCACGCGGAGGAGCTGTTGCGCGCAGGGGAGACGGTCCCACAGGGCCACGGTGGAGGTGGACTACGGTAGAGTGATGCCCGGGTGGTACCGAGCGTGACAAAGTACGTCTTCGTCACCGGAGGCGTCTCCTCCTCACTCGGCAAGGGCCTCACCGCTTCCTCGCTCGGGCGTCTGCTCAAGTGCCGCGGGCTGCGGGTGACGATGATCAAGCTAGACCCGTACATCAACGTCGACCCGGGCACGATGAACCCGTTCGAGCACGGGGAGGTCTTCGTCACCGAGGACGGCGGTGAGACCGATCTGGACCTTGGTCACTACGAGCGCTTCATCGACGAGAACCTCCACCGCGACTCGAACGCGACCACGGGTTCGATCTACTCGTCGGTGATAGCGAAGGAACGGCGCGGCGACTACCTGGGCAAGACGGTGCAGGTGATCCCGCACGTGACCGACGAGATCAAGGAACGGGTCCAGCGCCTGGCCTCGGACGAGGTCGACGTCGTGATCGTCGAGGTCGGTGGCACGGTGGGCGACATCGAGATCGTGCCGTTCCTCGAGGCGATCAGGCAGTTTCGCCACGACGTCGGTCGCGACAACGTCTGTTACGTGCACCTCACCCTGGTGCCGTACCTCGCACCGTCGGGCGAGCAGAAGACCAAGCCGACCCAGCACTCGGTCACCGAGCTGCGGAGCCGGGGGATTCAGCCGGATGTCATCGTGTGCAGGTCCGACCAGCCGATCTCCGAAGGCTTGAAGCGCAAGGTGTCGCTGCTCTGCGACGTGCGCGTGGACGCGGTGGTCTCCGCGGTGGACGCGCCGAGCATCTACGAGATCCCCCTAGTGCTCCACGACGAGGGGCTCGACCGGGTCGTCTGCGAGACCCTCGCCATCGACGAGGAGCTCCATCCCGTGGACCTCTCGGGGTGGGAGGTCGTGGTCTGGAAGGTCGCGGCCACGGAGCGCACGGTGCGAATCGGCGTCGTCGGCAAGTACGTGAACCTTCCCGACGCCTACTTGTCGGTGGTCGAAGCCCTGCGCCACGCAGGGTTCCACCACGCGGCGAAGGTCGAGGTGGACTGGATACAGGCCGAGCAGATACCCGACCTCCTGGCGAGCGACCGGCTCATGCGTCTCGACGGGATGGTCATACCCGGGGGTTTCGGCGAGCGCGGGATCGACGGGAAGATCGAAGCTGCCAGGTTCGCCCGCGAGCACGAGATCCCGTGCCTCGGCCTCTGCCTCGGGCTACAGGTAATGGTCATCGACGCGGCGCGCCAACTGGCTGGACTGCAAGGGGCCAACTCACGAGAGTTCGACAGCACCACCCCGTACCCGGTGATCGACCTGATGGACGACCAGCAGAACGTGGTCGACAAAGGCGGCACCATGCGGCTCGGGTCGTACGTCGCCCAGCTGCTCCCTGGCTCTTTGGTGGCCGAGGCCTACGGCGACACGGTCGTCTCCGAGCGCCACCGCCACCGCTACGAGGTGAACCCCCGTTTTCGCGCCCGGCTCGAGGAGGCCGGGCTGGTGTGCTCGGGCGCGTCTCCCGACGGACGCCTGGTCGAATTCGTCGAGCTGAGGGGTCACCCCTTCTGGGCGGGCACGCAGGCCCACCCGGAGTTCAAGAGCCGACCCGACCGGCCGCACCCTCTGTTCCGCGAGCTCGTACGCGCTGCGCTCGTGCGCGCGGAGGGGCGCCTGCCGCGTCTCATCTCCGTCGACGCCGACCTCGGTGCCGTCTCCTGACGGCTCGGCGGGCGGCAGGGGAGCAGCGGGCCCTCGAGGCTTTCGCCACCTCGACGACCTGACCCTCCTCGAGGGCTGGCGAATCTCGCTCGTGAAGGCCACCTTCGAAGCCCCCGACGGCACCGAGTTCACGAGGGACGTGGTCCGTCACCCCGGCGCGGTGGCGGTGGTCCCTGTCACCGAGGACCGCCGGGCGCTGCTCGTGCGCCAGTACCGGGGACCGGTCGACCGGGAGCTGCTCGAGATCCCGGCGGGGACGCGCGACGTCGAGGGCGAGGATCCAGAGCAGACGGCGCACCGGGAGCTCATGGAGGAGGCCGGAGTGAGCGCTGCCCACATGCGCTTGCTGGCCAGGGTGCTCAACAGCCCCGGGTTCTGCGACGAGGAGACCTTCGTGTACCTCGCGACGGGCCTCGAACCCTGCGCCAGCGACCGCGAAGGGCCCGAGGAGCGCTACATCGAGGTGGTCGAGGTGCCCCTGGCGGAGGTCGACGAGCTGGTCGCCTCGGGCAGGCTCACGGACGCGCAGACCCTGATCGGCCTGTTGCTCGCGCGCGCCGTCCTCGAGCCGGCTGGACACGGCGCGGGATCGTGACCACGACGACGACGGCGGCCGCCGCGGCCGCAGTGCGCACCTCGCCGAAGGCCGTGAGCAGGGCCTCGCAACGGCAGGATCCTGCCGCCACCGATGGCAGGCGCCGAAGGCGGGAACCCGCAGCGCTGAGCTCGAGCGGCGAGGAGTACCTGACGTGGCTCGCCGTGGAGCAGGGACGCTCGCGCAACACGATCGCCTCCTACCGGCGCGACCTGTATGCGTACGAGTCCTTCCTCGCAGGTCGCGGGCTCGACCTTGCCCACTCGGACGCCGATCTCGTCGAGTCGTACCTCTCCGAGCGGCGGCTTTCGGGCCGGGCCCCGACGTCGGTGGCGCGTGCTCTCGCCGCCATCCGGGGCTTGCACCGCTTCTGCGTCGAGGAAGGGCTCGCCGAGTCGGACCCCACCGAGGATGTGAGCCGTCCCCGCCGGGGCCTGCGTCTGCCCAAGGCGCTCGGCGAGGAGGAGGTGGTCCGGCTGCTCGCGTCCTGCGGGGCAGGCGACGCCATCTCGCTTCGCGACAAGGCGATCCTCGAGGTGCTCTACGGCAGCGGCATGCGCGTGTCCGAGCTGGCCGGTCTCGGCCTTTCCGATCTGGGCTCCGACACGGGCCTGGTCCGGGTGCTCGGAAAGGGGTCCAAGGAGCGGCTCGTGCCGCTCGGCCGCTACGCCCGCCGTGCCCTCGACGACTGGCTCGGTCCGGCCGGGAGGCAGCGCCTGGCGCCCAAGCGCTGGGCCCGGAGAGGCGACGCGGAGGCGGTCTTCCTGAACGCTCGCGGTGGCCGTCTCAGCCGCCAGGGTGTGTGGGGCGTGCTCGGAAAGCGGGCGGCGTCGGTGGGCCTGGGGGGGCGCGTGCACCCTCACGTGCTGCGGCACTCCTGTGCGACCCACATGCTGGCCCACGGTGCAGACATACGGGTCGTCCAGGAGCTTCTAGGGCATGCCTCGATAGCCACCACCCAGATCTACACGCGGGTGTCGCCCGAGCACCTGCGCCGGGCCTACGAGGAGGCGCACCCGCGCGCCGGGCCACGTGCAGCGCAGTAATCTCGTGACGTGCCCGAGGACACCTCCACCGTCGATTACCGCGCCCTCCTGGAGGAAGAGCGCGAGGATCTGCTGGCCAAGCTCGAGGAGCTGGGTGTGGGCGCGGGCCGGCTCAACTACGACTCCAACTTCGCCGACTCCTCTCAGGTGACAGCAGAACGTGGCGAGGTCGAGGCCCTCACCGGCAACCTGCGAGAGGCCCTCGACGAGGTCAACGACGCTCTCAGCAAGCTCGAGGACGGGACCTACGGGACCTGCCAGGACTGCGGGCAGCCCATCGACCCTCTGCGCCTCGAGGCGAAGCCGGCAACCGCTTACTGCATCGACTGCGCCTCCAAGCACTGAGCCCTCGGGACCTCGTCTGTGGCGCCTGAGCGGGTGAGGGTGCCCACCCGTCTCACGGGAACACGCCGATGAGCGACCGGTGGGGCTACCAGCCACCACCGCCACCACCGCGTCGGGGGGTCAACCCGCGCACGGCGATATGGCTGATCGCGGGGCTGGCTCTCGTGGTGGTGCTCGTGCGCACCCATCACCTGAGCACCTTCGCAATCCTGCTGTTCTGCGCGCTGATCCCGTCGGTGATCCTGCACGAGGTGTCGCACGGCGCGGTGGCCCTGGCGTTCGGCGACGACACCGCCCGGCGCGCAGGTCGCTTGACGCTCAATCCCATCCGCCACATCGACCCGTTCGGGACGATCATCTTGCCCGCCCTGCTCGTGCTGAGCGGGCTCGGCGCGTTCGGTTACGCCAAACCCGTCCCGGTGAACGTCTCTCGGCTGCGCCACCCCCGAAACGAGAGCGTGGTGGTCTCCCTCGTGGGGCCGGCGGTCAACGTGCTCCTCGCTCTCGTCTTCGGCTTCGCCTACCGATACGCAGTGCCCTTGTCGATCAAGATCTTGCCCACCCTCGCAGCAGAGCCGACGTGGGCGCAGCTTCTGTTCGTGGCCGGCTACGTAAACGTCATCCTCGCCGTGTTCAACCTGATCCCTCTGCCACCGCTCGACGGCTCGGCGGTGGTGGAGCGGCTCCTGCCAAGTCGTTGGCTCTCCGGCTACTACCGGATCCGGCCCTTCACACTCTTTCTGCCGTTGGTGATCGTCGTGTTCCGCCCGCAGATCCTCAACGACGTGTTCAATCCCGCGCTCAACCAGTGGGCGCGCGTTGTCGGTGTGTGACGGCAGGGAGTAATTCCGAGACGGCGGGAGGCTCAGCCGACTCAGCGAGGCGGGGGCGCGCCGACCGGAGGTAGCAGCCCGATGGCGTTCATGGCGCGCTCGAGAGTGGGTCCCGCCACCGTGGCGGCTTTCGAGGCTCCCTCGGCCAGCACCGACTCGACGTACGCCGGGTCGGCGGCCAGCTCGTTGTAGCGCTCGCGCACCGGGCGCAGCATCTCGACCAGTGCCTCGGAGAGCGCGGCCTTTAGCTGGCTGTAGCGCGAGAACCCCGATGCAAGCTCCTTCGGGCCGCCGTCTGTGGCTGCTGCGAGAAGCTCGAGGAGGTTCGAGACCCCGGGCCGCTTGACCGGGTCGTAGGCGACGTCGGTACCTGCGTCCGTCACCGCCTTGCGGACCTTGCGGTCGATGTCCTGCGGAGTGTCGAGCACCCCGATCGTCCCCATGGGCGAGACGACCGACTTGGACATCTTCCGGGTGGGCTCCTGGAGGTCCATCACCCTCGCCGCCAGCTCGGGCACGGCGAGCTCGGGCACCACGAAGGTGTCGCCGTAGCGGCGGTTGAACCTGATGGCCAGGTCACGGGTGAGCTCCAGGTGCTGGCGCTGGTCCTCTCCGACCGGCACCCGCTCGGCGTCGTAGAGGAGTATGTCGGCGGCCTGGAGGACCGGGTAGGTGAACAACCCCACCCTCACGCTCTCGTTGTCGCCACCCTTGTCCTTGTACTGGGTCATCCGGCGCAGCTCGCCGACGGTGGCGGTGCACTCGAGCAGCCAGGTGAGGCGCGGGTGCTCGGGGACGTGGCTCTGGACGAAAACGGTGCAGCGCGACGGGTCGAGGCCGACCGCGAGCAGGTTGGTGGCGGTGTCGAGCGTCCTCGAGGCGAGCAGAGCCGGGTCGTGGTCCTGGGCCAGGGCGTGGAGGTCGACGACGCAGTAGAACGCGTCGAAGCGATACTGGTCCGAGACCCAGTTGCGGAACGCTCCGAGGAAGTTCCCGAGGTGCATGTCCCCGCTGGGCTGCACCCCGGACAGCACCCTGGGGGTGTGCGGCCGCTCCCCGGGTACCTCGGAGCGCACTTCGGGCACCTTGGACACGGAGATCCA
Source organism: Acidimicrobiales bacterium (assembly GCA_035509915.1). GTDB lineage: Bacteria > Actinomycetota > Acidimicrobiia > Acidimicrobiales > UBA8190 > Bog-564. The sequence continues at coordinate 33,817 of DATKIB010000117.1, read as the reverse complement.
CATTAGGAGGCCCTAGGTCGAGGGGCCGTCGCGCCTGATCGCCGGGCATGCACTTGGGGACAGACCGCAGCCGGTATCGTCGTCGCGAATGTCAGCCCACGTGTGCACACCGGTGTTCGAGGGGCCCTTCGACGTGCTGCTGCGCCTCGTGTCGGAGCACCGCCTCGACGTCTGCGACGTGCCCGTCGCTCCGGTCGTCGACGCCTTCGTGGCCGAGATGCTCGCGGCGGACACGATGGACCTGGAGACGACCACCGAGTTCCTCCTGATCGCGGCCATCCTCGTGGAGCTCAAGTCGAGGACGCTGCTGCCGGGACCCGACCAGCTCGAGGACGACGAAGAGCTGCTGTCGGGCTTCGAGGAGCGCGACCGGCTGCTGGCACGGCTGCTCGAGCTGCAGGCCTACGCAAGGGCGGCAGACGAGTTCGTGACGATGATGCAGAGTGCGGCGCGCTCGGTCCCGAGGATCGCCGGGCTCGAGGAGCGCTTCTGCGACCTGGCCCCCGACCTCCTCGCGGGGATCACGCTCGCGCGGCTCGAAGCGGCCTACCGCCGTGCAGTGGCCCGCGAGCCGCTCGAGGTGCTCGACCTCTCCCACATAACGGTCGAGGCGGTCACCGTGTCCGAGGCAGTCGCCGAGCTCGAGGAGCGGTTGCCGGGCGCGCACAGCCTCACGTTCCGGGAGCTGAGCGCCCACTGCACGACGAGGATGCAGGTCATCGTGCGCTTCCTGGCCCTCCTCGAGCTGTGCAAGCGTGGCCGCGTGGCGCTCGACCAGGGCGAGACGTTCGGGGACCTGCTGGTCACCTGGATCGACGCCGAGGGCGTCCTCTCCGCCGTCGGCGGGGGTGACGCGGTCGAGGAGTACGACGGCTGAGCGCGCCGCGAGCCGACGAGGGCGACCGCGAGATGTCGGAGGAGATGTCCGAGGAGCACAGGGCGGTGGAGGCCGTGGTGCTCTGCGCCGTCGAGCCGGTCGCCCCGGCGCTGCTCGCCGAGCTGCTCGAGCTACCCACCGAGCGCGTGGAGGCCATCTGCGAGGAGCTCGCACGAGGCTACGAGGAGCAGAGTAGGGGCTTCGTCCTCGCACGCGTGGCGGGCGGCTACCGGTACCAGACGCATCCCGACATGGCCCCCTTCGTCGAGCGCTTCGCGATGGAGGGCGTCTCCACCCGGCTGTCCTCGGCGGCTCTCGAGACCCTCGCCATCGTCGCCTATCGCCAGCCGGTCTCCAGGGGACAGATCTCGGCCCTGCGCGGCGTCAACGTGGACGGCGTGGTGAGGCTCCTCGAGCAGCGCGGCTACATCACGGCGGTCGGCCAAGCGCCGGGTCCGGGCCTGCCGGTGCTCTACGGCACGACTCCGTCGTTCCTGGAGAAGCTCGGCATAGACAACCTCTCCCAGCTGCCGCGAGTCGAGGAGTTGCTCCCGGGGCCCGAGGTCATGGAGCAGCTGGAGGAGCGCCTTCGGCCCGGGGGCGCCGCTTGAGCGACGCCTCGGGCGTCGAAGCGGAGCCCGAGAGGCTCCAGAAGGTTCTCGCTCGTGCCGGGCTCGGCAGCCGCAGGGCTTGCGAGGAGCTGATCACCGCGGGACGGGTGCGGGTGAACGGCGAGCCCGCCGTGATCGGGAGCCGTGTCGTCGCCGCTCGCGACGTGGTGGACGTGGACGGTGTGCGTGTGGCGCTCGACCCGGAGCTGGTCCACTACGTCCTCAACAAGCCGCGAGGGGTGGTGAGCACCGCGGCCGACCCTCAGGGAAGACCGATCGTCACCGAGCTGGTGCCGGAGCACCCGCGGGTGTTCCCGGTCGGTCGACTGGACGCAGACACCGAGGGCCTGCTGCTCATTACCAACGACGGCGAGCTCGCCCAGCGGCTCACCCACCCCTCGTTCGGGATCCCCAAGGAGTACCTCGCGCAGGTGGTGGGCATCCCCGACAGGGCGGCCCTGCGCGCGTTGCGGCGAGGGGTCGAGCTCGAGGACGGGCCGACCGCCCCGGCCAAGGTCGGCGTCGTCGGCGACGCGCGCGACGGCCTCCTGCGCATCGTCCTGCACGAAGGCCGCAACCGTCAGGTGAGGCGCATGTGCGAGAAGGTCGGCCATCCCGTCACACGCCTGGTACGCGTGCGCGTCGGGCCCGTAGTGCTGCGTGGCCTCGAGCCGGGAAAGTGGAGGGCGCTCTCCGCGAAGGAGGTGCGCGCCTTGGCAGAGGCTTGTGCCTCCACGGGCGCCGGGCGCAGCGAAGCGGGCCTCTAGCATGCTCTTTCATGTCCCCGAGCGTCCGAGCCCTTCGCGGAGCCACCACGGTCGAGGCTGACGTCCCGGACCAGATCTCCGAGCGCACGACCGAGCTCCTGCGGGCGATGCTCGACCGCAACGGGGTCGACCGCGACGACCTCATCAGCATCGTCTTCACCGCCACGAGCGACCTGGTGTCGATGTTCCCCGCGGCCGCGGCGCGCGCCATGGGTCTCGGCGACGTACCGCTGCTGTGCGCACGCGAGCTCGACGTCGTAGGTTCGACACCGCGCTGCCTCCGAGTCCTGGCGCACGTCTCGACCGACAAAGCACGCGACGAGCTGCACCACGTCTACTTGCACGCGGCACGGGGGCTTCGCGATGACCTCCCGGAGTGAGCGGGATCTCTCGAGCTCCTCCAGGCGCGCGGCGATCGTCGGCACAGGGCTCATCGGCGGCTCGATCGGCATGGCGCTGCGCGCGAGAGGATGGCACGTGACGGGCAGCGACACCGACCGGGCGCGCGCCGAACGTGCCGTCGCCCTGGGCGCCCTCGACGCCCTCGGACACGACCCGATCTCGGAGGTCACGTTCGTCGCGACACCGCTCGAGTCGGTGGCGGCCGAGGTCCGCGCAGCGCTCGACGAAAGCGAGCGCCCGGGCGCTGTGGTGACCGACGTCGCCGGCGTGAAGGCCCCTCTGCTCAGGACGGTCGACCACCCGAGGTTCGTCGGGGGCCATCCCATGGCAGGCTCGGAGCAGGTCGGGATCGACGGGGCCGACCCGGAGCTGTTCGTGGGCGCGACATGGGTCCTCACACCGACCGACAGCACGGACCCCGCCGCCTACGCGCTCCTGCGAGGGGTGGTCGGCTCCTTCGGGGCGGAGGTGGTGGCGCTCTCGCCCTCGCAGCACGACATACTGGTCGCGGTCGTCTCGCACGTACCACACCTGACGGCTGCGACACTCATGAACCTGGCCGACCGGCTCTCCGAGAAGCACGCCGCGCTGCTCCGCCTGGCTGCCGGCGGGTTCCGGGACATGACCCGCGTCGCGGCGGGGCAGCCGGCGATCTGGCCGGAGGTCTGCGTCGAGAATTCCGCAGCGATCGTGAGCACCCTCGACGCCTTGGTGTTCGAGCTGTCGGCCATGCGCGACACCGTGGCCGAGGGAGATCGCGAAGGCGTGTTCGCCTCGCTCGACCGAGCCGCGCAGGCGCGCCGATCCCTGCCGTCGCGCGCGGTGCGTCCCGAGAGGCTCGCAGAGCTGCGGGTGCCAGTCCCGGACCGCCCCGGAGTGCTCGCCGAGATCACCACCCTCGCGGGTGACCTCGGGGTCAACATCGCGGACCTCGAGATCGCCCACAGCGCCGAGGGGGACCGAGGGGTCCTCGTCATCGTCGTCGACGCCGACGAGGCAGCGGGTCTCGCCCGGGCACTGTCGGATCGCGGTTACCACTCGGCCTCGGGGCGGCTCACATGACCTGGCTCCGGCGCCTTTCGTCCGGGGCGGGGGGGCCGTCGCGATGAGGACCGGCAGCGGCGAGGCCTTCGCCCTCGAAGGGGGCCTTCCCTTCACGGGCCACGTCCGGGTGCCGGGTGACAAGTCGATCTCGCACAGAGCGGTGATCGTCGCAGCCCTCGCCGAGGGCGTATCGGTAGTGAGAGGGCGCTCGGAAGGCGACGACGTGCGACGCACCGAGGAGGCGACACGCGCCCTCGGTGCGCGCGTGGAGGGAGAGAGCATCAGAGGAGGACAAGATGCCCTGCACGCTCCGGACGTCCCTCTCGACCTCGGGAACTCCGGCACCGGCATGCGCCTGCTGGCCGGCGCTGTGGCGGGTTGGCCCTGGACGGTGGAGCTGCGGGGTGACTCCTCGCTGTCCTCTCGTCCGATGGACCGCATAGCGCGTCCCTTGAGGTTGATGGGGGCGCGCGTCGACGGGCGCACCGAGCGTTTCCTGCCGCCTCTGGTGGTGCGCGGAGGGTCCCTGCGCGGGATCGAATACTCACCACCCGAGGCCAGCGCCCAGGTGAAGTCGTGCGTGATGCTGGCGGGCCTGAGCGCACAGGGGTTGACGGTCGTGCGCGAGAAGGTCCTCACCCGTCAGCACACCGAGGAGATCCTGACTTTGGCGGGTGTGGAAGTATCGGAGTCTTTCGAGGGCTCCGAGCACGTGGTGAGGGTCCTTCCCTCCCGGCCGAGGGCGTTCGAGCTCGAGGTGCCGTCGGACCCTTCGCAGGCCGCCTTCTGGTTGGTGGGAGCCTGCCTGGTTCCCGGCAGCGAGGTCGTCGTCGAGCACGTGTACACGGGGTCCGCTCGGCGCGGCTTTCTCGACGTGCTCGGGCGCATGGGGGCCCGGATCGAGGAGGTGCCCGCCGTGGGCCCGGGCGAGCTCGCGCCGACGGCGGATCTCGTGGCGCGCTCGGGGCCGTTGCTTGCCACCGAAGTCGAGGCGCACGAGATCTCCGGACTCGACGAAGTGCCGGTGCTGGCGGTCGCGGCCTCGAGGGCCGAAGGCACGACGGTCTTTCGTGGGGTGGGTGAGCTGAGGTTCAAGGAGTCCGACCGCTTCGCCGGAGTCATAGAGATGGTCCGGGCGTTCGGTGCAGGTGCCGAGGGCGATGGCGACGACATCTACGTGACGGGCGTGCCCGCCCTGAGCGCCGGGAACGTCGACTCGCACGGCGATCACCGCATGGCGATGGCGGCGGCGGTGGCGGCGGCGTCGGTGACCGGGCGTCCGTCGCGCATCGTCGGGTGGGAGGCCGTGCAGACCTCCTACCCGGGCTTCCGAAGTGACCTGGCCGCCCTCACAGGGGGCGGGACCCGTTGAGCGAAGCGCCCCCCCGCCAGCAGGTGCGCGTGGTGGCGATCGACGGTCCCGCTGGGGCGGGCAAGTCGACCCTCGCACGGCTCGTCGCCGAGCGCCTCGGGCTCGAGCGCCTCGACACGGGGGCGATGTACAGAGCGGTCGCGTATTGTGCCCTGGCGAGGGGGATCGACCCCGGCGACCGGCAAGCGGTCGCTGACCTGGCACGTGGGCTCGTGCTGGAGGTGGGCGACCGCGTGAGCGTGGACGGAGCCGACGCCACCGATGCCATCCGCACCCCCGAGGTGGACGCGGCGGTGTCGATCGTGGCGGCCAATCCTGAGGTGCGAGCGGAGATGGTTCGCCGCCAGCGCGCCTGGGTGGCAGCGCGCGAGGGAGGGGTCGTCGAGGGCCGTGACATCGGCACGGTCGTGCTCCCCGACGCTGCGCTCAAGGTCTACCTCACCGCTTCGCCCGACGAGCGCGCGCACCGGCGGGCGCACGAGCGCGCGGGCCATGACCGGCACGAAGTCGCAATGGCGCTCGCACTGCGTGACCGGCTCGACTCGACGCGCGAGGCATCGCCGCTGCCACTGCCCCCGGACGTGGCAGACGACGCGGTGGTGATCGACTCCACCGGACGCAACGCGCAGGACGTCCTAGGCGAGGTCCTCTCGTGGCTCTGAGCCGAGAGCTTCCTCGGCCCTTCCCCGACTGGGTCTACCGCTCCCTTCGCGCCATCGCGCACGTGATCAATCGCTCCTACTGGCGCGTGACGGTGCAAGGGCCCCCAGTCCCCGCGAGCGGCGCCGTGGTGCTGGCTCCGGTGCACCGGAGCTTCATCGACTTCTTCGTCGTCTCCGAGGTCACCCGGCGCAAGCTCTTCTACATGACCAAGGAGGAGATGTGGAGCTCGCACCTCCTGGGCAGGTTCCTCGACTCCACGGGCGCCATTCCGGTGCACCGCGAGGGTGCCGACCGCCAGTCGGTCGCGCGTTCGCAGGCCGTGCTCGACCAGGGCCAGGTCCTAGTGCTGTTTCCCGAGGGTACGAGACGCTCAGGGGACTCCGTCGTGGACCTGCACGAGGGGGCCGCGTTCCTGGCGACCCGCACGGGAGCCCCGATCGTGCCCGTGGGGATCGCCGGGACCTCCGAGTCGCAGCCCTTGGGGACGAAGCTCCCACGTCCCGTAAAGGTCCGCATCGTGCTCGGTGAGCCTCTTATGCCGCCGGCGCGTACCGAGGGCGGGCGGACACCCCGCAGGGTGATCCGCGAGCTGAACGAGCAGCTGCGCTCGGAGCTCCAGCGCGTCTACGACCAGGCCCGGTCGAGCCTGTAGAACGGGCTGCTGGTCAGCGCTTGCGTTCGCGCAGCCAGGTCCGCAGCACCACCCTGGCGTACTGAAGTGCGAAGAAGGCGTTGTGCCCCTTCTTCGATTCCCCCGAGGCCCGAGGATGGCGGTTCGTGGGGCGCTCGGTGATCCGCCAGCCCCTCGAAGCGGCTGAGATCACGAGCTCTGCGGTCTGATACTGGTCCTGCTCGAGCGTCACGTCGCGCAGCACCTCGATCCGCAGGGCGCGCAAGCCCATGGAGGTGTCCGTGAGGTGCTGCCCGGTGAGGCGGTTGATCACCGAGGCGAAGAAGACGACGCCTGCGCGCCTCGCGCGGTCGGTCGAGTCGTCGGTCCCGAGCCTCCTGCTCGCGATCACGAAGTCCGCCTCGCCGGACACGAGCGGCACGAGGAGCTCCTCCACGGAGCTCGGGTCGTCCTGTCCGTCGGCATCGAGGGTGACCACGTAGCTCGCCCCGCCCGCATCCGCAAGCTCGTAACCGAGACGCAAGGCGACTCCCTGACCCATGTTCACGGGCATGACGGCGCAGCACGCGCCAGCCGATCGCGCGACGTCCTCCGTACCGTCGTCCCCGCCGTCGACGACGACGAGCACCGACACCTCGAGCCCGCACGCCTCGGCGGGCACGCGCTTCAAGACGTCGCCGATGTTGTCTGCCTCGAGATAGGAGGCCACGAGCACGAGCACCGGCGCGAAGACGATCTCTCCGTGATGCCGGAGGAGGTCCTGGCGCCCGAGCTCCATTACGAGGCGGCGAAGGTCGTCGCGTCGGCGGCGCTCGTGTGCGCGACCGCGCGCTAGGGGGAGCGTCATCGACTGAGCTGCCTCAGCTGGCGAGCCGCGCGAGCACGTCGGCCGCCGACACCTGACGGTCCTCGAGAGGCGGGGGGGCACCGAGACCCCAGGCGAGCGCGGCCACGAGCCCCCGCTCGAGGTCGCGCAGCTCGGGCGGAGGAGGGAAGTACTCCTCTTCGTGGGTGACCCGCACCTCCTCCACCCCTCCGACGGGTGCCAGGCACCTCACCACAGCCTCGACGAGCTCGTCGGGAGCCGACGCGCCGGCCGTCACGGCGACGGTCCCCGACATGTCGGACGGCACCTCGGAGGCCTCGTTGACCCTGAGCACCCTCGGGCACCCAGAAGCGCGCGCCACCTTCTCGAGGGCGAGGGTGTTCGAGGAGTTGGCAGAGCCGATCACGATCACCGCGTCGGACCTGCCGGCGATCGCCTTCAGGGCCGCCTGCCGGTTGGTGGTGGCGAAGCACAGGTCTGAGCGGTTGGGCATCCACAGTTCCTCGAAGCGGTCCTTCGCCCTGTTCATCACCCCGAGCCACTCGTCGTGGCTCAATGTCGTCTGCGCGAGCAGCGCCACCGGCGCGCCCGGGGCCAGGTCCGCCGCCGCCGCGTCCACCTCTTGCTCCGAGCGCACCAACCTCACCGACCGAGGAGCCACCGCCATCGTCCCGACGGCCTCCTCGTGGCCTTCGTGACCCACGTACAGCACCGTGTACCCCTTCTCGGCGCGGACCTTCAGCTCGTGATGGACCTTGGTCACGAGCGGGCAGACCGCATCTACGACGGTCCGGCCGTGCCCTCTGGCCGCCGCCACCACCTCGGGCGCCGAGCCATGAGCCGAGAGCATGAGCGGCGCTCCCGGTGGCACCTCCTCCACATCGTCTACGAACACCACTCCCTGGGCGCGGAACTGCTCTACGACGTTCGCGTTGTGCACGATCTCGTGGTAGCAGTACACGGGAGGGTCGAAGATCCGCACCATCCACGCCAGCGCCTTGATCGCCTTCTCGACGCCGGCGCAGAAGCCTCTCGGAGAGGCCAGCAGTACTCGATCGACCGCCACCGACAGCAGGCTACCGCCCGTCCCTCGGGCCCCCTGCTGCGGGGTTGTGCTCCTTGGGCAGTAGCCTCGTGTGATGCCGGCAGCCCGGGTGGTCTCCGTGGCGCGCCGCTCTCCGGCCTCGCGAGCAGGGATCCAAGTAGGCGATGAGCTGCTCAGGATCGACGGGCGGGCGCCCAGGGACGTCATCGAGTACCAGCTTCTCGTCGACGGCGAGGACCCTGAGCTCGAGATCAGGCGCGGCCACGGGGAGGTCGTGGTGCCGGTCAACAAGGCGGCGGGGGAGCCCTTCGGCATCGAGGTCTCCTCGGCGTTGTTCGACAGGGTCCGGACCTGTGACAACCACTGCGAGTTCTGCTTCATCCACCAGCTGCCAAAGGGGATGCGGCGGAGCTTGTACATGAAGGACGACGACTTCCGGCTGTCCTTCCTATACGGCAACTTCACGACCTTGACCCGCTTCACCGAGATCGACCTCGAACGCGTGCTCGACGAGCACCTTTCCCCTCTGTTCGTGTCGATACATTCCACCGACCCGCACCTGCGCGCGCACATGCTGCGCAACCCGCGTGGGGCAGTGAGCTTGAGGTGGCTTCGGGCCCTTCTCGACGGCGGGATCGAGGTGCACGGGCAGATAGTCGTGTGCCCCGGGGTCAACGACGAAGACGCGCTCGAGGCGACCCTGGCGGGGATCGCCGACGAGTACCCGGAGCTGGCCACGGTCGCCTGCGTCCCTCTCGGTATCAGCCGGCATACCACGGAGACCGGCTTGAGGGACCACACCCCCTCCGAGGCTGCGGCTGTGGTCGATCTGGTGGAGGAGTGGCAGGAGCTCTACACCGAGGCGCTCGGCCGCCGGTTGGTGTACGCGGCCGACGAGTACTACCTGCTTGCGGGGAGGGCCTTTCCGGGCAGAGAGGCGTACGACGGCTTTCCCCAGCACGAGAACGGGATCGGCATGGCACGTGCCTTCGCAGACGCGTTCTGGGGCGATGCGAGCGCTGCCATCGGCGCGCGCCGAGGGTTCTTCTCCTGGGTGGACGGCGCGCCGGGCGAGGGCTACAGGGCTGCGCGTTCCGACGCCACAGTGCGTTCCGACGCCACAGTGCGTTCCGACGCCACTGCCGCTCCCAGCTGCGGGCGCGACGGCGGGAGCACGACGGTGCTCACGGGCGAGTACGGAGCGCGAGTGCTGGGACCGCTGCTCGAGCGCTACAAGGGCCGGTTCGGGCGCGAAGTGAGGCTCCTTCCGGTGCGCAACTCGTTCTTCGGCGGCAACATCGCCGTCACCGGGCTGCTCACCGGTAGCGACCTCGGTCGCGCGCTCGAGTGCGAGCCGCCCGGTCGGCGCTATCTGCTGCCCGACGTGTGCCTGTCCGAAGGTCGCTTCCTCGACGGGGCCACCGTCGCGGACCTCCCGCACCCCGTGGAGGTGGTGGAGACCGACGGGAGGTCCCTTCGCCGAGCCCTCGACAGAGGCCACCGGTGAGCACCGTGGCGCCGGCGCGAAACGAGGACACCGGCTCCGACGCGGGCGCCGGCGCGCGCCTGCCGGTGGTCGTGGTGGCAGGGCGTCCGAACGTCGGCAAATCCACGCTGGTGAACCGCTTCGTCGGTCGCCGGGCGGCCGTGGTCGAGGAGCGACCAGGCGTCACGCGTGACCGCCTCGAGCTCGACGCCCAATGGAACGGGAAGCGATTCAGGATCGTCGACACGGGGGGCTGGCTCGGGGGAGGGGACGCGCTCGACACGAAGGTAGCCGTCCAGGCGCGGCGCGCGATCGAAGCCGCAGACCTGGTGCTCGTGGTGGTGGACGTGACCGTGGGGGTCACGACCGAGGACGAGGACGTTGCCAGGCTCGTGAAGCGTGCAGGCGTGCCTTCGATGCTCGTGGCCAACAAGGTGGACAACCAGGCGCGCGAGTCAGAGGCATGGGAGCTCGTATCGCTCGGGCTCGGTGACCCGTACATGCTGAGCGCGCTGCACGGCCGAGGGACAGGCGACCTGCTCGACGAGGTGGTGAGGCAGCTCGAGATCCATGCGCCGGACGCCGCCGGCCAGCAGGGACCTGGTGCGGACCAGCTTTCGGGGAGTGAACCCGCGCCGCGTGTGGCGATCGTCGGACGACCCAACGTCGGCAAGTCCACCCTCTTCAACAGGCTGGTGGGGGAGGAGCGCTCGGTCGTGCACGACGTCCCGGGCACGACGAGGGACTCGATCGACACCCTGCTCGACGCCCCCGACGGCCCTGTGCGCTTCGTCGACACCGCCGGGATGAGACGCCGGTCGCGCTCGGCGGAGGGGACCGAGTACTTCGCCGTGGTGCGCGCGCTCCAGGCCCTGGACGCTGCGGATGTCGTCCTGCTCGTCATCGACGCGACCGAGGGCGTGACCCATCAGGACCAGAGGCTCGCCGAGCGCATCGGCGTGTCGGGCAGCCCGGTCGTCGTCGTGCTCAACAAGTGGGAGATGCTTGCCACCGAGGCCCGCCCGGGAGTCCTCGAGGACGTGGAGGACCGCCTCGCTTTCCTGGGTGAGTCGCCAGTGCTGAAGGTGAGTGCCCGAACCGGTCTCGGGGCGCACCGCATCCTGGGCGCCCTGCGCTTGGCCATCGACGCGTACCACAGGCGCGTGCCGACCGGCGAGCTGAACCGCGCATTGGCTGCCATCCAGGCTGCGCACCCGCCGATCGGCTCACGTATCCGTTACGCGGTGCAGGGAGCCATCGACCCGCCAACGTTCACCCTCTTCGCCACCCACAGGATCTCCGCGCCGTACCTCCGCTACCTCGAGCGGCGCCTCAGGGAGGAATTCGAGATGGGCCCCACTCCTCTCAAGCTGAGGGTCAGGCTCGGAGGCTGAGACGGATGACACGCGAGCCGAAGGAGATCGCGGAGGCGATCCGGACCGCGGGAGCGCCACCCGACGAGAAGGGTGCGGCCAAGCTGGCTTCGCAGGGGAAGCTCCCCGTAAGAGAGCGGCTGTCCCTTCTGCTCGACGAGGGCTCGTTTATCGAGGACGGGCTGCTGGCGAACGCTCTAACGCCCGGCCTTCCGGCTGACGGTGTGGTCACGGGCCGCGGCGCGGTGGGTGGAAGACCGGTGTGCGTCATGGCCAACGACCCGACCGTGAAAGCGGGATCGTGGGGAGCGCGAACCGTCGAGAAGATCATCCGCCTCACGGAGTACGCGCTGTTGCACGAGCTGCCGGTGTTCTGGCTGGTGGACTCCGCTGGGGGACGAATCACCGACCAGGTCGAGCTCTTTCCCGGCCGCCGCGGGGCAGGCCGCATCTTCTACAACCAGGTGCGCCTGTCGGGCCGGGTGCCGCAGATCTGCTGCCTGTTCGGGCCCTCGGCGGCCGGCGGTGCCTACATACCTGCGTTTTGCGACGTGGTGTTCATGGTGGAGGGCAATGCCTCGATGTACCTGGGTTCGCCGCGCATGGCCGAGATGGTCGTGGGGGAGATCACCACGTTGGAGGAGATGGGTGGGGCGCGAATGCACTGCACCGTCTCCGGTTGTGGCGACAACCTGGCTTCCGACGACGCTGCCGCCATCGAAATGGCCAGGGACTATTTCTCATACCTCCCGGGTTCTTGGCGCGACGATCCCCCGATGAGCGCCGCCCGACCCCCCACGGCCGACTTCGTCGCGGAGCTCGTCCCCTCGGACCCAAAGCTCTCCTACGACATGCACGACGTGGTGGAGGCCCTGGTCGACACCGACTCGTTCTTCGAGTTGAAGCCGGACTTCGCCGGCGAGGTGATCGTGGGATGGGCGCGGCTCGAGGGTCACCCCGTCGGCGTGGTGGCGAGCAACCCGGCGGTGCGCGGAGGGGTGCTGTTCGTGGACTCCGCCGACAAGGCCGCCCGCTTCATCTGGTGCGCCGACGCCTTCAACGTGCCGCTCGTGTTCCTCGCGGACGTCCCGGGGTTCATGATCGGCACGGCGGTCGAGCGCCAGGGCATCATTCGCCACGGGGCGAAGATGATCACGGCGGTCGCAGAGGCGACGGTCGCGAAGGTGTCGGTGATCGTGCGCAAGGCATACGGGGCCGGTCTGTACGCCATGGCCGGCCCGGGCTTCGAGCCGGATTCCTGCATGGCATTGCCCACAGCCGAGATCGCCATCATGGGCCCCGAGGCGGCGGTGAACGCCGTGTACGCCAACAAGATCGCCGCCATCGAGGACGAGGAGGCCCGCGAGCGGTTCGTGGAGGAGAAGAGGCGGGAGTACGACCAGGACGTGGACCTGCTCCGCCTCGCCTCGGACCTCGTCGTCGACGCCGTGGTCGCCCCCGAGGACCTTCGCGGCGAGCTGGTGGGGAGGATCGCCACGGCGACCGGGCGGGATCGCCGCTTTTCCGAGCGCCGACACGGCGTCCCCCCGGTTTAGGAGACCGGCCGACTCTTGCCCTGGTGCGACAAGTGCGAGCGGATGGTCCCCGACGAGGAGCTCACCGACTCGGGGTCGTGCCCGAGCTGCGACGAGCAGCTCGTCGAGCGCCGCAAGATCCCGTGGCACTTCAAGCTGCTCGTGCTGGCCACCGTCGTGTACCTGGGCTGGAGGGCCTACCAGGGAATCGGCTGGGTCGTGCACCACATCTGAGCGACATATCGCGACAGCACGTTTCCGCGCAAAGCGCGGGGGACTAGCCGAAGACGGCTTCTCCGGCTCGCCGCACCCACTCGACGTGTTCGCGGGGGCTTCTCCCAGCGTGGAGCCCGCTCACGGCGAGGTGGGTCGTCGCCTCGAAGGCTCGCCAGCGGGCGAGCTGGCGCTGCAAGCGCTCGCCGTCGGGATCCTCCCCGGGTTCGACGAGGCCCTGGAGGCCGACTCCGCTCGGGTCTCGCCCGGCTGCGATGGCGGAGCCGACCACGGCTTCCCAGGCCTCCTCGAGCCCGTATCCCGGCGCCGCCCGGGCGACCCACCCGTCGCCCAGGCGCCCGATGCGCTCGAGAACCCGACCGCCGGCGCCTCCTCCCATCCAGATGGGGATCGGTCGCTGGACGGGACGAGGCAGGATGCCCGCCGCCTCGACCCGGTCATAGCGCCCCTCGAAGCTGACCACGTCCTCGGTCCACAGCCGTCGCAACAGCTCGATCTGCTCCTCGTAGCGGTCGCCTCGGGTGGCGAAATCCTCGCCGAGCGCCTCGTACTCGACCCAGTTCCAACCAGTGCCCACCCCGAGCCTGAAGCGGCCCCCCGTGAGGATGTCGACCTCGGCAGCCTGCTTTGCCACGAGGGCGGTCTGGCGTTGGGGGAGGATGAGCACCCCCGTCGAAAGCTCGAGGCTGCAGTGCGCGGCCAGGTACCCGTAGAGGACGAACGGCTCGTGGAACTGGTGGGTGGCGTCGTAGGGCCCGGGCCAATCGGGTCTGGCGGAGGCGTCCGCGCCGAGCACGTGGTCGTAGACACTGACGAACGCGAATCCCGACTGCTCGGCCGCCTGGACGAAGTCCACCAGCACCTTCGGGTCGGGCCCGATCTCCGTCTGGGGCAGGATCATCCCGTAGTGCATCGCCCGACACTAAGAGATGGCGCGCGGGTTGTCGTCCGGTGCGGAGTGCGTCCTTCAGCCTGATCCGAATCGCGAGGTCGATGGCCCCCATTCGGGCCGGGCGTTACATAGACGCGAGCGGGGCAGTCCCCTGTAGTCAGCCGTGCTGCCAGAATCGGCTTTGAAGGTTCCTGGCGCCCGAGAGGGCTGCCCGGTCAAGCTGCGCGAGATCTTCTTCGTCGATGCGCCAGCCGAGGGCCCCGGCGTTCTCTTCAGCCTGGTGCCGGTTCTTGGCGCCGGGGATCGGGACGGCACCCTTCGCCATCACCCAGTTCAGCGCCACTTGGCTAGGCGTCTTGCCTCCGTACTTGTCGCCGATGCGGCGCAGTTCGGCAACGACGCGGTCGACAACGGCCATGGGATGGTTCGCGAAAGTTCGATTTCCGGATGGGGGATGGGCGGCGGAGTACTTGCCGGTGAGCCGACCCTGACCGATCGGCGAATATGCGAGCGGCAACACACCCAGTTCTGCGCAGGTCGCAAGCAGGCCACTCGTCTCGGGAGAGCGTCGAAGCAAGGAGAACTCGATTTGGTTGGTGGCCAACTGCATGCCGCGACCGTGCAACGCCGCAGCCATGGAGCGAGTCTCCCTCGCTGAGTAGTTCGAGACGCCAACAGCCTTCACCAAGCCCGCTTCGTGCGCCGCCGCAAGGGCATCTGCCAGTGCTGAGTGGGAACGAAGGCTGATGGGCCCGTGGAGCTGGTAGAGGTCAATGCTCGGCAGACCGAGACGTTGCAGCGAAGCTCGTAACGACCTCAGCAGTGCGCTTTGGACGAGCAGTCTCCACGGCGACGGCATGAACTTGGTGGCGATGACGACCGAGGTAGCGCGTTGGGGATCGCGGGCCAGCATGGAGCCGATGATCCGTTCGCTCTCTCCCCGGCCGTAGACCTCGGCGGTATCGAAAAGCGTGACGCCGGCATCGATCGAGGCGTTCCATGCTTCTTGGATCGAGTTACGCGTCAGGTCCGTGTCGTAGCTCCCCATTCCCCAAGTGGAACGGTCGCCCCAGGCCCAGGTCCCTACGCCGAGCAGCGGGATCGATACATCGGAGCCAGCCAGGGTGCAGCGCTCACCGACCACGGACGCACGGTACCCCTGCCGGGGGACGGCAGGTCCGTCTACGGGTGTTGAACAGCTCTCACTCGTGGCCGCACGAGCGCCAGGTACACGATGGCCAGGACCACGCCTATGACATCGAGTGCGATTGTGAAGAAGACGAGCACCATCATCCACTTCTTCCTGGAGGAACCTGCGGCTCTGAACGCCTCCGAAGACTTGGACGCGGCATCCGCGATCGCCCAAATCGAGATGGCCAGCGCTCCCAGCGCGATCACCAAAAGAAGCGTGTATGCCGCCAAACCCGCCACGTCCAAAGATTACGTCTGACCGCCCTCCTATTGCGCGAACGCCCAGAGTGATGTATCACGCGCGCTCCCCGCTGGAGGGCGGCGCTCGCGCAGTATCGCTCGAACGCCCAGAGTGATGGGTCACGCGCGCTTCTCGGTGGTTTGCTACTCTTCCGACGTTCGTCCCTAGACCCAGGACAAACGGGGGGGCCATGTGACCAGACGCATCTCGCTTTGGTCGTTGGCGGTGTTCGTTCTGGTTGCCGCGCTGTCGTTCTCCGGATGGGCTGTCATGCGGAACGGGGTGGCGCGACAGGACGAGGCACTGCTTCGAGGCGACGAGAGCCAGCTCATCTCGATTCTCCAAGCCACGTTGCAGAACCTCCGCAACCAACTGGACGGCGTTGTCTTCTACTCGTTGGCCGCGCCCAACGAGGCGACGGTATTTGCCGAAGAGGCAAAGCCGATCCTGACAAGCCCGACGATCTCCGTCGCACTCGTAAGCGTCTCGCCCCCAAGGGTGCTGCTGGCGAAGGGGCCGGATCTGAGGGATGGGGAGCCCCTGCCCTCCGATCTCGTAACCCAAAGTGTCGCCACTCTGGCCAAGACCACGACGCCGCCCCTGGACGCGACGATATTTCGTTCTGGGTCGAAGACTCTTCTCGCGATCACGTCTGCTCTTGTGGTCTACCCCCATGACGCTGCAATCCAGACCGAAGAGCTGAACCAGACGGGCGCGGCGCCGGACCTGAGCGGGCCCTACTCGCACCTGTTCGTGAACATCTACAACTCGACGAAGCCGGTGAGGAGCCAGCTGCTCATCACCACGTATGGTCCCGGCCCTCTTCCGGGGCCCGTCGCAAACGAGGTGGTTCGATACGAGGGGGTGACCTGGCTTGTCCAGGCTTCCCAGCGTTCGGCGCTCGTCGGTACTTACGCGCAGAATGCCCCGTGGATAGCCCTCGCGGTGGGTCTTCTCGTCGCATTCGCGCTTGCGTCGGCAGTGGAGTTGCTCGCCCGACGCGAGCGTGACGCGGCGGTCCTTGTCGCAGAGACCAAAGCCGAGTTGCTCGAATCTCAGAAGCACATTGTACGCAACGAGCGTCTGGCTGCGGTCGGCCAGATGGCGACCGTGATCGGACACGAGCTCAGGAACCCTCTCGGATCAGCGATCAACAGCATCCACCTCGCAAAGACATCTCCAACCGACATGGAGAAATACCTCTCGGTAGCCGAGAAGGCCGTTTACCGTGCGGCCAAACTCTCAGAGGACCTGACGACTTACATGCGTGAGCGGGAACCGGTGTTTTCGGATATCCAGTTCGAGAGCCTCGTCTCCGAAGTCCTCGAATCGGTTCCGGCACCCCCAGACACCAACGTCTCTGTAGAGGGCTCGCTGACCTTACGGGCAGATCGGACCCTCATGACCCAGGTGCTGACCAACGTGATCACGAACGCTTACCAGGCAATGCCCCATGGGGGCACCCTGCGTATCTCTGTCGACCAAGAGGGTCAGACCACTGCGATCCGGGTACGAGACAGTGGTTCGGGATTCGACCCGGCGATTGCGGAGCAGCTCTTCGACCCCTTCTTCACCACGAAGGAGGACGGAACTGGTCTCGGATTGGCCATCGTCCAGCGACTCGTGCAGCTTCAGGGAGGCACGATCGACGTGGACAACGGGCATCTCGAAGGAGCGATCGTGTCCATCCGGCTTCCGGCAGCCTGACTGGAAGAAAACGTGCCTGACGGTTTTGTCCTGGTAGCAGACGACGACCACGATCTTCGTATCTTGACTTCGGAGATACTCAGGCGTTGCGGCTTCCTCGTTGAAGAAGCCCAAGACGGCGAAGAGGTTTTGGACAAGCTCGCCCGACGTGAAATCGACGCGGTTGTCTTGGACGTGAAGATGCCCAGAAAAGATGGAATCTTGGTAGTAGAAGAAATGAGCCCCGAGCCGCCGCCGCCTGGCGTCCTCCTCCTCACGGCTTACGACATCGACCACGAGACCCGTGTCCGTCTCGGGGGAAGGATCGTCGACATACTCAGAAAGCCCATCCCTCCTACAGTCCTGATCGAGGCCGTATCCCAAGCGGTAGAAGTAGCGCAGTCAGCCCGATCCAATGGCGGGCGCAGGAAGTAGGCGGCGGCGAGGGAATTTGGTACGCACTCGGTGAATACAGAGCATCCCCCATCAAGTAGCTACTAACGCAGCCGGATCGGATCCGGGCCCCCTTAGCCTGTGCTACAAGGTTCTGCACTGGAGGGAACGGATGGAACCGCAGCCGGGCTGGGACAGCGCATTGGGTATAAGGGTTGAAGAGATGACTCCCACGCGGGTGGTGGCCTATGTCGACATCGATGAGCGACACCAACAGCCCTACGGCATTGTCCACGGCGGGGTCTGGGCCTCCGTCGTCGAATCCGTCGGGAGCCACGGTGCTGCTGCTGCCGCTCAGGAGATGACGGGAGACATGGCAGTAGTCGGAGTCGCCAACTCCACGGACTTCCTGCGACCGCATCGCGCTGGCCGAGTGCGGGCGACCGGCACGCCGATCTTCACCGGCCGAACACAGCAGATTTGGCTTGTCGAGATCGAGCGCGAAAGCGACGGCAAGATGGTGGCCCGTGGCCAGCTTCGGCTGCAGAACTTGGCGACCCCACCCGACAGGCGGAGCTAATTGTCTCATGAGCCTTCCACAGCAGATCACCTTCATCACTCTTGGCGCACGGGAGATGTCAGCCCTCCGTGCCTTCTACGGCGCCTTGGGCTGGATCGAACGACCCGGATCGGACGACAACTTTGCTGGCTTCGACGCCGGAACGGTGCGTTTGGCCTTGTACCCGCTCGGGCGGCTCGGCGATGAGGCGGCCCCTGGAGAACGTGAGCCCGAAATCGGTTGGAACGGAGTGACGCTCGGCGTCAACGTTGCAAGTCCCGACGCGGTCGACAGTGCCTTCCAGGTGGCCCTTGCCGCTGGTGCTGAACGTATCGCCGATCCTGTCAAGCGGGAGTGGGGCGGCTACACCGGATACTTCGCCGACCCGGAGGGCAACCGGTGGGAGGTCGCCTGGAGCCCTTATCCATAGTGGATCGACTCGTTCAGGGCGGTCGAGGATCAGTCGTAAGTCAGGGCGCCCGTCTGCATTGTCATGAGCCAGCGATCTCCCACCAGGGCGTAGACCTTGCAGACTCGGCCCGTCCACGCCTGCTCGGAGCCGTCATCGAGACTCCTCCATCGAGCAAGATCCTCGCCTTGACTACCTTCGTCAGGAGCCACGCGTCCGTGGGAAGGCTATAGAGAGCTTGGCCCCTCCACCTGCAGCGTTCTCGATAGACACGCTTGCACCCTGGACCTCGACCAGGCGCTGGACTATGGCGAGTCCGAGTCCTGTGCCTTCGATCTTGGTGGTGAAAAAAGGATCGAACAGGCGATGGGCCAAATCGGAGTCGAAGCCACTTCCGCTGTCCTGGACGGTTATGCGCGGGGTGGGGTCGCAGGTGGCTGCGAGACTCACGATCCCGCCATCGGGCATGGCTTGGTAAGCGTTTGTGATGAGGTTCGTCAGAACCTGGGTCATCAAGCACGGGTCCACCTTGATCCTCTCCGAGGAGTCGATGTGTACTTCGACGCCCTCTGGGGGCGGCGTGGTCTGCAACACGTCAGCAACGAGATCGGCGAAGTCCACGTCGGAGAAATCGGGTTCACGCTCGCGCATATAGGCCGTCAGGTCCTCCGAGAGGCGCACTGCACGATTGACCGCACGTTCTACGCCCGACAGGTACCTCTCGGCCTCGTCGGATATTTGCCCCAGTTCTCCTCGCGCCAGGAACAGCCCGTTGATGGCAGCGCCGAGGGGGTTGCGCAACTCGTGGCCGACCACCGTGGCTAGCTCACCCAGGGCGGAGAGGCGTTCTGTCCGTTTTCGCTCTGTGATGTCGCGGGCGTTCAACACGACGCCAGCCACAGCCGGGTCGTCCGTGCAGTTCGTGGCTATAGCTTCGATCGTGCGCCACTCGCCCGTCGATCCGCGGATCCGGAAGATGTAGTGGCTGTGCACTCCTGGCGTACCAAGAGTCATGGAGAACGCAGCGGCGGTCGCCTCGCGGTCGCCGGGATGGATGAGCTCGAGCAGGCTTCTGCCAATTTCCTCGCTCGCGTCGTAGCCGAACATTTGCTCGCCCGCCGGATTGGCATAGAGCAGCTCGCCTTTGTCGTTCACGAGGGCAATCACGTCGCTCGAGCTACTCACCAGGGTGTGGAAGCGCTCCCTGCTCTCACGAAGCAGCTCGACAGCTTCCATTTCCTCAGACACGTTGACGAGCTGTGCGACGGCAAGCTTCGTGCCGTCAGATTGGCTCTGAAACTGGTTCGAGGTCTCCAGCCAGAGCCAGGTCCCGTCCTTGCAGCGGTATCGGAGGCGAACGGTGTGGGCAACGGGGCCTTCGTCATCGCCCAGGCGAGCCATCCAGTTGTCGATGGCCTTTAGGTAATCGTCGGGATGGATGAACTCGAGGTTCGAGTGACCCACCATCTCCTCTTCGCTCCACCCGAGCATGAGGCTTGCGGCGATGTCGACCGAGATGATCACCGCGTTTTCGTCTTTCGTCATTGATCCGATACGTGGCCTCCTTGGTGACAAGGCGGCCGGATCGATTTCCCTCGGTGTCGCATCATCCTCTCGATCAATTGCCATGACGACGCGTAGGATTACGCCGTGCTCGGCTCGAAGGTCGAGATACCGCAATCCCACTGCTGTGTCGGGATCGCTCGCCATGTGGATCGTTGCGGAGCTAAAGCCCTCAGTGAGTGCTGCTACGAAGGCATCGATGACGGTCCGGTAGTCCTCTGCGATCACCAACTCGAGCGTCGACCTTCCGTCGATGTGACTCCCAGGAGGCAAGACGATGGTGGCGGGCATCTCGACAACGGCACCCTTGTCGTCGCACGCGCCGAAGATCGCGGCGGGATGCTCCTCTAACCACGTTGCCAGAGAAGCGTCGTTCATGATCGCCGGCGGTGCGCCCTGACCGGGTCCGGGACCCCCGAGGGGGGCGACGGCTGGGGTTTCGAGAGGCCCGCGATGCTCTTCGGGTCCTTCAACGCCTTTCCCCCCAAGCCCCCATGGTCACCTTCTGCGTACCTGTGGAACCCTCTGAGGAGTAACTCGTCACAATCCGTTGTCCAATGTACTCGTAGGACCATGGTCCCTTTCAGAAGGCCGTTGGATCCTCTAAGCGAGCGAGTATGCGACCTGGGGCGACGTGCTGGTGGCACGTTGCCGCGATGATTGCAGCAGAGTGCTATCTGCCGCGAGCATTCGAGGTGCTCACAGCTGTCCTACCCCAGGGCCCTCGAGGTGGTCGACGATCTGCCGGCGGTTGGCCATCAGCATCGGGAGGTCGATCGCTTTTCGTTTGACTTCCGGCCCATTGCCGCTGCACCAATGCCTGAGCGCGCCATATCCGGCCCAGTAGCGGGATCTGACCATTAGGAAGGGTTCTAATCGGGTTTGGCATGATGTCGTGGTGGACGAGTCCGTCGAGACGCCGACCGCCGGCTGGTCGGATCGCGCTCAAGTCGACTGGTACACGAAGCGGATCGGACGACTCGAAGCACGCCTCGCTGGCGAGCAGATGCTCGTTGACGTCCTTCCCCAAGAGCCCAGGCGTCTCCTCGACCTCGGCTGTGGCGACGGACGCCTGACCGCCCTGGTTCTCTCTTGTCGACCCTCCGTCGAGGATTGCGTCGCCGTGGACTGCTCCCTGCCGATGCTGGAGTTGGCGAGGGAACGCTTTGCCAGCGACCCGCGGGTCGACGTCAAGGCCTGGGATCTCAAAGAGCCAATCCGCCTGCTCGGTCGATTCGATCTAGTCGTCTCGGGATTTGCCATCCACCACCTGTCTGACTCACGCAAGCAGGAGCTCTTCCAGGAGGTGGTCGGGCAGCTGGAGGTAGATGGCTTGTTCGTCAACCTCGAGGTCGTTGCCTCGGCTACTGCGGAGCGCCACGCCGAGTTCTTGGCGGCCATCGGTCGCACCGCCGACGATCCGGAGGATCAGCTGGCTCCCATCGAGGATCAACTGGCATGGATGAGGGACGCCGGCATGACCAACGTGGATTGTCTTTGGCGATGGCGCGGATTCGCCCTGATGGTCGGCGAGGTCCGCTGGCGAAGCGGGTGAGCCGACCCGTCTTGTATCCCCGCCGTGAGCCATCCCGGATGGTCAGCAGCGAGCCAGGGTGCGCAGCACTTTCAGGATGGCCCCGCTGTCCCGATCGAACAGGCGACGTCCGCACTCGGAATGCAGGACGTCTGCGTCCCAGGAGGAGACGACGGCGGTGGAGACTTCGGGGACGATGGGATACCAGGTCCGGGCAGGTCGATGGTCTGGGTCGAAACGCCGGTCGCAGTCGAGACGATTCCAGAGGTGATCGTCTCGCTCCCTGGCCACCAGGCAATGAACGCTCCGTTGCCGCTGGTCGCCGTCACCTCGCTCCCGTTCCCGAGGACAAGGGTTACACCGGTGACCCCATCACCTGTTCGGCCTTCCACCAAGGTGTACGGCTGACTTTCACGGGCCAAGACGCTGACCTGGTCCACCGCGATCGCGCCGGCGGTCACGGGCGCGCCCGACTGCATCAGCCAGCGCAATGCCGAGTTGCCGTCTGGGGTGGTGATGCACAACAGGGCACCGCTACCAGTGGCATTGCCGAACACGGTGACCGTGTAGGGACCCCGAACGTCGCTCAGCTCGGGCACTAAGGATGCGGCATCGGCGCCCTTGTCGGAGGCAGGCGGGACCTGGGCAAGATGCGCCTGGCAACCGGCATCGGCGGAGGTGAGCTGGCCGCTAGCGGGCGGCGTCGGGGAAGGGGACCAACCAGCGAATGCAAACTGTTCGCTTCCCCCGACAAGAACGAGGCTCGAGACGGTAGCGGCCGCAGCTGTCGCACCGGCGAGGGTCACCCACTTGAGCGGCCTGCGTCGCCTCTGAGAGAGAGCGGCGACGAGCGTTGTCTGGTGCGAGGCGATCCACTCCTCGCTGAGTACGGGTACCGGTGCGGGCTGCAAGTCGATCATGAGGACTCCTTCAGGACGGCATGAACAGGGGTGCTGAGCGCAATCTGGAGCTTGAATCGGGAGCGTGAGAGGCGTGACCGCACGGTGCCAACTGGAATCGCCAGCGCCGTTGCGGCCTCCTCGTAGGACAGGCCGCTCCACAAGACCAACATGACCACCTCCCGCTCCCGTTCAGGGAGTGCCGAGATGGTGTCGAGTGCGTGTCGTAACGAGGCTTCGGTCGCGGAGCGAGCGATCGCTTGGTCTTCGGCGGGAGGGACCACAGGCGGGGCAGGGAGGCGCTCCAAGACTTCTTGGTATCGGCGCTGCCCCCGCCTGGCGTTGCGCACCACGTTGTTCGCTACACCAAGAAGCCACGAGAGCGGACTGCCAACGTCTCCTGATGGCACCCGGTCCCGATGCCGCCATGCTTCCAAGAATGTGATGGACGTAAGGTCCTCCGCCAAGGCCAGATCGGCCGTTCGACGCGCACAGAACGTGTAGACGGCCTGGGCGTGACGACCGAAGAGCTGGCCGAAGGCGACGGCATCTGACGACTCACCGGCAGAGGTGGCACGGGTCGCCTTGGTGAGCCTCACACCTAATAATGTCCGCAGAGGCAGGATTGGTTCTGTCAGCCGGACCACCCGCGAATGCCGGGTGCAGCGCGCTCTTTCAGATCCCCTGGTAGCCCATACCGCCCTGCATCGCTCACGCGGGCGGAGCGCGTTTTTCCGAACGGGAGCCTCGTGTTAGCAAAGTGGTCAGCAAATCGGCCCGGAGAGGCCGTCGAGGACGGTTAGCGGAGAGCTAGAGTCGCAGGTCACAACACCACGGGCTGTGGCGCAGCTTGGTTAGCGCGCTTGACTGGGGGTCAAGAGGTCCCGGGTTCAAATCCCGGCAGCCCGACCACAAAAGTCCAGCGCCCACCGAAACTATGAATCAGGCATCACTTATCGTGCGGTTGTCTGGATGAGATCCAGGCGGCCGTTGGTCCCCAACGTGACGCCCTCAATTCCAAAGCGCTGCGCCAGTAGTGCCGGCACTTCGGTCCGAGGCACCTCGGTGATCTCCGAAGCCCCTCCGACCGGACGCTCCACCAAGAGGCCTTGCTCGAACACGAACAGGGTGAGACAGCGATCTACGCTGCGGCGACCGAAGAAGCCGCTCGTGACGAACGGTGACAACGGGTGGGTAGCGGTGTACCAGTTGCTGACCTCGACATCGATAGCCGGCGCCGGCACCGGGACGAACCCGTACATGTCAGTCCAGGCGCCGTCGTTGACCACCTGCACGACGAGCTCTGGACCATCCTCGACGAGCCGGTAGACCCAGCCTGACTGGTCACTCTCGACGCCAACCTCGAACGGGATGGGATCGAGTAGTCCTCCTCCGCCTAGTCCGACGTCGGCCAGCCATTGCCGACCTCGATCGGTCAAGCGCAACAGGAGGTGGTTGAGGGGCCGATCCTCACCGGTGCCGCCGATCCGCACTCGAGCCAACATGACGTCCACAGGGCCGAGCCCCATCTCTTCGAGCGCTGCCTTGAGCAGCATGTTGTGCTCGAAGCAGTAGCCGCCGCGACGTCGCGCGACCAACTTGTCGACGAGGTGGCCGACGTCGAGTTCGACGGGCCGGCCGTTGCTCGATTCGAGGTTCTCGAACACGATCGCCGTCGTGTGAGCGCGGTGAACCGCGGCCAGGCTGGGTGGCTCGCCGCCGAGCCCGATTCGCTCGAGGTAACCGTCGAGGTCGAAGCTGATCCATTGACCTTAAAGCAAGTGGGCTGGAGCGATGTGATCGCGATAGTTAGCAGCTCCTGCTGGGCCAATTGACTGTCAGTGAAGGCGAGCTCGTCGAGACGTATTTTCCGAGACCCATCCTCTTCTGATAGGGGCGTCCCGGAGACTTGAAGAGCTACGAGCTCGCGGATTGGGCGACGTGCTCGAGGGCGTCGGTCTTGTCGTCGAATCCGACTATGGCAACGATCCGGCCGTTGCGGATTGTCAGCGCCTGGTACCGGAGCGCTGCTCCGCCTCGAGCTTTTGCAGCGTCGGTCCCCGCCACGGTCACGCTGACGAGCAGGCGATCGCCGATCACCTCAACATCGAACATGCTGCTCTGCACGCCGGCCTCGCGGCCGCGCTGGTACCAGGCCAGCACTTGGTTGCGGTTCTGGCACGCGGGGTTGGGATCGCCAGGTGCTCCCCACGTCACATCGGGGTCCAGCAACTCGACGAAGGCCGAGGGGTCCTGCGCGGCCATGGCCGTCCGCACCTGGTGCGCAATCTGGTCCATCCCCTGTGCCACGGGTCCATGATGCCTTATGGTCGGGGTGTGGTGGACCTCGTCTGACGCTCCGAGGCTCAGCGTTGCCAAGATTTTTCAGGCTTATGGTCGTCTTACGAGGAAGATCAGCAACAATCAGGAGGGCTAGTGCCGAAGATCACTCCGTTTCTGTGGTTCGACGACCAAGCAGAGGAGGCCGTGGATTTCTACGTTTCGGTGTTCCCGAACTCGCGGGTCCTGCAGGTGACTCGTTACAGCGAGGGCGGTCCTGGGCCGGCAGGCTCTGTGATGACCATCCACTTCGAGTTGGACGGCAACGAGTTCGTAGCTCTCAACGGTGGGCCCGTCCACTACGGCTTCGACGAGTCAGTCTCCTTCGTGATCGACTGCGCCACCGAGAAGGAGGTCGACCACTTCTGGCAGGCGCTCACCGATGGCCGTGAGGAGATCGCCTGTGGCTGGTTGAAAGACCGTTTTGGTATGCGTTGGCAGGTCGTACCTTCCGAGCTGCCGCAGGTGATCGGTGACCCTGACCCGGATCGGGCGAAGCGGGCCGTGCAAGCGATGATGAGCATGAAGAAGCTCGACATTCGGGCCATGAAGGAAGCCGCGGACGGAGTCGTCCGAGAGCCAGGATGACGCCCTGGGATGCGCGTAGCATTCGGCCGTGGACGATTGGGCCCGGCCGGTGGTGCACTGGGAGATCGTGGCGGTCGACGCCGAGAGGCAGGCTGCGTTCTACCGCCAATTGTTCAACTGGGAGATCGGCGACGGCGCGATCATGCAGATCCCTGCGGGCCTCGGTGGTCCGGAGCCTGGACCGGGAGGGCACATCCGACAGGGGGAGCATGCGGGGGTCAGCCTTTACGTCCAGGTGAAGGACCTGCAAAGCTCCCTCGACCTGGCGAAGCAGCTGGGTGGCACGGTCCTTGCGGAGCCCTTCGACCTTCCCCAGGGCCCCACGATCGCGGCGATCACCGATCCCGAGGGAAACGTCCTCGGGCTGGTGCAACAGTAGAAGCAGTAGCGGCAGCGCGTCCTGCGCTATCCGTCGAGCTCGTCGTAACGCGATGTCTCTACGCTTTGACTGTCCACGAATTCCATGAACGCCTGGACAGCCGGGTCACTCTCCCAGCGGGCCGCACAGGCGTCGGCTTCGGCAGGCGACCGCCACAGATCGATCACCACCCACCCGCCGTCTTGGCCTCGGGCGGTCGTCCGCCGCACGAGTCCAGGTTGCCGGTAGGCGAAGTCCGACTGAAGGCGAGCATCGGCCGCCAGGAAGTCTCTCTCGTCCGTATCGGCGCGGAGCCGGAAGCGCATCATCTCGATCACCGCAGCAGGTTAGATGTCATGCCCCTCCAAGTCAGCCGGCAGAACCGGAGGAGCCGATGCTGACAAGGTCGACGACGAAGATGAGCGTGTCGTTCGGAGCGATCGCCGGCGAGCGCCCCTGAGCCCCGTACGCGAGGCTCGGCGGGATGACGAGCTCGCGGCGTCCCCCCACCTTCATTCCGAGGACCCCTTCGTCCCAACCCTTGATCACCTGCCCCTCGCCGAGGGTGAAGGGGAATGCCTGACCGCGGTTCCAAGAGGCGTCGAACTCGCCTTTGTTCGTCCACGAGTACCCGTCGTACTGCACGTCGACAGTCTCGCCGTCGGTTGCGGTCGCACCGGTGCCGACGATCAGGTCCCACGCCTCGAGCTGGGCCGGCGGCGAACCGCTCGGGACCTTGACCGTCGGGCGCGAACCGAAGGCGCCGGCGGGGGAGAGGTCGGCCTGGGGGATGGGTGCGATGCCCGACACCGCGGAGCCGGAGCTTGCCGGCGCGATCGGTAGAGGGCCGGCTGTCGTCGTCGGCGCGGCCGGGGGTCTCGAGGAGACGGCCGGAGTGGAGGAGCAGGCCGAGAACGTCACGGCGAGGATCAGGCCGGCGACCATCTGGGGGGCGCGCGGCATCGAGCGGCGGTATCTGGGCATGAGGAAGAAATTAGCGGCCTTGGTGGTCACCGAGCAGCGCGTCAGCCGCCCCGGCGCCCGGCGCGTAAGGAGCCCTAGCCGGGAGAGCTGGGTCCGAAGCCCCCTGCTGGAAGCACGACCACGCGATTAGCCGTGACGGTGTTGCCGCTCCGGGTGCCGAGCACCACCACCCTCGCGCCCTGCACCACTGCACTGGAGGACGCGCTAGTCCTGCCGCTGTAGTACGTCGTCGAGGACTGCTCGTCGACCGTGACCGTCTGGCCGGAGACCGCGCTGATCGTGAAGCTTCCCGAGCCGACGCTGGCGACGGTGCCGGCGGCGGCGATGCTCCCGCCTCCGCCTCCGCCCGCGCCTCCGATCCCTCCACCCCGGAAGGGCCCCCCGCCCGACGGCCCGAAGAACCCCGGCCCCGGTGAGTTGAACGGAGCGGGTATCACAGAAGCGCTCGAGGCCGACGTTGCCCATCCCGCGGCCAATCCGGCTACAGCCAGGGCCAGCAAACCCGCGACGATCCAGGCCGCGACGACGCTGTGGACCAGCCTCGCGATGCCGCCGCGGCTACTCGGTGAGGACCCCGCCCCCCCTGCGGCAGGTCCGGGAGGCGCCCAATAACCCGGAGGAGCCCCGTAGCCCGCCGGTGCCCCGTACCCCGGCGCAGCTGCGAAGCCGGCCGGAGGCGCGTACGCGCCTGCCGGCGCGTACCCCGGTCCGGGGACGTAGCCGGGCACAGGGACGTAACCCGCTGGAGCCCCGTACGCAGGAGGCGCGTACGGCGTACCAGCGGCGGCCCCTGGTTGGCCGGAGGTATCCGATGTCTCTGAGTGCTCCGAGGGCTCTTCTAGATCGTCCACGTCGCAATCGTGCTCCGTGATGCTGTGAGCAAGCTGTCCATCGGGTGTGAAGAAGCTGAATACGTCCTTGTCGGGGGAGCCGCCGCCGCGGTCGCCGTCAGTCCTCGAAGCGATCCCTGGGCGGGCTCAGGCGCCGGGGGCGGGGGAGAGGAGCTTCTCTCGGAACAGGCCCAGCACCTGGTCCAGGGCCTCGCGCGTCGGGTGGCCGGGCTTGTCGACGAGGTGCTCGGTCAGCACCGAGTGGGCCGACGTCGGGTTGCCGTGTGGGTTCCCGGGCGAGGAGTCGATCTCCACTCCGACGAAGCGGTCGCCCAGCTCCTCGCGAAGCCGCGCGAAACGCTCGGGAGGAGACACCTTGTCGCCGGTGAACCGAAGTCCCAGCACCCTCAGGTCCTTGGCCGCGCACTGCCGCTTGGCCTCCTCGAGGTCCGAAGGAGACAGCCCGAGGTCGCGCCGGCGGTGCGCGCCGAGGGGGAAGGGCAGCGAGGGCTGGGAGAGCACCGGGACGAGCACCGGGGCGTCGGCGATCATTGCGAGGGCGAATCCCCCGGTGAAGCACATGCCGACCACCCCCACCCCGGGGCCGCCGCAATCTGCATGCAGAGAGCGCGCCAGGGCGCGAAGCCAGTCGATCACCGGAGAGGTCCTCCCGGTCGCCAGCACGAGGAACTCCCGCGAGACGCACGCGGGCGCAATCGATGCCAGAGTGCCGCTCACGGTCGCAGGCGCCCCGGGCTCGCCGAAGAGGTGGGGCAGGGCCGCGGTGCATCCGAGGTCCGCCACTCGCCTCGCGAACCCGAGGACGCCCGGGGTGATGCCGGGCATCTCGGCTATCACCACCACGGCCGGGCCGCTGCCCTTGCGGTAGACCTTTCGCGTCTTGCCGTCGTGCGTGAATTCGGTGCATTCGAAGTCGTCCAGCTCTGCCATGGACAGACATGTTCCTCCACGAGGCCGGCACCTGTCACACGGGACCCCGAGCACGGACGCACGCCCCCGGCACCCGACCTCGTCGGGTGGCTCGACGAAGCGAGGTCGTCGAACCAGCTGAGAGGGAATGAAGTGGGGCCAGCGGCGGTAGTTTTCGGAGGTGCCCAGCTGCCCCACGTGCGCCGCGACGAACCCGGAGGGTTATCGCTTCTGCGGCCGTTGCGGCTCGAGCCTTGCGGTGCGCCATTGTCCTTCGTGCGCCGCGCCGAACCCGGAAGGGCAGCGCTTCTGCGGCAGCTGCGGCGCGGAACTGACCGCCGAGTCGGACCTTAGGGACGTACAGGCGCAGCAGGCCGATCCCCATCTGCAGGATGAACGCAAGCTGGCCACCGTCCTCTTCGCGGACGTGGTCGGTTTCACTTCCCTCTCCGAACGCACCGACCCAGAGGTCGTGGCGCACATGGTCGACGCCGCGTTCAAGGACCTCGGAGAGGTGGTGGCGGACCACGGGGGGAGGGTCGACAAGTACATGGGCGACTCCTTGATGGCGGTGTTCGGCGTCCCCGTGGCCCACGACGACGACGCGGAGAGAGCGGTCGCGGCGGGTCTCGCGATGCGCCAGCTCGGGGGCGATCTGGTGTTCTCGATCGGCATCAACTCGGGCGAGGTCATGGCCACAGCCGTGGGACGCGGCGACCTGACCGTGATCGGGGACACGGTCAACGTGGCCGCTCGCCTCGAGAAGGCCGCAGCGCCCGGGGAGGTGCTCTGCGGCCGGCTGACCGTGGAGCTCGCAGGCGATCGCGTCAAGTTCCGCGAGCGCCAAGCAGTGCTGCTGAAGGGCAAAAGCGCACCGGTGGAGGTGTGGGAGGCGCTCAGCATGCTCCAGGTCGGGACCGGGGCGACCGCCGAGGGGCCACCTCTGATCGGCCGCACCGAGGAGCTCTCCTTCCTTCGGTCGCAGTGGCGTCGCGCGCTTCGGGACCGAAGCGCCCAGGTGGTCGTCGTGTGCGGGGAAGCGGGCTCCGGCAAGACGCGCCTTCTCGACGAGCTCGACGTCACGCTGGGCGAGGAGGTCCCCGTGGTCCGGTGCGTGTACCCGGCCTATGGGGCGATGGGCGGAGCGCGGGTCGCTGCGGAGATCATCGGGCAGCTGGGGCCCGCGCAGGACCCTGACGTCAACGCGAGGGTGCGCTCGGTCGCGGGCGAGATCGACGACTCGCTCAAGTCAATGGACCCCGCTGCCGTCCGGCAGGAGCAGGTGTGGGCATTCGGTCGACTCCTCAAGGAGAAGGCCCAACCGCAGGGACTCCTGGTCGTGATCGACGACATGCACCGCGCAGACGACAGGACTCTCGAGCTTCTGGGCGAGCTGGCGGGCCGGCTCAGCGGGATCCCGCTCCTGACCGTGCTTGCGGGCCGTACCGAGCCCGGGGAATGGCTGGGACGCTTCCGCACGGTAACGACGGTACGCCTCGGCCCGCTCGGGCCGGAGGACGCGGTTGCGCTGGCCGACGCCTTCGTAGGGGACAAGCCCTTCGCCCCCGAGTCGGCGAACCTGCTCGTCGAGCTGGCCGGAGGCAACCCGCTGTACCTGCGCGAGCTCGTGTCGATGACCCGCGCGCGCGACATGCTCGTCGACGACGGCGCCTTCTACCGAATCACCGCCCACTCGGGAATCCCCGCCACGTTGCAGGCGCTGCTCGGCTCGCGTCTCGACGCACTGGAACCGTCGCAGAAGCTCGTGCTCCAGCACTGCGCTGTGCTCGGCGACGCGACCGCGGAGCAGATAGCAGCGCTCGGCTCACCTGACACCCGCCTCGTACTGGGATCGCTCATCGAAATGAGGCTGCTCAACCTGGGCCCGGACGGTCGCTACCAGGCATCCGACCCTCTCTTGCGTGAGGTCGCGTACGAGATGCTCCCTCGAAATGCTCGAGGAGAGCTTCATCGCCGGGCCGCGGGATTGGTGTCCAGACCCGAAGAGCGCGCTCGTCATCTCGACCGGGCGGCCCGCTACATCGCCGGTGACGAGGCTGCGATCGAAGAGGTGGCCGAGGCTCTTGCGGCAACCGGAGAGGTCCTGCTCGCGGACTCGCGGCATCTCGATGCCATGGGCCCTCTCGAGCGCGCGGTCGAACTGGGGGTGCGGCGACCTCAGCTCCTGCTCGCTCTCGCGCGGATCCAGGCCTTGTGCGGCAAGGAGGAGGAGGCTTTCGAGACACTCGCCCTCGTCGTGGACGACCCCGACGACCCGTCGTTGTCCGTCGAACGGGACCACACCGAGGCCAACGTGCGGACGTTCACCGATCCTTCGTGGGCGCTCCCACGGCTCCACGAGGTGGCAAGGCGCTGGCACGAGCTAGGGAACGTCTTCAAGGAGGCCTGGGCCTACTCCAATGCAGGAGTCGCCTACTTCAACCTGAGCCGCATGAGGGAGGCGGCCGCCAGCCTCGAGAAGGGGCTCGAGCTGTTCGAGAGCATCGGCGACAAGTCCGGAGCAGTTTCGGCCTCGTCGTTCCTGTCGCTCGCCAGACCCGCCGATCCACGGGTGCCCAAGTGGCTCGAGGACGCTCTGAACTTCGCGGACGAGACCGGAGACCGGTCCAAGCAGATCACCACGCTCGCGGCTTTGACCTGGAAGCACTTCTTCAATTCCCTCGGAGGGGGCGCTCGGGACACAGAACAGGCGGAGGGCTTCGCGTACCGTCTCGGCGAGCTCGCAGAGGAGCTCGGGGCCAACGACATGGCCGTCCACGGATGGGCCCTGCTGGCGATCATGGCGCGACTGAGCGGGCGGCTCGATGAGGCCCTGGACCACGTGAGCGCGCTCCAGCGTGTGTCGGCGAGCCAGCACTCCGAGCCGTGGTTGGGGTGGGCTGCAGCTTTCAGCGTCGCAGTGGCCGACGGGGCGCCGGGCGCCGCGGCACCGTTCCCACCGGACACCTCGCCGGACCCCGTGGTGGCGATGGCAAGTCTCGTGATCGAGACGGAGCTGACTTTGTCGGGGCGGTTCGCCGAAGCACAGGCGCGCTTCGAGAACGTGGGGCCACCCGAGCTCGAAGGACCGATGGCTGAGGTCGGAGGACTCGTGTACGCGTTAGCTCTGGTGCTGGTTGGCGAAGTGGACTCCGCCCTACCCTGGGTGAAGAGGGCTTACGAAGCGGCGCAGGCGCTGGGCGCCGGTCCGGCGGCCGTGGCGTCTGCCGCGCTGTTCTCCGAGATCACCGGCGACACCACCGCGCTTCCCGCGTGTCCCTCGATCGCCGGGGGCCTCGCGGACGCGCTCGTCATGCGGGCTTACGCGGCAGCTGGACAAGAAACCGCCCTTGACGCGTTGCGTCGAGCAGCCGAGACGCTCGTGGCACCTGGGCTGCTCGCGGGCACGTAGTTCCTGTAGCGTCCGCCGCCATGGCGGTATGGGCGCTGGGAGATCTGGTACCGATGATCGACCCCCAAGCATTCATCCATCCCGATGCCACGGTGATAGGCGACGTCCGGCTCGGTCCTGATACAACCGTCTGGCCGAGCGCGGTACTCCGAGGCGACTTCGGGACGATCTCGGTGGGCGCCGGTACCTCGATCCAGGACGGGAGCGTCCTCCACGCGGGGCCCGGGTTTCCGACGGTCGTCGGAGATAGTTGCGTGGTCGGGCACATCGTGCATCTGGAGGGGTGCGTCCTCGAAGACGAATGTCTGGTCGGGTCTGGGGCGATCGTTCTGCACCACGCGACCGTCGGCACAGGCGCGACCGTCGGCGCTGGAGCGGTGGTGCTCGCCGGCATGCAAGTACCTCCCGGCGCACTCGCGGTCGGAGTGCCGGCGACGATCAAGCCCGGCGGGTCGCGCATCGAAGTGATCCGGGTGGCAAGCGCCGAGTACATCGAAAACGGCCGCCGCTACCGGGAACAGCTGCGTCGCGTCGACTGATCGAGGCGGCGGCGACCCTTCCCACCAGGTACTCCCAGGTCACAGCGCCGTAACTACCTCGATGTGAAGAAGCGGGTTAGGATGAACCTGCACCTGACGTGGAGGGAGTCTTCATGGCCTCGACATCGCCCTACGCCGCCCAGCTCCCCGGTATCGGCCGTGACCCCTCCGCCGGCAACGCGGATTCCCACGCCGAGGGCTACCGGGGCCCGCAGGTGTGCAACGTGGTGGGGATCACCTACCGCCAACTCGACTACTGGGCGCGCACCGGCCTGCTCAAGCCCTCGATCGCCGACGCACGGGGCAGCGGCACGCAGCGTCTCTACTCCTACCGCGACCTCCTCGAGCTCAAGGTGATCAAGCAGCTCCTCGATGCAGGCATCTCGCTGCAGCGCGCGCGTCGCGCGCTCGAGTGCCTTCGCGAAGGACTCGGCGCTGACCTGAGCTCTGCCAACCTGGTGCTCGTCGGGTCCGACTCAGTGCTCGCGCAGAGCGACGGCGAGGTCGTAGACCTGCTCAAGGGCGGGCAGGGAGTGCTCAACATCGTCCCGCTGTCGGGGGTCGTGGAGGAGCTCGACGCGGCCATCTTCCGCATCGAGCGGAGCGGCTCGTCCACCGCCGGAGAGCGTGTCGAAGTCGTCGCACACGAGGCGCGAAGCGGTTGAGCGTCGCGCTCCCGGCCGGGGAGGCGGACATCGGCAGCGGCGCCCCGACGAAAGCGGGTACCGGCGCAGCACGCTTCGCCCACGAGTCCGAGCGCCAGTTCGCCGAACTGCTCGATTTCTACGGAGTGCAGTGGGAGTACGAACCAGTGGAGTTCGTGCTTTGGTGGCATCCGGACGGCACGCCCAAGTCCGCCTTCCGGCCGGACTTCTACCTGGCCGAGCACGACTGCTTCGTGGAGCTCACGACGCTCAGCCAGAAGCTCGTGACGCGCAAGAACGCCAAAGTGCGTCGCTTGAAGGAGCTCCACCCGGCGATCGAAGTGAAGCTCGTCTACCAACGCGACTACCTGGCCCTGCTGGCGAAGCACGGCCTCTGCCGCCCATCCTCGCCCGCCGCCTAGGCTTCGCGCGCGTGGACGCGCCCGGCCGATCTGGTCCTGAGCCCGGCGCGCCCGACCCCGACACTGGCAGCGGCAGCGGCCGCGGCGAGGACCAGCTCCTGCATTCGCCGCTCGAGGAGGAGCACCTCGCGCTCGGCGCCAAGCTCGTCGCGTTCGGGGGCTGGAGCATGCCGCTGTCCTACCCTTCGGGGACCCTGTCAGAGCACCGGGCCTGTAGAGAAGCGGCGGTGGCGTTCGACGTGAGCCACCTGGGCACCGTGCGCCTCGAGGGCAAGGGCTCCCTGGAGCTGCTCCAAAGAGCCCTCACCAACGACCTGGGCAAGATCCGCCCGGGGCGAGCGCAGTACACGCACCTGCTCGACGAGGTCGACGCCTCGGTGCTCGACGACCTGATCGTGTGGTGGATCTCAGAGGACGTGTTCGAGGTGATGCCCAACGCCTCCAACACCTCGCGCGTGACCGACGCCATAGGCGGCGCGGACACGACCTCGACGCGCGCGGTCCTCGCGGTGCAGGGCCCGGATGCTCGTCGGGCTC
>DATKIB010000116.1:0-31522 GCA_035509915.1 Acidimicrobiales bacterium | reverse complement strand
AACCAGTCGACCTTTCGGCGGTTGCGGTGATATTCGGCGGTTGCGGCATATTCGTAGCCGCCCGTGACCCTGCCAAAGGAGAGGCTGCTGTCCGGCTTGTAGGGGTAGATAATGACGTCGCCTATCTCGATTTCGTAGGCGAATCGATACAAAATGCCCGCCCAAACCGGGATGGCGCCTGGCTTTTCGTCCGGGAATACCTGCGCCAGTTTGGCCTTAATTGCCTCGCGGTCAGGGCCAAACTGGCTGAGCTCGCCGACCGCATCCCATCCGATTGTGACCACACCCTGGTCCTCGATGTGAAGTTGCGGATTGTCGTTGTGGATCCCCCAGATGGTTGTCATGACTAGAACGTAGCCAGGTTCTGTTTTGAAGGCGTGGGTCGATATTCGGCCGCCCACCGCCGGAATCACCTTGGGAAGACCCCCCAGCCTGACGGAGCAACGACGGCGAACCAGAGCGGCGGGTTAGCGAGCCGACGGACTGCGGCAAACGGCCACGAACGGACCCGGATGCGCTATGACCGCGCCATGACACTGGCGTCAGAGTCAACGCACCTGGCGGTGATTCAAATGTCGCAAAACGAGTACAGTTATTACGCGCGACCAGTCGGGTCGCCTTGAGGGATTTCCCTCGTCTCGCTACTCGGGAGGAAGCCATGGCTACGCTGAGCGCCAACGGTAAGTCCATCATCGTGGAGGGTCTCGTCCACGCCTGGCACCATGAGGGGTCGCAAGAGATCCGCTGGGCCTGGGAGGATCCCGATCTCACCCACCCAAACAGCGGTCCCCGGCTCCTGGGCGCTTTCTCGTGGAACCTGCGCAGTGCCAACTACGATCCCGAGAACGCCAACCGTCTTATCCTGGCTGGCGAGCACCTGGGCTGGGCTTATGGCCCCGGTGGCCTCGTCCCCGAGGGGCCTCGGCGCATCGACCGGCGTGGATGCTTTCGCTTCCTCGGCTGAGTTCGCCGGCAGTTGGCGTTGGCCCGGGTCCCTAGGCTTGACACACCCTCTTTCATAGGCTCCTGGACATGGCACCCGAGGGCTCGTCGAGGGATCCCATCACTGGTTCGCTGGCCCGACTCGTGACCCGCAACCCGGGCCGGACGGAAGCGGACATCCAGGCGGACGTCCGCGACGTGCTGCTCTACGGCGGGTTCGACCTTGGAGATGAGGCGGTGCTCCTCGAGAGCTCGACCGACGACCACCGTCGGCTGGACGTTGCCGTGGGTGCGCTGATCGTGGAATGCAAGAAGGACCTTCGTCCTCCGGCGGCTCGTGCCAAGGCGGAGGTCCAGCTCGGCGAGTACCTGGCCGTGAAGGCATCGAGCGGCGGTCGCTACGCCGGCGTGCTCACCGACGGCGCCATCTGGAGGTTGTACCGGCATGGCCCTCGTGGCCAGGCGTTCGTTGACGAACTCGTCCTGAACCCGACCAGCCCTGACGATCGAGCCCTGCGGTGGTGGCTCGGAGCGGTGCTTGCTACCGAACAGGCCGTGGTTCCGTCGGCGAGCGCGATCGAGGAGCGACTCGGCGCCCTCTCGCCTTCGTTCCGCCTCATCCGAGCAGCACTGCTCGAATGCTGGGACTCCGTTGGCACTCACCCGACCGTAGATCTGAAGCGCCAACTCTGGGCCAAGCTGCTGCGCAGCGCCCTCGGCTCGCAGTTCGAGGACACGGCCGAACTCTTCGTCGAGCACACCTATCTTGTCCTGTTGGCAAACCTCATCGGCCACGCGGTCGTCGGCTTCGACCTGAACGCAGCAAGGAACGACCCGGGAGTGCTCCTGTCGGGTCAGCTCTTCGAACGAGCCGGGTTCTCGGGCGTGGGACAAGCTGGATTCTTCGATTGGCCGCTCGACAGCCCCGCTGGCGGCGAAGTCGTCTCCGACGTGGCGAGGCGCCTGGCATCGTTCTCGTGGGCCTACGTCGACCACGACGTACTCAAAGTCCTCTACCAGTCGGTCATCTCTCCTGACGTACGCCACCGGCTGGGCGAGTACTACACGCCCGACTGGTTGGCCGAGATGATGGTCGCCCAAGCGGTCACGGATCCCCTAACGCAGCGCGTCCTCGATCCGGCCTGCGGATCGGGCACCTTTATCTTCCACGCCGTCCGTCGCTACCTGGAGACTGCGGACTCAGCAGGAGTAGAGCCGGCGGCCGCACTTGAGGGCGTCACATCCCAGGTCTTCGGGGTCGACCTCCATCCGGTCGCCGTCGCTTTGGCGCAGACGACCTTCCTCCTTGCGGTTGGGCCCGAACGGCTCGCCAAGCGCACCGGCACCCTCAACATTCCTGTGTACCTCGGCGACTCAATGAGGTGGGACGCAGCGGAGGAAAGTGTGTTCACCGCCGCTGGGGACGTGGTCGTCTACACCACCGATGGCGGCGAGCTGTTCGCCTCTGAGCTTCGGTTCCCAGCGGCAGTCGTGGCCGACGTCGGAGGGTTCGACCATCTCGTCAACGAGCTCGCCGGTTGGGCATCGAACCGGCCACCTGGTACGCCCGCCCAACCGATCGCTGGGGTACTCAAGAATCTGCACATACCGGTTGAGGATCGCCCGACGGTGGAAGCGACCTACAACGTCCTGTGCACCTTGTACGACCAAGGCCGCAACCACATCTGGGGGTTCTACATTCGCAACCAGGCCCGTCCGACGTGGTTGGCCAGACCCGAGAACCGCGTCGACGTGCTCGTGGGCAATCCACCCTGGCTCGCCTACCGCTTCATGCCAGAGGCAATGCAGGCGGTCTTTCAGCGCCGTGCCAAGGAGCGCAAACTCTGGATGGGTGGTGGCCGCGGGCGCACGACCCAACAAGACCTCTCGGCCTTCTTCGTGGCTCGCTCGATCGAGCTCTATCTACGGGTGGGCGGCCGCTTTGCCTTCGTCATGCCCCGCGCCGTGCTCTCGCGCCAGACGTACGGCGGATTCCGAGCCGGTGACTGGTCCAGCGTCACCACCCCCTGCTTCGCTGCCTTCGACACCCCCTGGGACCTAAAGGACGTGCGCCCGGACCCGTTCCCGGTCCCTTCGTCCGTCGTGTTTGGCAAACGGGCCGCAGCAGGGGCGTCGGGCTTGGGGGAGGCGGTCACCGCATTCGCCGGGAAGGCGCCTGGTGGTGGCAGCAGTGGCACCCTCACTTCGACGGCGGACACGGTCGAATCGGTCACCGGCGCCGAGTCGGCTTCCGTCTACAAGGAGCGTTTCCGCCAAGGCGCCATCCTGGTGCCCCGCATGTTGATCATGGTCGGGGCAGCGCCGACCTCGCCGCTCGGGGTTCCCCAGGGCCGGCGAGCGGTCACCTCGAGGAAGACGAGCCTCGATAAGCCTCCATGGAAGGACCTACCCGCCCAACAGGGTGTCGTCGAGTCGATTTTCCTTCGCCCGGCTCTGCTCGGCGAGTCGATCGGCCCGTTCCGCGTCTTCGGCGCATTGGAGGCAGTGATCCCCTACGACGGGACGCGGCTCCTGGAGGGGAACGACGAGCGCGTCGACCGTTATCCCGGTTTGGCCGAATGGTGTCGGACCGCCGAAGAGACGTGGATTTCGAACCGCAGCTCAGACAAGCGGACGCTTCTCGGACAGTTCGACTATATGCACCAGCTCTCGGCGCAGTTTCCCGTGGCGGCGCTCCGAGTCGTGTACACGAAAGCGGGCAATAACCTATGCGCTGCCATTATCGACGACTCCGCCGCTGTCGTTGACCACAGCCTCTATTGGGCGCCGGTTGCATCGATGGACGAAGCTAGGTACCTCGTCGCCATTCTCAATGCGACCGCGCTGAATGATCTCGTGCGTCCCTACCAGGCGGTCGGTGCCTTTGGGCCTCGCCACTTCGACAAGTACATCTGGCAGATGCCAATTCCTGGATTCAACACCTCGAGCGCGGATCACCGTGCACTTGCAGATCTGGCTGAGCAAGCCGAGAAAATCGCGGAGGATGTCGAGATCCCGGTCGGGCTCGGATTTCAAAGGGCGAGGAAGCATCTTCGAGATCGCCTTATTGCGGACGGCGTTCTAGGAAGAATCGACATCGTGTTCAACAGAATCCTGAGCGGCGGTAGCTAGCTAGGTGGGATCGTGTCGGCCGGTGGGTCAGAAGAGGAGGCCCATCTTGCGCGAGCTGCCGCTCAAATCCAGCAGCACCTCTCCGGCTGCGTGAGACCTTTCGGTGGCGAGACGCGTGTTTCCAAGAAGCTCGACCAAGAACCTTTGACGGCCTGTCGTCGGGTCTGGGTCCTGGCGTGTGAAGAGAAGGTTGTGCTGGTGATATCCGCCAAGAGGACCAGCGGTTCCGGGCACTGGGAGATTGATTTTGTCCATATAATTGTTCCCAAAGCGGACGGTTCGAGTCACCTGCGGAAAGCCAGGTACTTGGATCAGAACGGACCCGAAGGTCGTGTTCTTAGGGACTGTTCTGGGTGAGAAGCCGAAGAACACTCGTGACCCCCTTGGCAAATCCAGCTGGCTGCCTGGCTTGGAAGGACCAAGGTTTCGGGAAATGCCTCCAGGCGAAGTCCACAGAGCTCGTGCCGAAGCAACAAGTGCGGCCTCAACCCCGTGAATGATGGTACCGGCAAGATCCGGACGCTCCTCCGGAGTCGTTACATCGTCCTCGACGGAACGCCGTGATCGAGGACTGGCCCTCCACAGTTTCTTGTACTCGGTGAGGACCTCCTCCAACGGAGTCGCAGCTCGCCACAGTCTCTCAAGGAGCAAGAGGCCGGGCTTGCATTGAGCCAAGACGCGCTTCTCAGGTTTGGAGAGCGTTTTCGGCCATTGATATGCAACGCTCATCTCCGTCCCGGTCGATAACCCGTTGTGGGTGAGGTTCGCAGATCCAACGAGGAGGGCTGTTGGAGTTCCCGAACGGTCGTAAAGCACGAGGCTCTTGGGATGAAACGTTCGTTGAGGCGTGAAGCCAGGGCGCGTAACCACAACGGATCCATTGGGCACGCGGACGGTCGACCTGGGAAGCCGAGATAGGTATTCCAGCGCGGCGGGCTCCGTCCTGCCGAAATCAATGCCGATCAGCCAGCGCTTGTCGCTGTTCTCCCAGGAAGAGCCTTGCATGGCCTTGACGAGGTCATTAGCACCGCTGCGAGTGGCATATGCCATAGCGCACAAGAGGGCGCTGTACGAACGCCGGGATCGGAGTGTCCTGACCGTAGAAAGTACGGCCCCGGACTTGTCCAAACCAGCATCCTGAACGGTTAACCACGTCCGGAACATAAGCCCGGCTCAAATGACTTCGCCGCGGCCCCTGGGGGGCAAAGTAGCTGTCCGAGAATTGTCGGAGGCGGTAGGTGGGGTCGAGTACACACATCCCGCGATCTGCACCGAAGCATTATTTCATCCAACGAACGAACTACAGCGATGTAACTGTCACAGCCGATGGTCGTCATGGGCTCGGGCCAAGAGTTGAACGGGAGGAGACGACAGCGGCGATGGTAGTGGGTTCGATGGTCACGACGGACTCGACGGTCCCTACCATATAGAGGTCCCGGTCAGAGTTGCGCGGCGTGACCGCTGCCACGGTATCTGGCTGGACCGCGAGACAGATCGAAAGGACACGAGTGCGCGCGACCCGGGAGAAGGCACCTTGAAGGTTCGTAAGGTGAGCTGGAAGAACTACCGTCGTCTGCACGACGGGCAAATCGTGATACACGATCACCTTGTCCTGGTCGGACCCAACGACTCCGGGAAGAGCAGCATCCTTTGGGCGCTCCACCTATGTCTCGGCGTCCCCGGCGCCCAGCTCGCCACCTCAGTTCGTCCCCGGGACCTGACGGGTCAAGAAGACCCGCTGATCCTCGAGGTCGTGCTCGACGGCTTCACCGACGATGAGCGGGCCGCCTTCCCCGATGAGATCGAGCTCGGTCCACCCGACACCCTCACGATCCACCTTGAAGCAGCGCTCGATCCAGATGACTCTTCGGTGGTGAAAGTTGAGCGGCGCTTTCCCTTTGCAGGCCACAATCGCAGCATCAGTCGCGCGCAGTTTGCGGCGATCGGTTGGGACTACGTACCAGCTACACGCTCACTTCTCCGGGAGCTGGGCGGAACCTCGGCAGGAGTTGCCCGTGATCTCCTCCTGGGTCTTGACCTGTCGGCCGATAAGGCTGCCTTCGACGCAGCTCGGGACAACTATCGCTCTGCTCTCGGTGGGTCGTCGGCAATCGGAGAGTTCAGAACGACGCTGGCCGACGCACTGAGCGCAGCGCTCCCCAGGACCGTGGCAGTCGCGGACGTCGGTGTCAGCTCGGCGGCGGACCTCCTCGATAACCCACTTGCGGGCGCCACGGTGACCCTGCGTGACGGCGACGACGTTGCCCCGCTCGCCGACCAAAGCGATGGCGTGCGTGCCCTCAGCGTGCTGGCCCTGATAGGGCTGTCCCAGGCGAACGCACGCATCGTAGGCATTGACGAGCCAGAGACCTACCTGCACATGACGGCGCAACGTGCCGTTGCGGAGAGTCTGCGCGTGAGTGGTGGGCAAAGAATCATCTGCACGCACTCGAGTGCTGTGGTCAGCCAGATGGATCCACTCGACGTCGCAGCGTTTGGGGCGGACCGCAGCGTCCACCAGCTACCAATCGGCGCGCATTTTTCCGCGTTCGAGGTGTCCGCTCGGTATTGGGGCCATCCCATGATCGAGCCTCTTACAGCCACGCGTGTCGTCCTCGTAGAGGGGGTTTCGGACCGGATCATCGTGGCCAGGGTCGCTGAACTCACGGGCGTGGAGCTCGACCGGTCCGGAGTCGCCATCTTCGAGTTGGATGGCGCCAACATGTTCACGACCGCGAACAGGCTCTTTGGAGCGCCCGGCTTCGACCTGGCGCTCTGCGGGATGGTGGACAGCGATGCTGCCGAATCGTGGGCGACGGAACTGGGCGTCACCCGAGCCGACCTCGGTGCCGCCGGGTTCGTCGAGGTCGCCCCCGACCTTGAAGGTGCCTATGTTGGCGCCTTCGGCGTCTCGCGAGTCATCGCCTTGCTTCGTTCCTCGGGCGCGTATACAGAGCAGCAGGTCCTGAGTGCTTGCGGGGTGCCCGACGTTGCCGCGTTGACCCCGGCTCTGCTTGCCGACTTTTGCCGGCGTCACAAGACGAGAGCGGCCATCGCGATTGCCCACGAGATGACCGCTTCCGACGCTGGCGCCCTCACCCCCGTGACCGATCTCCTCGCCATCGTCTCGTCGTGACTGATCCACCCCCGGTCCCCACCCCGAGGCAGGAGTATCTCGCGAACCTCGGTCTCCAGGACATCCTGGTGCTGGCTCCAGCTGGGTGCGGCAAGACGGAGGCCCTGGCGATGCGGGCCCGTACGGTTTGTGAGCGAGGAGATGTCCGATCGCCGCGGAAGGTCCTGGCCCTCACCTTCTCGAACAAGGCTAGGAGTAACCTCGCAGCCCGCATGCGAGCGATGGTGGGTCCCGGCTGGCGGGAGAGGGTAGCCGTCAGCAACTTCCACGGGCTGGCTGCCCGTGTCCTGATGGCTCACGGCGAGCAGATCGGCGTCAACGAGGTTCCGTTTCCCGAGAAGGCCTGGCTCAACCGGACAAAGAAGGAACTGGGTATCACCTGGAGGAACAGCGATGACTTCGAGGCGGCACTCTGGCAGGCCAAGCGGGACCCCGTTGGCGATGACGAGGTCATGGAGCGGCTCAGCGCTTACGGCAATGCGGCCGCAGTGGCCTACGAGGAGCGGCTCCGCGAAGAGGCTCGCCTCGACTATGACGACCTAATTCGGCATGCGGCAAGGTTGCTTGCCATACCCGAGGTGAGGGGCCTGTACCAAACGCATTTTGGCCTGGTGATCGTCGATGAGGTTCAGGACCTCACCCTCATCCAGCTTGGGATTGTGCAGGCTGTCGGGGTAGACCGTGTCACCTATGCTGGCGATCCTGCGCAGGGCATCTACTCCTTTGCCGGCGCCGAGCCTGACGTTGTCTTTGCGGCAATCCGAGCCCGGGCGACCGAGATCGTGGAGTTCGACGAGTCCTATCGGTCGAGCCGCGCAGTTCTGGTAGCGGTCAACGTGTTGGCGCGCGAACTCGGAACCACCCA
Organism: Acidimicrobiales bacterium; assembly: GCA_035509915.1. GTDB lineage: Bacteria > Actinomycetota > Acidimicrobiia > Acidimicrobiales > UBA8190 > Bog-564. Next base: position 23,447 of record DATKIB010000116.1, on the reverse strand, counting down.
ACTGAGCCGCGCCGAACCGTACCCATGGGCAGATGACGGGCACGTCATCCTGTTGAAACGGGATACGAACGAGGAAGAGGCGGCGGCCTTGATGCCGATGCTGCAGTCGATCCTTGACGAGGATGGGGAGGCGTCAATCGGGATAGTTGTCCGCAGGCAGGCGCGCCTCCAGACTCTCAAAGATGCGTTCGATGCGGCCGGCCTGTCGTACGAGAACTGGAGTGCGCCGACGCATGTACCAAGGGTGGCCGCGCTACTAAAGCAGTTTGCTCGGGAGGCGGAAAACACTCCGGGCGACGCGAACGAACAGCTCGCCGCATTGGAAGCAGCCTGCCTGGCGCAGCTTGACCCGTCTGATGTCCTGGGGCTGGACGAGGTCTCGGCCGCGTGCGAGGACCTTCGTGTGCTCACAGAGGGTGGGCTGTCCGTCGAGGAGGCGGTGGCGACCTGCCGTCAGACGCCGTCACCTGATGATCCCGTGTCCCCGGGAGTGCACGTCCTAACGGGCCACGTTGGCAAGGGTCAACAGTTCGACTGGGTAGTCGTGCTCGGGCTCGAAGACGGCCACGTTCCGGACTTCCATGCCGTGAACAGCGGGGTACCGGCAGAGATGGAAGAAGAGCTACGCGTCCTACATGTCATGGTCGCTCGAGCCCGGTACGGGCTTGTGCTCACCCGATCGGCGACGTCGAAGACCCAGTATGGACCTCGGAGGGCAGATGACTCGCGATGGCTCGAGATGCTTGAGGCGGTCGTCACTCGCTCGGTCTGATTCGGACGCCTACGGCCTCGGCCACGGCCCGCAGCCGGCCCGACTCCGGCTCCTTCCATCCAGTCCGCCGCTGCGGTCCATCCCGGCGTCCAGTCCAACCCGTCTGTAGTCGCGCTATTGAACCAGGTCGGCGGCGTAACCACTCCCGGACCGAGGACTCCGACACACCTCGGATTTACGCTGTTAGCACCTAGAGGGTGAGAGGCTATGGCGAGCGACGAAGACGGCAAGAGGACCACAGCCGATTCAGCCGAGTTGGACCGTGCGTGGAGCGAGATCTCCCAGGACCTGTCACAAACCGACGTCTCGGTGTTTCCTGCGATGCCGGTGACGCAAGGCGCCGGTGCGATCGCGTACTGGCCAGACGACGGCTGGAAGGGCTTCCTCGGCGTCGCCGCGAAGTCGGGCGCACGGATCATCTACGCCCAGCGGGCCACCTTCGACGAGGAGGAGTATCAGGAGTTCGTCGGTGACGACGAAGAGGAGCCTGCCACAGAGAACGAGGTTGCCCTGAAGGAGCTGCAGGGTCGGATCGGCAGCACGTTCGAGTTGCGGCTCGGCTTTTCGGTGGATGGCGTTCTGCACGAGTGGCACCGGGCGGCTGCATGGTGGCTCGTGGCCATCGTCGAGGCGGAGACGAGCGACGAGGACCATTTGGAGAGCAGGTATGGCGCCTCCGAGAAGATCATCGGAGAGCTCGAGAAACGCGCCGAGGCGGAGAACTGGATCAAGGCCCTCGCTGAGGATCGTCGATACCGCGCGCTGGTGAACGGCCGTGACCGACGGCTCCTCGTCCGTGCCTTTCTCGCCGAGCGTGGAGTCGACAACGAGAGCGACGACACGACGATGGCGATGGCACTGCGACGCGTGGAGTCCACACTTGTGCACGCTGCCGACGAGATGTTGAGGGCTGTCGTCCTGCCGCAGCTCGAGGCGGAGGCGAGCGAGAACCTCGGAGCGTTCTACGAGGAGCTGTGCCGGGAGAACGCGACCTGGCTCGGCTCTACGGTGAAGATGCGCGAAACCATCGCTCGACGGTTCCTGCGCGAGCGCTACGGCATCCCGATGACGTTGGTGGTCGACATGCTGGCTCGGTATAAGCCGCCCACCCCTTAGCCTCAGTCCCAAGCGACATGACACAAGACGGGTGTAGAAACCGGCGATGAACGAAGGTCAGGAAGAGCCGGCGGCAGGCAGGGTGCTGGGCACGGAGGATGCCACACCCCTCACGTACTCCTTCGCACTCCAAATCCACGGACGGGTCCAGCTCGACGAGGTCGTCGTCACCGAGCGGGAACTCCCCGATGGTCAGAATGTCACCCTCTCGGGAGTCGTGACCCAGGTCCGCGCCCGCCACGAGGGTGCCCGCTTCGACTCCGACGTCTTCCTCATCGAGGAGGGCGTTCTCCCCGCGGAGGTGGTTGAGGCGGCCGACGTCATGATCACGAGGGTCGAGCCCGAGATCTACGTCCCGCCGCTGCCCGGCTCCCGGGTGGAAATCGCCGTCGGAGCGGCTCGCGATTCGGCGTTGTACTTCGACCAGATGGAGCAGCGCCTCATCATCGGCCTCGGGCGCGACGACAGCCCGCTCTTCGCGAACTTCGAGTTTATTGACGGTACGCGGGGCGCCCACGTCAACATCTCCGGGATCTCGGGGGTGGCCACCAAGACGACCTATGCGACCTTCCTGCTCTACTCCATGTTCCACTCCGGGATCCTCGGGGCCGAGGCCGCGAACACCAAGGCGCTGATCTTCAACGTTAAGGGCGAGGACCTCCTCTTCCTGGACCACGCCAACAACCGGCTGCCGGAGGCCGATCGCGAGCGCTACGCCGCCATGGGGATGCCCGCCGGGCCGTTCGGATCGGTGGGAATCTACGCCCCGCCCCGCCGCGGCGACCCCAACGCCGGCCCCGATGTCGCTACCCGGCACCTCGGGGTCGACACCTACTACTGGACCCTCGAGGAGTTTGTGAGGGATGAGCTGCTCCCGTTCGCCTTCGTGGAACCGGAAGACGAGCGCCACCAGTACACGATGCTCATCCACTGGGTCACTGCCAAGCTGCTGCGCGACGGGTCGCCGCATGGCGACGACGGTGCCTGGGAGATCGATGACACCGTCCTGCGAACCTACGGCGAGCTCGTCGAGATGGTCGTCGACCGCCTGCAAGACCAGATCTGGGTACCCCCGGCCACCACCGGCGGCACAACAAACGCCTTCATCCGCCGGCTGATCTCGTCGCAGCGCGCCCTCGGGCACCTGATCAGGGCGGACATCCCGATCCGGCCGCGACACACTGTTCGTACTTCCGACGCCCAGGTGACCGTCGTTGACCTCCACAACCTCCCGGATCGGGCCAAGCGCTTCGTGGTCGGAGTCACCGTGAAGCGGGCCTTCGAGGAGAAGGAGGCCTCCGGTGCAGCGCGGCCGCTGCTCTTCCTCGTCCTCGACGAGCTCAACAAGTATGCGCCGCGCGAGGGGCAGTCCCCGATTAAGGAGATCCTCCTCGACGTGGCCGAGCGTGGCCGGTCGCTGGGGATTATCTTGATCGGTGCACAGCAGACGGCCAGCGAGGTGGAACGCCGCGTCATCGCCAACTCAGCCATCCGCGTTGCTGGGCGTCTTGACACAGCTGAAGCCGACCGCGCCGAGTACGGGTTCCTCCCCGTTGTCCACCGCGCCCGGGCCACCATCGCGAAGCCGGGCACCATGTTCGTCTCGCAGCCCGAGATCCCCGTCCCCCTCGTCGTCCAGTTCCCGTTCCCGGCGTGGGCCACGCGCCCCTCCGAAGCCGTCGCCCCGGCCGGCGGCGATCCCTTCGAGGGGCTCGGTTGAAAATCCTCCACACCAGCGACTGGCACGTCGGCAAGGTCCTGAAGGGAGTCCACCGGCTCGAGGAGCAGCGGCTGGTCCTGGGGGAGATCATTGAGATCGCCCGGCAACAGCGCATCGATCTCGCCCTCATCGCCGGCGACCTTTTCGAGTCCTCCTCACCGCCACCCGAGGCCCAGGGATTGGTCTGGGACACAGTGCTAGAGCTGCGCGACATCGGGGCCCAGGTGGTGGTGATCTCCGGGAACCACGACTACGGCGCCATGTTCGAGGCGCTGAGCCCGCTCGCTGCTGCTGCCGGGATCCACGTCCTGGGTCGGCCCAAGGGCCCCGGTGAGGGTGGGGTTCGGAGCATCGAGACGAGTGGAGGAGAGCGCGCCCAGCTGGCGTGCCTCCCGTTCCTCTCCCAGCGCTACGTTGTCCGCGCCGCTGAGCTCATGGCCCAGGACGCGGCCCAGAACGCCGGCACCTACGCCGAGCGATACCGAGCCGTCATGGCGGCATTGTGCGAGGGGTTCACGACCGAGACCATCAACCTGGTGATGGCCCATGGATTTGTCCGGGGCGGTGTCGTGGGCGGTGGGGAGCGCGACGCCCAGAGCATCGAGGACTACTGGGTCGATGCGTCGATCTTTCCGCCGTCCGCTCAGTACGTTGCCCTCGGGCACCTGCACCGCACCCAGCAGCTTCCCGGCGGCGCCCCGATCTGGTATTCCGGCTCGCCCATCCAGGTCGATTTCGGCGAGGGCGGGGACACAAAGCACGTTTTGCTGGTCGACGTGGCGTCCGGCAAGCCCGCCAAGGTGACCGAGCTTCCTTTGACCACGCCGCGACGGCTGCGGACCGTCGAAGGGTCGATGGCCGAACTCCGAGCCCTCGCCGACAATGTCGGCGACGATCTGCTGCGGGTCATCGTCACCGAACCCGGGCGCGCCGGGTTGGCCAATGACGTGCGCGACCTACTACCCAACGCCATCGACATCCGCCTCCAGCGCAGCGACGAGCCGGGCCGCAGCGTCGCCCGGCGCAGCGGGCGGAGCCCCCACGAGCTGTTCTCGGCCTTCCTGGCCGAGGAGGAGATTGCCGACGAGCGCCTCGAGTGGCTTTTCGCCTCCCTGCTCGACGAGGTCGTGGGAGAGCAGACTTGAGGCTCACGCGGCTCGAGATCGCGGGCTTCGGGGCGTTCCGGGAGCCGATGACCATTGAGTTCACGGACACAGACTTCTTCGCGTTGGTCGGACCGACCGGCTCGGGGAAGTCCACCGTCATCGACGCAGTCTGCTTCGTGCTCTACGGCTCCGTACCCCGCTACGAGGACCGGCGTCTGACTCGTTACGTTGTCACGCTCGGCGCCTCCGAGGCGCGCGTGTCGCTCACCTTCGAGCTCGAGGAAACGAGCTACCTCGCCACCCGCGTTGTGCGCCGAAGTGCCAAGGACAAGGTAACCACCAAGGAGGCACGCCTCGAGCGCGTCGAACCGGACGGATCCACATCAGTGCTCGCCGGAGCCGAGCGCGAGATGAACACGGCCGTTGAGGCCCTGCTCCATCTCGACTTCGACGACTTCACGAAGTGTGTCGTCCTGCCCCAGGGCGAATTCGCTCGGTTCCTCAGGGCGAAGGGTGACGAGCGCCGCGAGCTGCTGATCAAGCTTCTCAACCTCGACATCTACCTAGAGGTGGGGCGCCGTGCCGGGCAACTGGCGGAGTCGGCCAAGTCGCAGGCCACCCTCCATCGCCAACGCCTCGACGTGCTGGCCTTCGCCACCGACGATGCCCTGAAGGAGGTGACGAAGCGCACGAAGTCGATCACCAAGCTCGCCGGTCAGGCCGGGAAGGCTCGTCCGAAGATCGATGCCAACTTGCGCCTCGCCGAGGGGCAGCAGCGTCTCGAGGCCGATGCCCGCCGGCTCGTGCAACTGCTCGGGAAGGTCACGGTGCCCGACGAGGCGCGCCGGCATGGAGAAGTCCTGACCATCGCGCAGAAGGAGTTGGGCGAGGCGCAGGAGAGGGCGGCGGCGGCCCGCACCGCCCGCCTGGCGGCCGAGACGGCCACCGAAGGTCTGCCCGACCTCGTCGAGCTGCAGGGCGCGCTGGCAGCGCACAGAGCGCTCGCCCGCTGTATCACCAGCCTGGAAGCGGCCGCGGAGGCGGCCGCGGAGGCGGCCGGCAAGGAGGCCGAGGCCAAGCAGGCCCTCGATGACGCTGAGGCCACGTTGGAGCGCACTGCCGCCGAGCTCGCGGCCCTGGAGACCGCCCACCGAGCGGAGGACCTCGCTCAGAGATTGGTCGTCGGCGAGCTCTGCCCTGTCTGCAGGCAGGTCGTCAAGATCAAGCCCGCGCACCACGCGCTCCAGGCGCTGACCAAGGCCAAGCGGGCGGAGGATGCGGCCAAGAAGGCGGCCAGCGTCGCCCGGGCCGCCCTCGCGGCGGCGACCGGGAAGTCGGGCGAGGCCAAGGGCATGACTGCCGCGCTCGAGACCGAGCGGCAAGGACTCGATGCCCAGATCAAGGCACACCCCGAGCTGGAGAAGGTCACCATTGCGATCGCGGAAACCAAGGAGAAGCTCGATGCCCTCGCCGCCATTCGGAAGGCGGAGGACGGTGCGGCGGGCGGGGTGGAAACGAAGAAGAAGGCGTTGGAGAAGCTAGGAGAGAAGAGCGCGGCTCTGCAGACGACCTACGGGGCCCAGCGAGACACCGTCGCGGTCCTGGAACCTCCGGCGCCGACCAACGCGGGTTTGCTCACCGACTGGGAGACGCTCGCCCGGTGGGCCGCCGCTGCCGTCCCCGTCCAGGAGGAGGCCGCCGGCAAGGCAGCCAGCTCCGCCGCTGACCATCGGGCGACGGCACAGTCGCAGACCCAGGAGCTGCTCGACGAATGCACAGGACTCGGCGTGGAGGTGATAGGTGACATCGTCGCCGTCCTCACGGCCCTCGCACAGGCCGGGGCCGAGGCGGAGGCGGAGTCCGGGAGGATCAGCGACGCCATCGCCGAGACGAAGGAGCTGTCGGCCAAGGTCAAGGAGCTCGACGAGCAGGCAGAGGTCGCCTCCGCTCTGCGGGGGCTGCTCAGAGCCAACCGCTTCCCCGAGTGGCTGATCGCCGAAGCCCTGGAGCTGCTCGTGATCGACGCATCGACGACGCTTCGCAGGCTGACCAACGACGAGTTCTCGCTAGACCTGGGGGAGCAGGAGTTCATGGTCATCGACCACGCCAACGCTGACGAGCAGCGCTCGGCCCGAACCCTCTCAGGAGGCGAGACCTTCCAAGCCTCTCTTGCCCTGGCGCTAGCCCTTTCGGACCAGATCCGGAACCTCGCCGCCCAGGGGGCACCGATGCTCGATGCCTTGTTCCTGGACGAGGGGTTCGGGACGCTCGACCCCGAGACCCTGGAGACCGTCGCGGCGACGATCGAGAACTTGGGGCAGTCGGGGCGCATGGTCGGAATCATCACTCACGTCCGCGAGCTCGCCGCCAGGGTGCCGGTGCGATTCGAGGTCCGGAAAGGACCGAGGACCTCGACGATTGAGAAGATCACGGCGTGAAGTTCAGCGTCGACCCCTGGGATCCCTCCTACGGCATTGCCAACGAGGCTGAAGCCCTGGAGCCGACGAGTGCCGATGTCAACGCGGACATCGAGCTCGCGACCGACGAGTGGCGCCCCCTGGATCCGGCCGCTGGAGCACAGGCCGAGTCCGTGCTCTTCATCGACGGAGTCCGTCGCGTCGAGGCGCGGGTCTGGCTCGACGACGGGGCCGGTGGTGTCCACGCCGGGATCTGCGCCTCGTACGCGGCGGGTGCGGCCCGGTGCTCGAGCGCGGCACGCATTGGGCCGGTGATCGTCGACCGCGGCCTCTTCACCTCGTTCGGCCAGGCCGAGTCGGTAACCACCCGTTCTGGCGCGTTCCCGGCGCGGTTGGCCGCCGGGGAGGGTACCGAGGCGCTCTCGCTCGCCCTTCAGGAACGGATGGGTCAGGCGGAGGTGACCGCGGCCGAGGCTGCGTGCGCCGAGGCCCCCGCCGACCTCGTAGTCATCGATGGCCCGCTACGGGGGCGCCAGCATCTGAGCCACGCTGTGGGCTACGTGAAGACGCACCACGTCGCCTACCTTCCCGCAGAGCTGCACGCACTCGTCGGTGGCCTGGCTCCGGGGCAACGGTCACCGCTCTTCGTCCTCGGAACCAGCTGGAGCCGGCTGGCCTGGTACCTCCGGCTGCCCGGGACAACGGAGATCCCGTGGTCGGGGGTCGTACGCTGTGAATGCTCGCCCGACCTGCAGCTGCCTGCAGCTAAGGAGCTGGCGGATCGAATCACCAGCACCCTGCCCCGATTCGCGTCGGAGCCGCACAAAGAGCCGAGGGCGCCCCAGAACCTCTACCCGATCGCCGGTCTCGAGCGGGAGCTCCGCCGGCGCATGGGCGACCCGCAGGTGCTCTACCGAGCACTGCGGCGGTCAGCCCACACCAGCGTATCGGCGTAAGAGGCGCCGTTGAGCCTGACTAGGACAATGACTTACTTGGCTCACCTGGGCTGTCTCATTGACCCGGCGAGTAGAGAACCGCCCTTACAGGTTCGGCCACTGCCTCCGAAACTCCTGCAGGACAGCCGGAGGAGTCCTGCGGTCGAGTTGGTCGGCGGGCTCGATCAGAAAATAACCGGCAGCGCCGTTCATACTCACGGCCCATCGGTCCAGAAAGCCCTCGTAACCGAGGATCGCATAGGACAAATCCCCGTCCATCACGAACTCGACCTTCGCGCTCCAACCCAGGTCGTTGAATGGGGCGAGACATAGATCCACGGTCTCAGGGACAGCGCGCCACCTCTGGCCCGCCAGCGTGAAAACTGTGGCCACGCCGTGACCATCGAAGTCGATCGCCAATAGGTCGCCAATCCCGCGAGGAAAGATGCAGATCGGTGAACCCGTGTCAATGAGGGCCTTGGCAGTGACCTTCAGGTCAGCCCGTGAGAGGGTGACATCCACCATGGGGCGAACCACCGGAAGCCCACTGATCTCCAGGATTTCCTCGGCTCGCCACGGGAAGGCGTGGATGCGATCTGCCAGTGGTTATCCGACTCCGACTATGTAGGTGTCTGCGTTCGGACGAACGTATTCGACTACCACCCGTTGTCGCCGCCGGTGGTCCATGTCGTGCAGCTTGAGTGCCAACTGGTGGGAGGTTTCGGCGGCCGCTACGACCTCATCGTCGATGACGCCAACCCACTTCCCAACCAGGCCCACAAGGGCAGTCGGTCGCGGGAGAGGCGCAAAGCGCCTGGCAGGCACTCCCTCACCGTACTCACGAGGGTTTCTCCTGAGCCGAGGCCGAAGTCCCACGGTTACTAATATTAGTAATGGATTACCCTTTCCTGGGTGGACCCCGCCATCGACGCCCTCTACGGCCCGTACCCGATCGGCAAGAAAACGGGCACGGTCACGGTGCCCCTTGAACTCTTACGAGAGATCGGCGTCGAGCGTGGGCAAAAGGTCCAGTGGATTCTCAACCCCGACATGCCAGGAACCCTCATCCTGATACCGGCGGCGATGATCGCTAGGGCTATGCCGAGCATCATTGCGACCCTTAAAGGCCAGGGACGGTGAGTCATCTGGTCGTCAGGTCCTGGTAGCTCAGTCGTCGCCCAGCAGTACCTGCCACTGCCAGCGGCACACGAGTTCGGTCCGACTCGGTCCGGTGGTCGTAGGCGAGGGGCCTCGGTCACTTAGCGGTGAAGGTGGAGCTCGTCCACGTTGATCTGGGTGCCTTGAAGGAGTAGAGAAACTTCTCACAGCCCACGCCACCTGGGCTTTCGTTGGGCCGGCCGGCCGCCGGAGGCGGGACGGGCCGGCCAGGGCATGCCATCTCGGATCGTCGTAACCTTGCGGGTCACAGCCTGGTTGCGGGTCTAGCGAACCCCCGAGCACTCGGTGAGGCGAGGTAGAGCGTGTTTGGCCTGGTAGTTCGCTTCGAGCTCCTGGAGGGGCACGAGGAGGCGTTCGACGGCTTGGTCGCGGAAACGCTGCTTCAGATCCGGGCGAAGGAGCCGGGAACGTGCCTGTACGTCACGCACCGGGTCGTCAGGTCGCCTGGGAGCCGGGTCTTTTACGAGTTCTATGAGGACGAGCAGGCTTTCCAAGCCCACGAGGCGACCGACCACGTGATGCGGTTCCTGGCCGACCGGGCTCAGCACCTCAAAGGCGACCCGGAGGTCTGGTTCCTGTCCTCCGCCGACGGCGTCCTGCGACCAGGAACGGCATTGGGTGGCAGCTGACCGAAGGACTGCTTCCCTCGGCGAGCACCTTCAGGAACTCCGCCGGGCCCGTGGCCTTACCCAGCGGGACCTGGCAGAGATCCTGAAGCGCTCGGTCAGCTGGGTCTCTCAGGTCGAGCGCGACGAGCTCCCGGTCACCGAGACGGCCATGCTTCAGCGCCTGGCAACCGCCCTTGGGGTCCCCGCTCGTGAACTGGTCGAGATCGTTCTCGGTAATGATGCTGCCGACGAGGAGCGCCAACGTCCGTACGTGGAGGTGCTCCGACTGGCCCTGGCCGGACACCCGGCGCCGGAGGCCGTGCTCGGCCCCACCCCCGTGCGATCGGCACCGGAAGTGCGGGTCCGGCTCCGCTCCCAGACCGCCCGGGCGTGGGAGCTGATTCACGGATCCAGGTATGAGGAGCTGGGACCCCTCCTCGCCGATCTGATCGTGAAACTCGAGCTGGCCAGCCGATCGGCTGTCAGCAAGAAGGAGGCGCACGAGGCACTTGAGCTCCTTTCGGACGCCTATCAGGTGGCTGCCGCCATGCTGGTCAAGGTTGGCGACAACGGCGCCGGATGGATTGCTGCCGATCGGGCCATCAACGCCGGTGAGCGATGCGACGACCGGTGCCTTGTAATGGCCGCCGAATACCGCATGGCGCATACGTTCGTGAACGCCAACGAACGGCCGATGGCATTGCGGGTGCTCAGACAGGCGATCGAAGCGGCGAAAGGCGTCGAGAACTCATACGACCCAGGTCTGCTCTCGTTGACCGGAGCCTGCGCCCTCCTGTTGGCAGTGCTCGAGGCCCGTGAGGGCAACGGCAAAGACGCTGAGCGCCACCTTCGTACGGCAGGCTCGCTCGCCGCCAAACTGGGTGCCGACGAGAACCAATACGGAACCGAATTCGGTCCAACCAACGTTGCCGTCCATGCAGTGGCGGTGGCAGTCGAGCTCGGCAACGCCGGCGATGCCCTGCACCGAGCCGACAAGGTCGACACGTCGCCGCTGTCACCCGAGCGCCAAGCTCGATTCCTGGTCGATGTTGCCCGGGCTCATGCCCAACGTCGTGCGCTACCGCAAGCCGTGAGCATCCTCGAGCAGGCGTATTCGGTCGCTCCGCAGGAGATCGCCGAGCTCCGCATCGTTCGAGACCTCCTGGCCGACCTCGAGCACTTCGCCGGTCGCAAACGGGTCCCCGGGCTTGGACCGCTTCGTCAGCAAGTCACTCGCAGCTGACCCACATTTTCGCTGCGAGTCGTAGTCCTCCTGTAGCCGCTGAGCAGGGCCTTCCGTACCGTCCGAGGTGTCGCCGCATGTGCGGCGATCTGCCGGATGGCAGCGATTCAGGAGGTTATTCAATGCGAATCCCGGTCGACACAAAGTCGATCACCTTCCTTGCCGCTGGGGTACCGGAGCCTGTTGTCGACTTCGACAGCCGCCAGCCCCGCGTCGGTGAGGACGGGCGTCCCCTCTACATGGTGTCGCTCGTCGCCCTCGATTCCGAGGGTGCACAGGTGATCCCGGTCAAGCTGGCCGGCGAGCCCAAGGGCATCACCCAGGGCACGTCGGTGACGGTCACCAATCTCGTGGCGTCCCCATGGGCCATCGGCGACCGGTCGGGCGTGTCGTTCCGTGCCGAGCGCATCGAGCCCGCTGGTGGCTCAGCTCGGCAGGCGTCCTGAACGAAGCAGCTGCGGGTCCTGGGGCGATGAAAAGCCCCAGGGCCCGCACTCCGAAGATCGAGAGGTCCTGACTATGCGGCAAGAAACGGAGCACCCCGAGAGCCTCACGGAGCAGCTGATATTCGGGCTCGTCAAGTGGGCGTGGAATTGGAAATTCGAACTCTCCCTGGTGATGGCGATCTGGCTTACAGAGGCGTGGGCCGTGAGCTTCGTCGGGAACGACGCCGGACTCATTCTCTGGCTTGGCACGTGGGGAGCGGTGCTGTATTTCAGCCCGACGAGGACTTGGCTTGTCACTCGGCTTCGACTCAGCCGCGTAAAGCGGCGTTTCCGCTTCACAGTGACGAACCTTGAATCGTCTCGGCTCGCCAAGCGACCCCCCATCGTGCTGAAGGTCGACAAAGTTCCCTGTGGCATCGAGCTTGGCCTGCGGATGCAGGTCGGCACTTCGATCGCAGACCTGGAGTTGGCCAGGGAGGCATTTGCGGCAGCGTGGCAGGCGCGGAGCGTGGGGATTACCCGGGATGCCGACGACGCCGGCCACTGCTTCGTCACCATCGCAGTCCGGGATCCGCTGGCCGAGGTGCCGATCCCGTGGCCTGCTCCATCGTCAGCTGTCACGGACTGCTGGGCGCCCATACCCGTCGGGGTCGACGAGGCTGGCTTGGGTGTGACGGTCTCGCTGCCTGAGCACAACCTGCTGATCGGGGGAGAGCCGGGATCCGGGAAGTCGGGAGCGCTGGCGACGATCCTGGCAGCCTGCGCCTGGGATCCGAGCGTGGTCATCTGGCTCTTCGACGGGAAGCTCGTCGAGTTGGCGGCATGGCGTGGTTGCGCGCACCGGTTCGTCGGGCCCGACCTGCAGGAAGCGACGGCGGCTCTGCGGGAGATCCAGACGCAGATGGAGCTTCGGTTCCAGAGCCTATTGATCAGGGAACGTCGGAAGGTCGAGCGGGGTTGTCCCCTTCACGTGGTCGTGATCGACGAGCTGGCTCTCTATCTCGCCCACCCGGACCGCAAGGCCGCGGCGGCCTTCGGCGACGTACTCCGAGACTTGATCGCCCGTGGAAGGGCGGCGGGCATCGTCGTCATCGCCGCCACGCAGAAGCCGTCCACCGACGTGGTGCCCAGCGCCATCAGGGACCTGTTCGGTTACCGCTGGGCGATGCGGTGCTCGACCAAAGACGCATCAGACACCGTCCTCGGCGCGGGCTGGGCGACCGGCGGCTACTCGGCTGCCGACATCGACGCCGCCACTCGTGGTGTCGGGCTGCTCCGCCATGAAGGTGGTTTCCCCATAAGGATGCGGACGTTCTGGCTCGATGACGACACCATTCGGACGGTCGCCGAACACGGGCGGAAGGTGCATGGCGGGCCTCTGCCGTGCCCACCTGGCGAGGGTGCAGCCTGATGCTCGAGGCCTTGCCGCTGGCTGACATTCTGGACCGGGCGGCCGACGTCGAGGAGTTGGCGCAATTCGAGTCCCAGGGCCGCGCATGTGGTTGGTGCCGGGAACCGGTCCGCCTTACCGGTTACGCGGAGGAGTTCGATTCCGAGAGCGGCATTCACACACGTCGGTTCTCGACATCAAGTCAACCTGACGGAGTGCTGCTCAAGGCTTGTGGGAGCCGGAGAGTCACCCGCTGCCCATCGTGCTCGCACGTTTACAAGCAAGATGCGCGCCAACTCATCACTGCCGGACTGCATGGCGGGAAGGGCGTGCCCGAATCCGTGGCGAGCAGGCCGGCGTTGTTCCTAACGCTTACGGCGCCGAGCTTCGGACCCGTCCACGGTAGGAAACGCAATGCTCCGAACCAACCGTGTCGCCCCGGGCCTCGAGGGCATCGATGCGCGCACGGTCGGCCAATTGCCTGCTGGGCCCGTCACTTTCCAGGTGCGCCCGAGCTCGGAATGCCGTTGTGCGCCGACTGCTATCAGCACGCCGCCTCTGTACTTTGGAATGCCGCCGTGGGCGAGCTCTGGCGCCGCACGACCATCTACCTCCGCCGCTTGTTAGCTCGATTGCTCGGAATGAGCCCCAAGGAGCTCGATCGTCACGTGCTGGTGTCGTACGCCAAAGTGGTCGAGTTTCAACGCCGTGGCGTTGTCCATGTCCATGCGGTGATGCGGCTCGACGGACCGCGTGGGAACAGCGAGGCGCCGGCCGTCGATGTGACTCCCGAAACTCTGGCTTTGGCTGTTCGGCTCGCCGTCGGCCAGGTGGCGGTTCCGCTTCCCGACGGTCGTGCCAGAGCCTGCTGGGGTGACCAGCTCGACATTCAGTTCATCGCCCGAGGCGAAGACGGTCTTCTGTCTTCAGCGGTGGCCAATTACATAGCCAAGTACGCAGCCAAGTCCGCCGACGAAGAGGGCGTGCTCGACCGTCGATTCCGAAGCCACCTCGACATCGAGCGGCGCCCATTGCCGCCGCACCACAAGCGCCTGGCGGCGACCGCCTGGGAGCTCGGGGGACGTCCTGAGAACGCTGGGCTCCATCTGCGCTACTGGGCACACGACCTCGGCTATCGGGGGCACTGGCTCACCAAGTCCCGTCAGTGGTCGACGACCTTGGGAGCGCTGCGCCGTGCACGTCAAGAGTGGGTCGAGGAGCGGCGACGCCTCAGCCAGGGCGAGCAAGTAAACGCTCACAGGCTGGGAGGGCTCGAGGCCTCTTGGACCTTCGTCGGGACAGGTTGGTCCACGCCGGGCGACGCCTACTTGGCCGAGCAGGCCCGCCGGGCGCTGGAGTCGGCCAGACGGTCCGCCCGGGAGCAGCGGCACACTGAGCTCGTGGAGGCCGGATGATGGAGAAAGTGCTGCTCACTGCGGAAGAGGCAGGTGAGCTCCTGTCCCTGGGGCGGACAAAGGTCTACGAGCTCATGGCCGACGGCGTCCTCGAATCGGTCCGGGTTGGTCGGGCCCGTCGGGTCCCGGCCGGAGCTCTGGCCAGGTTCGTCGAGACGCTGTCGGGTGGCTCGGGCCAGCTGGACACCCGCCAGGCAGAATGAAGCCGGGATGATCGTGCGCTCGTCCCCACCGATCCCTGATGTCAGAGCGCGCCAGGAACGTCGTCGCTGCACGCCAAGGGGCGGACGATGAGCATCAACACCAGGAAGCTGGCTGACGGGCAGGTCGTCTACGACGTGCGCAGGCGGGATCCCTCGGGCCGTCACTACAAGCGCACGTTCCGGACGAAGAAGGAGGCGGAGGACTTCTCCTCCGAGGAGCGCACGGATCAGGGCCGGGGCACATGGGTGGATCCCCGCCAAGGAAAGGTGCTGCTGAGCGAATACGCCACCAGTTGGCTCAAGACCAGGGTAGGCATCCGGCCCAGGACCCGAGATCTCTACGAGCTCACCCTGCGCCTGCATGTCCTTCCCGCGCTCGGGAAGAAGGAGATCAGCGCGATCACCAGTGCCGCTGTGCGGTACTGGTACGCCAGCCTCTTCGAGAAGGGTCTGGCTCAGTCGACGTGTGCCAAGGCCTACCGCCTGTTGCGCACCATCCTCTCCACGGCGGTAGACGACGGTGTCATCGTGAGGAATCCCTGCACCATCAAGGGTGGCGGCGTAGCTCGCAGCGCCGAGCGACCGATCACGACCGTCGAGGACGTGTTCGCTCTTGCTGACGAGATCGGCGGCCAGTACCGGTTGGCGGTGCTACTGGCGACTTTCGCCGGGCTTCGCATAGGCGAACTCCTTGCGCTCACCCGGGAGAGGGTGGATATCGACGTCGGCACCGTCACCGTCGTCGAGCAGCTGCAGGAGTTAGCCGACGGCGGTTACCTTGTCGGACCGCCCAAGAGCGAAGCCGGGCGCCGGGTGATCAGCCTCCCTGCCTTCATGCTCGAGGAGCTGACCATGCATCTCGAGCGGTATGCCGAACCCGGGGCGGCGGGACGACTCTTCCGTGGCGCCCACGGTGGACCGCTGCGACGCGCGGTGATCCAACGGGCCTGGGACCGGGCGCGGCGGGCGAGGGGCCTCCAGCACCTCCACTTCCACGACCTCCGGCATACCGGCAACACCCTTGCGGCGGCCACTGGGGCCAGTACCCGGGAGCTCATGGTCCGGATGGGTCACGCCAGCGCCGAGGCTGCCCTTCGGTACCAGCACGCTACGCGCAAGCGCGACATGGCCATTGCCGAAGCCCTCGACGCCATGGTGGCAGCCGGCCGACAGTTGTCGGAAGAAGGATCTGAGACACCGGACGAGGCGGCAACGCCGGCGCGAGCGCCGGCGGCGCTAGTCGACAACGTCACACCGATCGACGAGGCCCGGATAGCCCGTCGACAGCGGGCCACGGCACAGCGGACGCGCCATGAACGCGCCATGGCCGACGACCCCACGGACGACGGCTCAGGTGGCCACGCCTCTGACCAGGACTCCGACGAGAGCGGGCGACGAGAATCGAACTCGCGTTCTCAGCTTGGGAAGCTGATGTTCTGCCGCTGAACTACGCCCGCTGGTGGCCGGCCACACTATCTTCGCGGCGCTCCCCCGTACCTGGCACGCCCTGTGCGCAACCCGGATGACCGATCTGACCCCCGACCCGGGGGAGGATCGACGCCGACCTGAGCGCCCTCATCGGTGGGGTGTGGTGGGGGGGAAATCTCCAGGTAGGAGCCCCTGCCAAGACTGCTGCAGGGACTCCACCAGCCTCTCCGACTCACGGTCGTATGACGGCCACTACACGCGCGGAAGCCGAGGGCCTAAGTTCAACCAACGTGACAATCCGAATCGTCCTTGGCATGGTGGTGACCGCCCTCGCCATCGGCATCGCCGGTCGACGGTTTCTCTATCTGTTCAGCCTCGTGAGAGTCGGCCGGCCGGACCCGGCACGCTTTCGCAACGTGCCCGCCCGCATCTGGGCGGAGCTCGTGGAGGTGGGCGGACAGCGAAAGCTCCTCAAGAAGAAGGTGCCGGGACTCGCCCACGCCTTTACCTTCTGGGGCTTCACGATCCTGCTGTTCACCATCCTCGAGGCTTTCGGCGATCTTTTCGACAAGACCTTCCACGTCCCCCTGATCGGGCAAACCGCAGCCCTCGGTTTCATCGAGGACTTCTTCGCCTGCGCGGTGCTGCTGGCTCTCGTTGTCTTCGCGGTGATCCGCCTGACCAACTCCCCGGCCCGTCGTGATCGTGCCTCACGCTTCTACGGCTCCCACCTCGACGCCGCATGGGTGACCCTGGCGATGATCGGCGGCGTGATGGTCACCCTCCTGCTGTACCGCGCCGCGCAGACCCGCACTGGCCACTTCCCGTACGGCTGGTGGGCGTTCGCCTCGCACGGCATCGGCCGGGCGTTCGCGGGACTGTCTTTCGGCGCCGCCCAGAGCCTCGAGACGGTCTTCATCATCCTGAACATCGCCATCGTCATGGGCTTCCTGGTGTTCCTGTCGTACTCGAAGCACCTGCACATCGTGATGGCGCCGATCAACGTGGCCACATCGCGCCGCCCCCGGGCCCTCGGAGCGCTCTACAACACTCCGGACATGGACATGGAGAACATCTCCGAGGACACGGTCTTCGGCGCGGGCCACATCGAGGACCTCAGCTGGAAGCAGCTGCTCGACACGTTCACCTGCACCGAGTGCGGGCGGTGCCAAGACCAGTGCCCTGCTTGGAACACCGGCAAGCCGCTCAACCCGAAGCTTCTGATCATGGGGCTCAGGGACAATCTCTTCGAGTCCGCTCCCCGTCTAGTCGGCTCGAAAGCCCAGCTGGCTCACCCCGACGGGCCCAACGAGGACGGCGGTTCAGACGGGGCCCCCACCAAGGCTGACGCCCCCACTCTGGTGCCCAGGACCATCGAGGACGACGTCCTGTGGTCCTGCGTCACCTGCGGGGCGTGCGTCGAAGCTTGCCCCGTCGACATCGAGCACGTGGACACCATCGTGGAGATGCGCCGCTACGAGGTCCTCATGGAGTCGCGCTTCCCGAGCGAAGCGGGGCTGATGCTGCGCAACATCGAGAACCAGGGTGACCCCTGGGGTCTCGGTGCCGCCAAGCGCACCGACTGGACCGAGGGGCTCGACTTCGAGGTGCCCGTCGTCGACGGGTCGATACCCGACGACATCGAATACCTCTACTGGGTGGGATGCGCGGGCGCACTCGACGAGCGGGCCCGTAAGGCAACGCAGGCGACAGCGCGGCTCCTGCACCGGGCGGGCGTGCGGTTCGCGATCCTTGGGCCACGTGAGAGCTGCACCGGCGACCCGGCGCGCCGGCTCGGCAACGAGTACCTGTATCAGGAGATGGGAAGGCAGAACATCGCCACCCTCCAAGAGGTCGGAGCAAAGAAGGTCGTCGCCTCCTGCCCCCACTGCTTCAACTCGCTTTCACGCGAGTACCCCGATCTGGGTGGAAATTTCGAGGTGATCCACCACTCCCAGCTGCTCAGCCACCTGGTCGCCGAGAAGCGCCTGTCCCCGGGGACGATGGAAGCGACAGTCACCTACCACGATCCGTGCTACCTGGGCCGCCACAACCGCGTCTTCGACGAGCCGCGCAACGTCCTCGACTCGGTCTCGGGGGTGAAGCAGATCGAGATGCACCGCTGTCGCGAGAAGAGCTTCTGCTGCGGCGCCGGGGGCGCGCGCATGTGGATGGAGGAGAAGCTCGGCAAGAGGATCAACCTGGAGCGCACCGACGAGGCTCTCTCCACCGGGGCCGATGTCGTGTCGACTGCTTGCCCCTACTGCTTGATCATGCTCGACGACGCCGTCAAGGCCCGCCAGCGCGAGGACGACGTTCGCGTGCTGGACCTCTCCCAGGTGGTCGAGGCCTCGATCCTCTCTGACTAGGTAAAAGCCTTGGCGTCTGCCTCTCGCAGGCGCTGCGACATCGCCACGAGCAGCTTGTGGGAAATAGCGGGCATCGCGTCGAGCAGTCCGTTGAAGGCGCGTTGCTCGAGGACGAGGACCGTCATCTCGGTCTCGGACACGATGGTCGCCGAGCGCGGCTTTCGATCGAGCAGCGCGAGCTCGCCGAAGTACTGGCCAGGTTCCAACGTGGCGATCTTCCGTCCCTTGCGGCGTACCGAGGCTTTACCGGAGACGATGAAGAAGAACTCGCGCCCGACCGTGCCCTCCTCCACCAACACCGACCCGGCCGGCACGCTGATCTCCTCTACCGCGCGCCTTATCGTTCGTAGCTGACTGG
Source organism: Acidimicrobiales bacterium (assembly GCA_035509915.1). GTDB lineage: Bacteria > Actinomycetota > Acidimicrobiia > Acidimicrobiales > UBA8190 > Bog-564. Next base: position 4,742 of record DATKIB010000116.1, on the reverse strand, counting down.
CTGAGCACGCAGAAAACAGCCAGATGTCGCCGAGGTCGAGGTTCTTCGATCGGGTCGCCATGGACCGAGGCTACCCAGCCGGCCACAGCTCGCGCCTGCTCGGCCGGGCCGGCCCGCAGGGCGAGGTAGCCGATCGACCCCCAGCGGGTGCCAACCGGGACGCGCGCTAGCCTTCGCTGGTGCCAGATGGTCGCGATCCCGACGCGCCGGCGGGTAGCGGCCTTCCCCAGCTGGGTATCTGGCAGCGCTTCCTGCTCGCCCTCCCTCGTGTGAACCACGACCGCGAGAAGCCCGCCCTGGGCGAACGGCTGCGCGGCGCCATCTTGAAGCCGCCCGATCCCGACGCCCCCCCGCCGGCCAGGCCGTCCGACGGGATGTCGCTGGAGGAGCTCGGGGACGCGGACCGCCACGCCAACGACAAGGAGCGGGCCATCGGCCTCCTCGCGGCACCGGTGGCCGCCGCCATCGGCCTCATCGTCATCGACAACCTCATCGCCCACGACCCCGCCGGCAAGCAGCACGTGCCGGTGTCGGACTACCACGAGCTGATCATCGTGCTGCTCGGCCTGTCGGTTGTGATGCTCGCCACAGCCTGGTTCCGAAAGCGCCTCTACCTGGGCATGGTCACAGCCGTCTACGGCCTCGCCATCTTCAACCTCAAGTACTGGGGATTTGGGGTCCCGTTCGTGATGGTCGGGGCCTGGCTGCTCGTGCGCGCCTACCGGCTGCACCGCGACTACCGGGAGGCGACGGGCGGGGGGACGTCGCGCGCCGGCTCGAACGGCAGGGCAGGGTACGCCCCCGGCGCCCCCCGGCCCCAGCCGAACAAGCGCTACACGCCTCCGCCGCCGGCTGCGCGGCGCCCGGCGTCGTCGAAGCGCTCCCAGTCAGCCAAGAGGTCTTCGTCGAAGCCTGACAAGCAGCAGCGAGCCGGCTGACACCGCCAGCACCCCCGACAGGACCGCCGGCACCGCGAACACGTTCCACGAAGTGTGCTGGGCGGCCACCGCGGCCGGAGTCGACAGGAGACCCGGGTCGCCCGCGACAGCCACGCCACGGATCGTCGATCCCGGAGCGAGGAGGGCGTCGCCCGGGATGGCCTCGGAGTACCGGTGGCCGTCGAGCGCGTACGTCCCGTTGCACGCGTACCCGGCGGCGTTGGAGCCGCTGCCCCCCAGCAGACCGAGGCAACGGGTGACGGTGACCTCGACCACGACCCCGTGCTCGTGGAGCTGCGCGATCTGGGAGTTCTTACGAGCGCCCGCCACGAAGAGGATCGTGGACACGACGGCGAGGGCCACCAGGCAGCCGACGACGAGCACGCGGCCGACCTTCCGGACGTCCACCTCCACGCCCGCCCCCCGCAGGGTCATCATCGGTTTCGGTCCCGCCGCGATCCGGCGATCGTAGCGGCGAGGGCCCACCCGGGCCCTTCTGTTCACGCGCTGGTAACACTGCATTGACTGTGCGGAAATCCCCGCACTGCATCCTTGGGGCGGCAGGGCGAACGCCCGCCGTGGCCCTGGCGCACCCGCCGTCGTGTGACGCCCACGCCCATGGCGCGCGCCGCCCGTGAGGCAGTCGAAGAAGGAACGAGAGGAGAGCTAGAGCCGTGGTGCACCTGCTAGGCGCTGCAGTACCGGTTCCCTATCCCAGCTGGCTCAACACCGGCGACAACACCTGGCAGATCACCGCTGCCACGTTCGTCGGCCTGATGAGCCTGCCCGGCCTGGCGGTTCTCTACGCGTCGATCGTCCCGAAGAAGTGGGCGGTGAACGTCCTGGCGATGATGTTCGCCGGCTTCTCGCTGGTACTCGTCGCATGGGTGCTCTGGACCTACAAGATGGGTTTCGGCGCCACCTCCATCGGAGGGGGCGTGCACAACGGGATCCAGACACAGTTGAGCGGTGTCGGCTGGGTGAAGCACTTCTTCGAGAATTTGGTCGGCAAGCCGGGGCAGATCACCAACAGCGTCGGCGAGCAGGGGCAGGCGGTCTCCGCGGCCAACACGATCATCCCCTTCCACTTCCCGACCGACTCCCTTGCCTACTTCCAGTTCGTCTTCGGCGCGATCACGCCGCTGCTCTTTCTCGGGAGCGTGCTCGGCAGGATCAAGTTCAGCGCCTGGTGCATGCTCGTGCCGCTGTGGTCGACATTCGTCTACGGCATCGATGCGTTCCTGCTCTGGGGCGGCGGCTACTTCGCCCAGGAGGGCTCGCTCGACTTCTCCGGCGGGTTCGTCATCCACATGTCCGCAGGTGTGTCGGGGTTCGTCGCGGCCTGGATCCTGGGGCCCCGATTGGCGCGGGACCGAACGAACGCCTTGCCGAACAACCTCGTGATGGCCGCGGTGGGCGCGGGAATCCTCTGGCTCGGCTGGAACGGCTTCAACGGCGGGGACCCCTACTACGCCGGCTCCAGCATGGCCGCGGCGGTGGTCAACACCAACCTGGCGACCGCCGCCGGCGTCCTCACCTGGATGGCGATGGACGGGCTGTTCACCAAGTCCAAGAAACCGACGTTCCTGGGCGGGGTCAACGGCATGATCTGCGGGCTGGTCGGGATCACACCCTGTGCAGGCTGGGTGAACGGATGGGGCGCGCTGGCGGTCGGAGTGATCTGCTGCGCGATCGTCTGGTTCGCCTGGAACTACTTGTCCAAGGTCAGGCCCTTCAGCAGGGTCGACGACGCGCTCGGCGTGATCTACACGCACGGTATCGCGGGGCTCTTCGGCGGTCTGTTGTTGGGGATATTCGGTGACCCGAACATGATCGAGTACGGCTGCGGGCACCTGAACTCGGCCGGGCAGGTGGTCAACACCTCGGCGCAGGCCTACGCGAGCACCTCCGCGCATTGCGTTCCCTTCTCGGTGAGCGGGCTGATGTACACCGGCTCGGCGCACCAGCTGTGGGAGCAGTTCAGAGCCGCCCTCTTCGTCATCTTCTGGTCTGCGCTCGCTACGTTCATATTGATGAAGATCATCGGCTTCGTCCTGCGCGGCGCCCGTTACAAGGACGAGGTCCTCGAGATCGGCGACCTGGCGATCCACGACGAGGAGGCCTTCCCCGACGAGCCGCTCGCCGAGCGCGTGGGAGGCGGCGGGCCCGGCGCGGGGGCGTTTGCCCTCGCGGGCCTGGAGGTCGGGAGCCCGTCCCCGCCGACGATATCGTCGGACCCGTCGCCACCACCGGACGCGCGGTCTTAGGGCGATCAGGACGAAAGGGGATCAATCGTGAAGCTGATCGTTGCTGTCCTGAAGCCCTTCAAGCTCGGCGAGGTCAAGGAGGCTCTCAAGACTCTGGGGGTCTCTGGCATGACGCTCACCGAGGCGCAAGGTTTCGGCCGCCAGCGCGGCCACACCGAGGTCTACCGCGGTGCCGAGTACGAGATCGACTTCGTCCCGAAGCTGCGCGTCGAGGTCCTCGTCGACGATGCCCAGGCCGACGAGGTGGTCGACGCCATCGTCACGCACTCGGCCACCGGCAAGATCGGTGACGGGAAGGTGTGGGTCGTACCGGTCGAATCGGTCGTGCGGGTCCGCACCGGAGAGCGCGGGAAGGACGCCATATAGGCGTTGCCCTCGTCCTCAGCGCGCACGTCGGTGAGGGGACGAAGCGACAGGCGAACTAGCCGGCTTGGCGCGCCACAGCGGCGGCCGCCTCGGCCACCGCAGCCGGGTCGCCCAGGAAGTGGTCGTCGCTGACGGCGAGCGTCTCGTCGAGCCGGAACACCCAGGGCACACCCGTAGGGACCTCCAGGTCCACGATGTCCTCGTCGGAGACGGCTTTCAAGTGCTTGACGAGGGCGCGGATCGAGTTTCCGTGGGCGACGACGAGCACGGCGCCGAAGGCGCGCAGGTCCGGGACCATCGAGTCGAACCAGTAGGGCAGCAGGCGCTCGAGCACGTCGGCCAGGCATTCGGTGGCCGGCAGTGCGTCGGCGGGGAGGTCGCGGTAGCGCACGTCGTGGATCGGATGGCGGTCGTCGTAGACCGACAGCGGCGGAGGGGGAGTCGAGTAGCTGCGTCGCCACAGCTTCACCTGGTCGATGCCGAATTCCTCGGTCGTCTCCTTCTTGTTCTTGCCTTGTAGAGCCCCGTAGTGGCGCTCGTTGAGGCGCCAGTGCCTGCGAACCGGGAGCCACGCCCGGCCCAGGGTGTCGAGGGTCAGATTGGCGGTGCGGACCGCCCGGGTCAGCACCGAGGTGTGGACCACCTGCAGGTCGAGTCCCCTCGCCTGCTCCTCGCGCAAAAGGCGCCCGGCGCCTGCGGCTTCGGCCTCGCCCCTCGGGGTCAGGTCTACGTCGGTCCAGCCTGTGAAGAGGTTCTCGGCGTTCCAGGTCGACTCTCCGTGGCGCAGCAGGACCAGCTCGGGCACGCCCTGGATCCTACCCGCCGGTTCTGGGAGGGCCCTCTACCTGGGCTTTCGCCCCGGTAGGGGCCGAGGCGGCCATTCAGGGAAAATCTTGATACGAACACACTCAAGTTCGCTATACTGATCTCAGTCAAGTAGATATCAAAGGAGCAGGGGCCAGGAGCACCCGGCCGGGAGGCCGGGACACGAGCCACGAGATCTGGAGGGACATAGAAATGCCGAAGCCTGTCGGAATCGACCTCGGGACGACCAACTCCGTCGTGAGCGTCCTGGAGGCCGGAGAGCCAGTCGTCATCCCCAACGCCGAGGGAGGGCGTACGACGCCGTCCGTCGTCGGCTTCTCGAAGTCGGGCGAGGTGCTCGTGGGGG